>DTSO01000040.1 GCA_012965315.1 Phycisphaerales bacterium | reverse complement strand
GAAAGTGAATCAGTCTCGGGTTGATATCCGCCAATGACGCTGCCTGATTCGCGAATACATGCAATCAAATGCGTAGCAAGCCGCTGTGCGAGTTCTTCTAATTCGGACTTGTTCTGTATTTGCGAAACTAGTTCGTCTCCTCTAATAAGAAGTTTAATTTCATCACCAGTATTTTTTTGGAAGCCGGTAATCGTTGGAATTATGTAAAGAGTGACATCTTCTGTAGTAGAAAGATTTCCCGATACGGCAACTGATGGGTGAACGCCAACGTTCAAACATATCGATGCAAGTACACTTGAAATAGTTCTTCTTGGCGACAACCGCATAGCTGCGGGCATTCGGACACCCCACTTTTCCATTCTTCGTACCGCTACTCCGTTAATTCCTTTTTCGATTCTTTTTGCGAATCGCTTAAAATTTTTATGCGGAGAAGGAATTGGTTTACTGCCAAGTTCTAATTCAATAGAAATGGAACTGCTGGCTAGTTCTTTAAACTCAGGGCTTAGTTGCGAAAAACTTGAATTAGAGTTTGCTTCAGCAAACGCACTAGTTGCGGCATCGATCAATGGTTGTTTGCTATTGCTCGAAACGCCAACCCCGAGAAGTTGACCGTGATGTCTTAAAATAATACAAGCAGAAGTATCCTCTGGAAGTTGCGAGTGGTATTCTTCTGGAACATGCAATCCATCTTCAATCCAACTTCTGACAGCATGTATTGCTACATTTGTATCAGAAAATGTCAGTTCGTTTGCACCGGAATAATCCGTACAGATAGAAATAAATAGGGCTAGAAGGGCGAAAAAACGTACCAACGTGGTATTCCTCATAAAAAAATGATTTAAGACTTGCATCTAATTGAAGTGCGTGCATGATAGCGGTGTCCAAGTGACATTGCGAACGAAATTTAGAGAAGAGGAATTAGAGAGATGCGAATGCTGAAGCATGCAACAGAGTTGACACGTCATAGACGTAAAGTAGTCATTTTGACTGTGTTAACCTTTTTAGCTCTGTGTTAACTTCAGCCCCCCGATGTATGGAGAAGAGAGAAGAAAAGCGGCCCGTTTCTTAGAAACGGGCCGCGCTCTTTTGTACTAGAAAGAACTGAAATTACAGTTCAATTTTATCAGTGCCAAGTGCACCGTGGTCATCCATGCCGCCACGCGCTGGAGTATCACCTTTTGGTACATGTGACTCCCAATTTTCTTCTACTTCTTCGCCAGATAGTGCGCGTTTAAGTGAGAGACCGATTTTACGATCTTCTAAGTCGACACGTAGGATTTTCACATTTACTTCTTCACCCGCTTTGACAATGTCTTGTGGGCTGTCCACTTTCTTGTCAGCAAGTTCGGAGATGTGTAGTAATCCTTCTAGGCCGTCTTCAAGTTCGACGAATACGCCGAAGTTTGTAATTTTAGTAACAATGCCGTGTACAACCATACCTGGCTTGTACGCTTCTGGAATTGCGTTTTGCCATGGGTCTTCGTGCATTTGCTTAATGCCAAGTGAAATGCGTTGTTTTTCTTGATCAATTTCAAGAACCATGCATTCGACTTCGTCGTTCTTTTTATACTTTTCATTTGGATGAGCAATTTTCTCAGTCCATGAAATATCACTTACATGGAGTAAGCCGTCGATGCCTGGTTCAATTTCAACAAACGCACCGTAGTTGGTGAGGTTGCGAACAGCGCCTGAAACGATAGTTCCGATTGGATACTTTTCAGCGACGATTTCCCATGGGTTCGATTCAATTTGTTTCATACCAAGTGAAATTTCATGTTTATCTTTATCGATGTCGAGTACTACTACTTCGATTTCATCACCTGGAGAAACAACTTCGCTTGGGTGGTTAATTCGTTTTCGCCATGACATTTCTGAAACGTGAACGAGACCTTCAACGCCATCTTCAAGGTGAACAAATGCACCGTAACTTACAAGGTTGACAACTTTGCCAGTAACTCGTGCTTGAATTGGGAATCGACTTTCGATGTCATCCCAAGGCGAGACGTCTTTTTGTTTGAGCCCAAGTGCAATTTTTTCTGTATCGAAGTCGACTTTAAGAACTTTAACTTCAAGTTCGTCACCAGTTTTGCACATATCACTCGGGTGTTTGATTCGACCCCAACTCATGTCTGTGACATGAAGAAGGCCGTCAATGCCACCAAGATCAATGAATGCGCCAAACTCTGCAACATTTGTAACTTTGCCAACAATGATGTCGCCTTCGCTAATCTTGTTGAGTAATCGTTGTTTCGCTTCGTCGCGTTCATTTTCAATGAGTGTTCGACGGCTGATAACGATGTTTCGTCGCGGCTCGTCAATTTTTAGAATTTCAGCGCGAATAGTTTTTCCTATGAATTCATTGACATCACCAGGTCGGCGTACATCAATTTGTGAAGCAGGGAGGAATGCTGGTACGCCAATGTCGACCAGGATACCACCTTTAATTCGTCGAATGCCTTTGCCTTCAACGATGTCACCTTCGTTATATGTTTCAAGAACTTTTTCCCAGTTACGAATACGATCTGCTTTTCGTTTGGATAACTTGATGATGCCATTTTCATCTTCAAGGTCTTCGAGAATAACTTCAATTTCTACACCTGATTCAAGTGTATCCCAATCGTCAAATTCACTTTTGTGAATTAGGCCTTCAGATTTAAGGCCGACGTCGATAACTGCATCATCGCCAGCTTTGCCAACGATTTTGCCTTTGAGCATATTTCCTGGAATGAATTGTTGAATGTCACTAGAAATGAGTGCATCCATGTTTCCGCCTGCAACTTCAGCGCCAAGAGAGGCGAGAATCATTGCATCGATATCATCGGAATCAATTCCAATATCCGCGATCAGATTGTGGTCTACCATGTGGGTTTGCGACAAACGTTTCTAACTTGGCCACGGGGTCGCTGTCGTGGTTGCTGGGTGTGAGCCGTTGTTTCTTTGAGCAACATAGCCCAATTAAAAAATTGGAAACGGACGGGGGTTCACATGCCTGGTGAAAAAACAGGCGAGCATTGTATCGTACCAAATTCCTAAGTGATAGGAATTACTTTTTACCTGATAAACGTGCTTTTGCGAGGAAAATGAAGCCAATTCCACCAATTGCAGAAAGCGATGCGCCAGTATAAAAGACTATTGGCCCTGCTTGGAAACCCTTTGATATCAAATATGAATAAATCGCCATACCAAATGCGGGTGCGAGGAGCCCCCGAATGCCAGTAAGCGTGACATGCAACCCCATGTACCTGCCCGATTGCTCAACAGGTGCATAATCTTGATGCCCAAGATTCCACGCTAGGACACCACCTCCAAAACCAATACCCCGAATAGCAGCGCCAGCCCAAAGTCCCCAGACAGAATGCGTAGCTATCGAAATGCCAATACAAAGAGATGACACAACAAAAAACCAACTGTGAATGGAGCGAAACGATAGCACATGCATTTTGTCTAGGAGTTTCGCCCAGAACAGCGTGCTGATCGGAATCATTAAAATTGGAATTGTAGAAACAATCAAAATTTCACCAAGGTATCCAAGGTCAAATTGGTCACTCAGAATAATGACAAGCGGTGCGGTGAGCATTAAATTGCCGACGCCAAACACAAATTGGCATGCCATATATTTCGCAAAGGACTTATCTTCGAAAAGCAAGCCGAAGGTTCTCCACGGTAGAAATGAAACGAGGTGTGGCGAATTGCGTTCGTCAGTTAATAGTTCCCTGTGTCCTCTGACATGTATTTTGCTGTAAACCCAAGCACCTAACACACCAAAACTTGCTGCAACTGGATATACCCATCGAATTGCATTTTCATTTAAATCCATCGCCTCGCCAACACCAAAACTAACAGTAGCGAGAACGAGCGCTTGCACGGTTGCAATTCTTCCTGCGACGAATGCTCGACTCGTGCGTGGATAGTTTGCTTGCCAAACGGTTGTCCGCAAAGTGACAATTCCTGTGTAGCAAACACGCGTTCCGATTACACAGAATAAAAGAAGCCCGAGCCCAAAACCAGTTTGCGGTACGAACGCAACCGCACCGACAAGAATTACACATGCAATTTTTAATGCCGTAATAAAACGAATCTTGTGCCGTCCGTGGCTAAATGCCGCCCATAAAAAACTTGAAATACTTGCAAATCCTTGCGCTGCTGTAAGAGATGCAACAGACCAATCGAGAATTGTTTGTTCAACAACACCCTCAAACATTCGTTTGGTGAGTACACCGACAACGCCACCTTCAATTGCGCCCATCATCATAGGTAAAAATGCCCAAGCAATTAATTCGCGGGCATGTTGGGTTGTTGAAGATATTTTCAAAAAAAGTCCTTGCAGTACATGGTGGAAATGGTATTGTACGATTGACTTAGTGATAGGTTGCCGTGCGATGTACACGCAGTGTGTATGTGCTCGATCCTATCGAACCCTCAGGGATCGTTAAAGTTGCATCGATAGTCATGCCTCACAGTTTTGCTGGAGTGGAAGTCTTGGAATGTCGACACACGAGCCCACCTTCTGGTACTGGGTTTGAGCTCACCTACTGTGTGTGCGTCGCACGGCAATCTCTTTTTGCTATGTTTCGGCGATGAATATTAATTTGTTGATTTGGATGTTAAACCCAGCGCTTGCCGGTTTTTGCATCGACTGCAGCAATTGTCATTCCCTTAACAAGGGATTGGTCAATATCGAAATCTTGTCCAATGATTGGACCGTCTGCTGTTATTCGAGCGAGCTCAATAATTTCACCACTTAGAGTTGTGCCTTGAATGATTATTTCTTCGCCTTTTTCAAGGTCGATGCCTAGAACAAAGCCATTTCCAAACCGTTCATTGAGCGCAATTCGAAGGTAGCCATTTGAATTGCTACCTTCTCGCTCGAGGCGAGTAACTTGGCAGTATGGGTTTCCAATAAATTCACTGAATTTGTGGCCAACCATATCGGCTAGTTCAGCATTAGTTGCGCTATTTAGAGCAATTTGTGCATTGCGATTTGCTTTTGTTTGGGCATCAAGAGAAATAACTGCGAGTACAACTGCAACGCCGAATAATACGACTGCTGCTGTTCTCCAAAAAGTTACAGATCGCGATGGACCAAGTTGAGCCTGTGCTGCACTTGCTCGGGCACCAATAAGTGCAAGAGGCGCAAGTCGTTGTGCTTCTTTGTCTGCAGTTTCAGCAACAGATTGAAGAACTTTTTTGCGTAATTCTGCAGGAGGATTTTCAGCGGGTAGTAGTGAATCATCTAGCGCGAACTTTTCTTGTATTCGGATAATTTCTTCTTGAATGGATGCTGGTGCATCGTGGAAAGAACGAGTGAACAGATCGACTTCGATTTGTTCAAGCAAACCATGTGCTTCAAGAACTGCGAGTTCAAGGAGTTGCTTATAGTTGTGTGTTTCGTTCGTCATAGTTCATTCAATCGACCACCCTGTGTGGTCCTTCTTTAAAGTTGAGCAGATATTTCTTTACTGCTATGCTCCCTCAGGCGGAGTAATCCTCGGCTCAATGCCGATTTCACCGTTCCAAGCGGCGCGTCTAACTGTTTGCTCACTTCGCGTAAAGTGAACCCATGAAAATACGCCCTTTCGATGACTGTGCGTTGCATTTCAGGAAGTGTCTGTAATGCTTGCCAGAGCAATGCGTTGCGTTCATGTAGTAAAGTATTCGATGGCAGGGGCGTATCGGTTGCAGAAACCTCATGGTGTTCTGTAAATTCTTGTTGCTTAGGACGTACCGTTTTTCGCCTAATTCGGTCAATTAAGTGACGTCTGGTAATAAGCATCACCCAAGTCACCAATTTAGCTTTTCTGGGGTCAAATCTGTCCGCAGTCTTCCAAAGGCGCACAAATACCTCTTGTACAGCATCTTCTGCTTCTGCATTATTTGATAAAAATTGTAAAGATAATTTAAAAACAAGCGCGCAATAGCGATCATACAGTTCTGCAACGGCATCTTCTTCGCCGAGAGCAACTCGACGCATCAGTCTATAATCTGGCTCATTGTTAGGCAATAGTACTCTCCATGACCTCGAAAAGCTCAAAACGGTAACAAAATCCTAACAAAATCAGGAATTCAATTCTACCATTTAAAGAGTGTAGCGTTTTTTTACAGAAGTTTTCAGAATATTATCGCTTTTTTGTTGTATTAGATTAGACTATAGATGTCTCGTATATTAAGTATGGACCGATAAATGACACTAATAATGAACACATCTAAACAAAACACAAACCGATTGGCATCAAACAATCGTCGTGCGTTTAGTTTGATGGAGTTGATTGTGGTAATAAGTATTACTACTCTTTTGATGGGCTTGTTGATGCCAGCACTTACTTCTGTTCGTGAAAATGCACGCCGAGTTATTTGCGGTGCGAATCAACGACAGTTTGGCCAAGCACTAACTATGTATAGCGCTGACCATAGAAACAGATTACCAATTGCTAGTGTTTTAGATTTAGCTGAACCAAATCCAGGCGAACTCGCTCTCGTTCGAAGTGGGTCAAGTGGTTTTAGTTCATTCTTAGCTGCCGGAAGTTATCGTTCAGTTCCTGAACCTCTTGCACAATCAGATTGGGACGGTCTTGGTCATCTTTATAAATGGCATTACTGTGATTCTTCAGATTCTTTTTATTGCCCAAGTCATAAGGGCGAGCACACACACGAAGAATGTAAAGATAAATGGGATACAAAAGCCAACAGTCAGCCGCTCTATGCAAACTATCAATACGTTGGCCATAAAGATTGGCGAACAGGCAGAATGAGATCCTTACTTCAAGGCAATAAACTTGTTTTGGTAACTGATGCTATGCAAACAAAATCTGACTTTAGTCACGGTATCGGGTATAACGAACTTCGCGGTGATGGTTCTGTATCTTGGATAGACAACGTAATCATCCGAACACAACTTTCAGTTGAAGTCCCGAAAGACTTTCTCGGAATGCGAAATTTAGACGACTTAATATACGCAATTTTCTCGAAGTAATTCGAAGTAAATCGTTTATAAAAATTGATTATTTTTTGGAGTCAATCAGGGCTATTTGTACGCGATGTCTGCCGATATCTGGATTTATCAGTTCATAAGAGGAGCAATTGATCGCCTTATTAAGCAGAATGTGATCGATGTGATAGAGTGAGAAGTTCGCGGGGTACGAAGCAATGAGTCCTTTGCCACCGATTTCACTAGCTTCAATTAGCGTTGGGAACATTGTTTTAATAGCGTAACTATTTCGCGTCATATTAAAATCACCAAGGACAACATCTGGTTGTTTGTATTCGATTGAGCTAAGAATTCGCCGCACCTTACTTGCGGTATTCATTCGAATCGTGGAAAGAGAAGATGGCAAATCGATTGCCCAAAGGACAAGGGGTTTTTCCAATTGTTCTGTAGTGTCAATTGTAAACATGGATATGTATACACCATCCGATGCGATTAAGGTTCGAACTTCAATCACTTTTAATTTAGTAAGAAGAGTAAACGGGCCACTAATTACTCGTTTATTATTTTCACCTATCCATTCTTTAATACTATTTTCGCCGCGAACATGCCAGCCATGTGTAAGCAACGTAATATCGCCGTTCAGTTTTATGAGTAGATCAGCAGACTCTTTTGATACAGCTTCTTTCGGATGGCTCATTGTCCATCCAACTATTTTTAATCCTTGTTGCGATGTCGTATCAGCAAATAATTTATTTTCTTTAAATCCAAACCAAAGTAGCGAAGTTACAAAAATGACTGTTACAAACGCAGACAATTTTTTACATTTTGAAACGAATGTAAAAAATAATGTAGTGATTAAAAATACAAGCACAACCGGTGTTGGGATCCACGCAAGCCATTGACTCCAACCCCATCTGTCTGAGATTAAATTACCAATCAACCACAGCCCTGTAATTGTGAGCGTAAATATTGATATTGCAATTGAAACCCACTTCATGTTTATGGAATAAACGGGAACACTTGCGGTGCGATGAAAGTCGCAAGAATTGCAACTAATACGGTAAGCGGAAGCCCTAGGCGTGGGAAGTCCATAAATTTATAACCCCCAGGACCGTACACCATTAAATTCGTTTGATAACTAATTGGTGTTAAAAAGTTACAACCTGCAGCAGCCATCATCGTGAAAACAAATGGATACGGTGATACGCCAATGCCTTCCGCAGCACCCATAACAATGGGGAACATAATGACGGCAGCGCCGTAGTTCGTCATCAACTGGGCTGCAATACTAGTCATTAAAAAGACCAGGAAAAGCGTTCCGTAATTGCCGATATTGCTTTCATTCGCAAAATTAAGCAGGGCGGAACTGGCAGTATTCGCAAGACCGCTTGTTTGAACTGCACTTCCAATTCCCATTGCAGCACCAATGACGATAAGAACTTGTAAGTTAATGGCTTTCTTTGCAAGTGGACCGCTGATGCATCTCATTGCAATCATTAGTAAACCACAACCCCAAATTGCTGCAACTCGGTCGACATACCCAGTTGTTAACAAGAAGACAAGAAGTGCAAGTATGCCAAGAGATTTAAAAGCCTTGTCGTGCAATTTTGGCATCGAGTTTTTTATTTCAGACACAAGATAAAAGTCTGCACTGTTTCTCCATCGGAGCAAAAAGTCATCGCTTGATTCGATAAGTAAAGTATCGCCCGGCTGCAATGTAATGTCACCAATTTTCCGTTCGATGTGGTGGCCATTTCTGTGCACAGCAAGAATTGCAGCGTTGTACATGGTTCGAAATTGTGAATCTTTAATGGTTTGACCTGCAAGATGCGAGTTGCCAGAAATGACGGCTTCAATCATCTTTCGCGAAAATATTTTTCCTTGAATGTGTTCAAGCGCATCCGTAGCTGGAATTAGCCCTCTTGTTTTTCGAATGTACACAATCGCGGATACATCACCAACAAATACTAACTGGTCATTTTGTTGAAGTACTTCATCTGGTCCAACCGCTTCCATATATGTTTTGCCACGAATAATTGCATTCAGATATACGCCCGGCAAGTTACGAAGATCTGCCCCTACAATCGTCTTTCCTACGATTGACGCACCTTTCTCTATAGACATTTTGATTTCATAATCTCGTATGCCGCTTCTCTTTGATTGCAATGCTTCGCGGTTTGGTAGCAACCACTTTGCAGTTAGGATAATAAAGAGAATTCCCGCTATTGCAACTGGAATTCCAATCCAAGCAGAACCCCACATTGAGACAACGTTGCTTGGAGGGCCTATGTTTAAATCTTGCACCCATGCATGTGGTTTGTCCCACCAGCCAATGAACAACCCCATAATTATGAGGTTAGAACCCGTGCCAATCATTGTTCCTTGCCCACCAAGGATGCCTGCGAAACTCAGTGGCATAAAAAGTTTTGATGGTGGAATGTTTAGGCGGGTCGCCCAATTTTTGATCATCGGAAGGTACATCGCGACGATTGGTGTTGTATTCATGAATGCAGACATCACTGCAACGGGCACCATCATTCTCGCTTGTGCACCAGGAAGTGATTCCGGCTTTCCGAGCAATTTTTTCCCGATGAGCTCAATACCACCCGTTTCATGCAGTGCCGCAGCGACAACAAATAGACCCGCAATCATTAGAAGGGGACGACTTGCAAAACCTGCAGTTGCTTCTTCAAACGAAACTACCCGAAAAATCATTAAGAAGACAAGACCTGTAGACATAACGAGGTCAGGACCATAATTTTTTTTATGAGTAAGCCCTCCGATGACAACGACTATTGCAAATAAAGTTATCCATGCATCGATGGTCATTGGATTATTCTTTCGCTATCGATAGAGAATCAATCGCAGCGATAATTTTTTGATGGAGTCCATCAATTGCGCAAATTACACCACGGTTTTTTTCTAATCGAGTTCCCTGTGTGAAATCGAGTGGGTTCCCACGAACATCGCTTACAATTGCTCCAGCTTCTGTAGCAATGCAAAGTCCTGCGGCGTGATCCCATATTTTTTCAATATACGTTTTACTTGTTGGCAATCGTAAATATCCATCTGCTTGTCCGCGGGCAACGAGTGAATATTTACACTGACTGTCAAGTCGAGCTGGTTCCCCCTCAGTGCCAATAGCATCAATTATTTTTCCGCTGTCTCCCCGATTTGAGTGTCCCTTTTCTGCTGACTCGCAAAATCGCAGAGGTCGTGAAGCGTCATATTTTTGTGCGAGTATTCGCATCGGCGAAGAGGTTGCATTACAGTCGGCAAATTCCCATGCACCAGCGCCCTCGGATGCTGCGTACATAACTCCCTCTGAGTCTACTTCACCAAGGGGAAAGGATTGGTCTATTGAAAGGTTCGGGCAACCCATTACGCCTGCCACGACCTTGCCGTTTTCTATTCTGCCAAGGGCGATAGCGTAGTGTTGTCCTCGAAGAAATCCCTTTGTTCCGTCAATTGGATCAAGTGCCCAAAATCCGTCGCCACTGCCGTCGTGGTTGCATGCATCGATTGCATCGAGCATTTCCGTTTCTGTTACTTGCGGCCTCCACGATTGAACTGCTTCTAGGACGGCTTTGCGAATTAATGCTTGCTTGTCGGTTCTTAACACCTCAGCATCTTCCTCACCAACAATGAGCCTATCTAAAGGGTCCAATTGGTCGGCAAGACTTAGCGAAATAATCGCCTGAACAGCAAAGTCTGCGACTGTTACTGGGCTACGGTCATCTTTGGTTACTTCGCATAATTGTGCGAGATTTGCCTGGACGGCTCTAGAGACGGCACAAGCGGTGCCAACGGCTTCAAGAGCAGCTGGAATTAGACGATGCTGGGTTGATAAATCACTCATAATTCACTCTCTAATCGGCTATTAACCCGTGTTTAAGCCATTCCAAACTTGGCGTCCGACCCTCTGGCGTCAGACCTTCTGGGGTAAGTTTACAGAGGGTATGGATAAAAAAACACCCCCGACAATGATGTCGAGGGTGTTTGTACGGATTATTTTAAAAGATGTTCTTAGCCAGCGAATGTGGACTTAAAATCGCCGATTGCTTTCTTGAAATCATCTTCCAGACCCTTAAAGGATTTAGTTTCTGTAAGTTTATCCCTAGTGGATTTTGCAGTCGAGTTCATATATTCGATGAGGCCAGACTCAAAAGTATTAACTTTATCAAGATCTACATCATCGAGGAATCCCTTTGAAGCTGCGAAAATTGAGATTGCTTGGTCAATTGCCTTATATGGTGTGTATTGACCCTGTTTGAGTAACTCGACAAGGCGAGCACCACGATTCAACTGTTGCTGGGAAGCAGCATCAAGTTCAGTACCTAGTTGCGCAAATGCTTCAAGCTCACGAAAGGCAGCAAGGTCAAGTCGGAGCGAACCTGCGACTTCTTTCATCGCTTTAATTTGAGCGTTACCACCCACACGGCTAACAGAAATACCAACGTTAATCGCTGGGCGAACGCCAGAGGCGAACAATTCTGGTTGCAGATAAATTTGGCCATCTGTAATTGAAATTACGTTTGTAGGGATGTAAGCAGAAACGTCGCCTTCTTGTGTTTCAATGATTGGAAGTGCTGTAAGCGAACCTCCACCATTGGCATCAGAAAGTTTCGTAGCACGTTCAAGTAGACGGCTATGTAAGTAGAAAACATCGCCTGGGAACGCTTCGCGTCCTGGAGGACGACGAAGAAGAAGTGACAATTGACGATACGCAGTCGCTTGTTTTGAAAGGTCATCGTAAACGCAAAGGGCATGCTTTGGTGTTTTACCTTCTTTGCCCTGCCACATGAAATATTCGCCCATTGCGCAACCGGCATATGGTGCGATGTATTGAAGTGGTGCAGCAGTTGATGAACCAGCAACAACTACAATGGTGTATTCCATTGCGCCATTTTTCTTTAGTGTGTCAATAACACCAGCAACCGTTGAGTCTTTTTGACCAACAGCAACATAGATGCAGACAACTGCTTCGTCTGTTCCCCAATATTGTTTTTGGTTAATGATTGCGTCGATTGCGACAGCAGTCTTGCCAGTTTTACGGTCACCAATGATGAGTTCTCGTTGGCCACGGCCAATTGGAATCATTGAGTCAACAGCTTTGATGCCAGTTTGCATGGGCTCAATAACTGGTTGTCTTGCAGCGATACCCGGAGCAACGATGTCAAGCTTTGAAGAGCTGGATGCGTTGATTGGAGGTCCGCCATCAAGTGGGTTACCAAGAGGGTCAACAACTCTGCCGAGTAGTTCGGGACCTGTTGAAACTTCAAGAAGTCTTTTAGTTGTGCGGACAGTGTTGCCTTCTTCAACAGCAAGGTAGTCACCGTAAATGATGGCACCAACTGTGTCTTCTTCAAGGTTCATCGCTTGGCCCATTACTGTGCCACGTGGTGTTTCGAATTCAAGTAGTTCCCCAGCCATGCAGCCAGAAAGTCCATAAATTCGTGCAATTCCGTCACCAACCTCGACAACTTGTCCCACTTCAGAAATTTCAAGTTCACTGCTGAACCGCTCAATTTCTTGCTTGATGACTGATGTGATTTCGTCTGTTTTTATCTTCACGATATTCCTCGCCTTCGAAAAGGGCTTTGTAAGTTAATTTTCTTCTAGATACGTTTCAAAATGTTCTCTGATGGCAGTTCCACCATTATTTTTAATGGTTTCAGAGAGCCGTCGAAGTTTTGTTTGCACTGAACCATCAATAAGTTGATCTCCAATGCGTAGTTTTAGACCACCTAGCATCGCTGGGTCTACATAAGGGTGCAAAATTGGTTCTTTACCAAGCATTGCTTGTACTTTTTCTTTAATGATGTTGATGGAGTCAGCATCGATAGCAGTTGGTGTAAATATATCAACCTCGATGCGACCGAATGCTTCTTGTACGAGTAAATCGTATGCAACATTAATGCACTCAATATGATTGAGTCGCCCTTTGTTGTTTAAAACAAGAAGGAAACGAAGTGTTAAATCTGTAACCCTGTTCGTAAATATTGATGAAAGAGTTTCACCACGTTTTACAACATCGATAATCGGTGAAGAAAAGAACAATCGAATTCCTTGATTTTCACGAGTAAGCTCGCAAATTTGTTCTAGTTCGTCAGCGATTTCAACAATTTTGTCATTACCGCCAGCGTCTGAAGCAAGTTCGAACAAGCTTTTGGCGTAGACGGTCGCTAGTGCATCTGCTTGAAAATTCACCTTGCTTGTCCTAACTCAGCAAGTGATTCAGAGAGCAGTGTTTGTTGGTCTTCAGAAGAGATTTCGCGGTCAAGAATGCGGCTAGCGATTGCAACAGCAAGCGTGCTTGCCTCATTGTGCAATTCGCCAATGGCAGCTTTTTTAGCAGCGTTGATGTCAGCTGTAGCTGCATTTTTCATTTCTGCGAGCTCGCGAATATTGTTAGAACGTAATTCTTCAGCAGCAGCTTTAGCGTCTTGCCTTGCTTTTGAAATTAGTTCACCTGCTTCAGTTCGAGCTTTTGCAAGTTCTTCTAC
>DTSO01000039.1 GCA_012965315.1 Phycisphaerales bacterium | reverse complement strand
AATAATAAATCGTGCAGGCAGTGATCTTCTTTTGAAACGAAAATCGCAACATTCCGCATTGCTTCGCCCCACTTAATTTGTAAATCGAGTTGTAGTGATTCAATGAGGGGGTTTAGCGCGAGTTGAAACGATTCTTGGGTAGCGTTTTTGTCAGTCCAAGAAACATGAATCCTTTGCAAAAAAGTGTTCGTAGATTCTGATGTATATTGTGCTGCGTCTAAAATGTTTCCGCCCGTATCGTGGATTGCTGACGCTAAGCGGGCGACAATGCCTCTTTGGTCTGGGCACTTGACAAGAATAACGGCTTGAGAAGTAGTTTCCATAATGTCGTTCTAATGGCGAAACCCGGACTTGAACCGGGGACACCTGCATTTTCAGTGCAGTGCTCTACCAACTGAGCTATTTCGCCGTAATTGGAATGGAAGCGTACCCTACAAAGCAGTTTGAATCAACCGTAGATATGGGTAACCTTGATGTTTCCGAGCAATTCTTTTCGCACATCTTCAAGTGCAGGGAACGAAGCACGCCAATTATGCGCTATTTTTGGATCAATCGATGCCGAAATCGTATGGTTCCCAGTTTCAGGTGCTTCTGCGAGTACTTCACCAAGCGGCGAAACGATTAGGGATGAACCTCCCCAATGTGCAATCGCATCTTTGCCAGATCGATTGCATCCAACGACAAATGCTTGGTTTTCAATTGCACGAGCAGTTAGGAGTGTTTTCCAGTGGTGAATCCTTGGTAGTGGCCAACTTGATGATTCGGTAAAAACATCGACTCCCTCGATGGCTGCAAGTCTCCATAATTCTGGAAACCGTAAGTCATAACAAATGAGCGGGCAAATAGTAATGTCATCTATGTGTAGGATGAAAAGTTCATTTCCTTCATCGTAATGTTTGTTTTCACCAAGTGGATTACAAATGAATACTTTTACGTAATTTGCAACGATGCTTCCATCTGGTGAGCAAACTGCGGCGCAATTTTTTGCTCGTTCTTTAGTTTTTTCAGCCCAACCTGTTTGTATCCAAACACCGAGTTGTTTAGCTAGCGAAGAAACCCACTCTAGTGTGCCAATATTTGTAATTGCATCGATGTCCATGGACCAACCAGTGTCAGCCATCTCTTGTAGAACGATATAATCGTTTTTGCAGGGTTTTGCCTGTTCAATGAGTTTCTCAATACATGCACGCGTGGCCTCGTAATCGCCAGAGAAAACATCATGTTGGATTGCGTGGAATTGCATGCGTATGAAGGTCTGGGAGGAGGGGTGCTAGCAGTATGTGCCAGTTTCTAATGAGAAGGGCGACCGACGGGACTTGAACCCGCGACTTCCAGGATCACAACCCGGTGCTCTACCAACTGAGCTACGATCGCCATAGGGGGGATGGGCAGAGTATCCGCAACGGGGGCGTTGGTCAATATCAACCCGTAATTTGATGCAATTTCAATAGAATAACAAACACAAAATGACATTGTGTTAGGTAGAATATGCGGTTTCAGTCAAACGAATCAAGTCCTTTTTTAGATATGAGAAAACCATGAAAACTGCAATAAAAACGCTCGATTTTCCCGGTGTGAACATGCACTCTAATCTTTCAACAGCCAAACTTGTTGAAATCTCACTCGCGCGTGGCGAAGGTGTCCTCGCAGCGAATGGTGCACTTTGTTGCGACACTGGTGATCGTACCGGTCGTTCACCTAACGACAAATTCGTAGAGGACACGCCTGGCGTTCATGATGCGATTGCTTGGGGAAATACAAACCGGCCAATTACTCCTGAAAATTTTGCAAAAATTGAAGCGTTAGCAACTGAATATTTAGGCAAGAAAGAGGACCTATATCGATTTGACGGTTTCGCAGGTGCTGATGAACGCTATCGTCTAAATGTATCAGTTGTAACTGAAGAAGCATGGCAATGCCTTTTCGCTTCAACGATGTTTATTCGAGGAGCTGATCATTCAAACTTTTCTCCAGATTGGACAATCATAAACGCATGCAATTTGTTGATTGAAGAGTACGAATCCTACGGTTTGAATAGCGGAGTATGTGTTATCCAATCAATGGAACAGAAGAAAGTGGTTATTTGTGGTACTCGATATGCAGGCGAAATTAAAAAATCAATTTTCTACGCGATGAACTTTGATATGACAGAAGTCGATGTATTCCCAATGCATTGTTCTGCAAATGTCGACAAGGACGATTCGGCCAATGTTGCACTTTTCTTCGGACTTAGCGGAACTGGCAAAACAACACTCTCTGCTGATCCAAACCGACCTCTCATCGGTGATGATGAGCATGGCTGGAGTGCTGACGGCATCTTTAACTTTGAAGGCGGGTGCTACGCAAAATGTATTAAACTCACACAAGAAGGTGAACCGCAAATTTGGGATGCGATTAAATTTGGTTCCGTTCTTGAAAACATTGTCTTGAATGACGAAACTCGAATTCCTGATTACGACGATGGTTCAAAAACAGAAAATACACGCGTCGCCTATCCAGTCGATTATATTCCTGACGCGATTGTGCCCAGCGTCTGCGGTCATCCGAAAAATGTAATTTTTCTAACAGCAGATGCCTTTGGCGTTTTACCCCCAGTAAGTAAATTGACTTCAGAGCAAGCGATGTATTACTTTATAAATGGGTACACATCTAAACTTGCTGGCACTGAAGCGGGTATCACAGAGCCACAACCAAACTTTAGCCCTTGCTTTGGTGGCCCATTTTTACCACGACCACCCATGGATTATGCCCACTGGTTAGCAAAACGAGTCGAAGAACAGGATTCTCATGTTTGGCTATTAAATACTGGTTGGACAGGGGGTCCTTACGGCACAGGTGAGCGATTTAGTTTGAAATGGACCCGAGCATTCGTGACCGCGATTCTCGATGGTTCGCTCGCTGAATCATCATTTACGCAACATCCAATTTTTGGACTTCATATTCCTGAAACTGCCCCAAACGTTCCTTCAGAAGTTCTAGATCCACGTAAAACATGGGCTGACGGAGATGCGTATGATGCTATGGCTACTGAACTTGCGAACAAATTCAAAACGAATGACCAGAAGTATGACATGACAGATGCGGTAAGAGCTGCCGGCCCAAGAACTTAACAAACTACCTATATTTCCATGCATATACGTTATCGGTCGTGAGGATTGCAATATCCACGCGACCGAGCGTTTTTTCAGCATAAACCTTGCCTTCGGAGTAAATCCACCACCTTGCATTGACGAAGCAATCTCTGTCGTCAACCCGCGTGGAGACGTGGTGTAACTGAACTCTAATGAAAGGTGATTTGGAAATGAATCCATTCGATAAAGATGTATTAACAACAGGTGAAGTAGCAAAGATTTGCAATGTGGCTGCACGAACAGTCAGCAAGTGGTTTGACTCTGGTCAAATTGAGGGCTACAGAATTCCTGGATCAAAAGACAGGCGTATACCTGTGCAATCATTAATGAAGTTTATGCAAGAACACGGGATTCCACTTGACGGCTTAATGGCTGGCAATACCCGAGTGCTTATTGTAGATAGCGATACTGATGTAGTAAATACACTTGAACGTGTGTTTAGTGAACAAACAGAATATATAGTGCATGCTTGCACAAATCCGTTTTCTGCTGGCGTTGAATGTGAACGATTCCGTCCGCACGTCATGCTGTTTGACCTTTCATTTTGTGGTGAAGACTATGCATCCTTTACAAAAGGATTTCGAAATGGCGAAGAAATGCAAGCAACAAAAATTATTGCAATGAGCGGTAGATTGACTGACGGTCAAATAACACGCCTTACATGTAGTGGTTTTGATGGTGTTCTACGCAAACCATTTACTGTGCGACAAGTGATTGACTCCATTGAAAATGCAGTTGCACTTGTTTATTAACCCTTAACTCCTTTCCTTTCTGGTTTCTTCGAACCAGTATGTGATACACGAGCCCGCTTTTAGCGGGCTCGTGTTGTTTGATACAATATGCGTCTATGCACATTGGCATGATTCAACTCAATCCAACTGTTGGCGATGTTACAACGAATACAAATAACATTATTGAAGCAGTTTTGAAAATGGATGCGGATTTAATTCTTACGCCAGAGATGTCAATTTGTGGCTATCCACCGAGAGATTTACTGTACTGCGCTGGTTTTATTCAAGCATGCGAAGAGGCAGTACAACGGATCGCGCAAGCATGTAGTGAGCAGACAATTCTCGTTGGCCATCCTCGGCAGGATTATGGAACTGGAAAAATACGAAACAGCGTTAGTGTGTTGCATAATGGCGAAGTTCTAGCCGTTGCTGATAAACAATTATTACCAAGTTATGACGTGTTTGATGAGAAGCGATATTTTGAACCCGGCGAAAAATTTTGTATGTTTGAATTGTTTGGTGAAAAAATTGGCATCGCTATCTGCGAAGATTTTTGGCGTGGTTTTGATTCCAGTTCTGCTCCGACATACGAGTATAATCCTGTTCGCCAGTTACTAGATGCAGGATGTTCTGTTCTCGTTTCGCCAAGTGCATCACCTTTTGTTACAAGCAAACATCAGTCACACCTTGAGTACGCACTCGATGTCGCAAACGAACATTCCATAACCATTGCGGTGTGCAATCAGGTTGGCGGAAATGACGATTTAGTTTTTAACGGTGGCTCGTTCGTAGTTTCTTCGGCTGGAGTACTCGGAACTTTGCCATTGTTTGAAGTTGGTGCCACGAGCGTTTCTCTACAAGGCGATGCTGTGGATGTTGTAAATGAATATTGCAACGATGAGGAACGGTGCAGGGCAATTATTCTTGGAATCAAAGATTATTTTTGTAAAACTGGACATTCCAAGGCCCTACTTGGGCTTTCAGGAGGAATAGATTCCGCTTTAGTAGCAACACTTGCAGTCGTAGCGCTTGGAAAAGATGCAGTCACAGGCGTTTTGATGCCGTCTCGTTATTCTTCAATTGGTTCCGTTGAAGATGCAGAGCAACTTGCAGCAAATCTTGGGATTGCAACTGTAACATTACCCATCGAACACATGCATGCTGCGTTTGAACAAACACTTCGAGATAGTTGCCAAGAATCAACGGGACTTGCTGAAGAAAATGCACAAGCTCGCATTCGTGGTTTGTTATTGATGGCACTTTCGAATCAACAAGGCAGTCTTTTACTGGCAACGGGGAACAAATCAGAATTAGCGGTTGGTTACAGCACGCTGTACGGTGATATGTCTGGGGCTATTTCAGTCATTGGCGACATTTATAAAACAGATGTTTGGTCGATGTCAAATTTACTTAATCATACGCATTCGTTGTTCGGTTTTTCTTCTGCGCCAATACCTGAATCTTCAATTACTAAGCCACCAACTGCCGAACTTCGACCGAATCAACTTGATCAAGATTCACTTCCAAGTTACGACGAGCTTGATGCAGTTCTTCGTTTACACATTGATTTAGATTTAGGAGTCGATGAGATTGAAGAAGAACTTGACGGTACAACCGAATTCATTTCGAACATAATCCGCATGGTCGACATCGCGCAATTTAAACGAGATCAAGCAGCGGTGATTTTTAAAACTTCGCCGCGGACGTTCGGTCGTGGCCGTAGAATGCCAATCGTAATGAAAAGAAATTGGGCAACGAGCAGAGAAACAACATGACAATCCGCAAGTTGCCAACAGTTTTAATTAACCAAATCGCAGCAGGCGAAGTGGTGGATCGACCGGCAAGCATCGTCAAAGAACTTATTGAAAATGCAATTGATGCTGGTAGCACTCGAATAGATATTCAATTGTTACATGGTGGGAAAGATTTAATTCGAGTTAGCGATAACGGAAGTGGCATTGCTTCCGAAGAATTAGAACTTGCTGTAACGCCACATGCGACGAGCAAAATTACAGAAGAAGCAGATTTGGCAGCGATTGCTTCTCTTGGATTTAGAGGCGAAGCGCTGGCATCTATTGGTTCAATTAGCCAGTTGCTACTTAGAAGTAGGCAGGAAATTGCTGAATCTGGAACGCAGATAGAAGTAGATGGCGGAGATTTGACAATGCCAAAACCAGTTGGTGCAAGTGTAGGAACAACAGTCGAAGTAAAACGATTATTTTTTAATACACCAGCAAGACGTAAGTTTTTAAAATCAGATGGTGCAGAGACTACGCGAGTTCGCGAAGTGGTACAACGTCTCGCAGCATCGCACCATGATGTTGCGTTTACATTTAGAAGTGGCGATGCTCTTCTTTTAGAATATCCTCAAGCAACATCAAAAGAGCGAATTCTTTCCATTTTTGGGCGTGAGCTCGATGGCGAACTTATCGAAATTGATGGTAGCGTTGAGGGAATACATTTGTGGGGTTTAGTGGGCAAGCCAAGTGTGGCTCGTCCAACATCAAGACATATCAGAGTGCATGTAAACGGAAGGACTATTTCAGATAGTTCGATAACGCATGCACTTAAAGAAGCATTTCGTGGATTGATTGAACCGAAGCGTTGGCCAACTGCAGCTTTGTTTTTAGAAATGGATCCAGCACTCGTAGATGTGAACGTACACCCACAAAAAAGCGAGGTTAGGTTTCGTGACAAAGATAGTATTTGGAGATTGGTCAATAAAACAATTACAAATGCACTTCTGTCACAAGATATTGTTCCTGCGTATCATCCGTCAGAACAATTACCATCGTTTGGTAGCGGTTCGCATCAAGCGTCATTCGGTCCAACAAGCACGCCGTCCTTTGATATTGAACAAGCACGCAATGCCGTATCTGGCATTGAATTGCCAACACAAGCAACACCGCTTCCTACTATTCTCGGCCCAGATGCCGTTATGCAAGTTCAGAAATGTTTTCTTGTAACACAAGACGAGCAGGGGATTTTGATTATCGATCAACACGCGCTCCACGAGCGAATTATGTTTGAGGAACTTTCAAAACGAATTGCAGAAGGAAATTTAGAATCGCAACGAATGCTTGTTCCAGATTCTTTTGAAGCCGACAGCGGCCAACTTGAAGCACTTCTTACCCACGCGGGGTTGTTCGAAAAGTTAGGCATAGATGCATCTGCGTCTGGCCCTGCATCTATTTCTGTGTACGCATTGCCAACGTTGCTCGTTTCAAGAAATGTAAATGGAGCAACCTTCATTCGAGAGTTATTAGATTCCCTTGGCAATAGCGATTTTCCATCGAGTGAAGAAGAAGCGCTTTCAGAAATTTTAGACATGATGTCTTGCAAGGCAGCAATAAAAGCAGGCGATTATTTGAACCCTCGAGAACTCGCAGACTTATTGAGAAAACGAAAAGAAATTGAACGAGGAAGCAACTGTCCACATGGAAGGCCAACTTCGTTGCGTTTGTCAATTGAAGAATTGGAAAAACGGTTTGGCAGAAGATAGCATCAACTGCAACATCATGTTTTTTGCAGCAGCAGCACAAGCAATGGATTGCAGAACAAAGGAAATTGCAGTCCCCATTGGCACAACTGCTGGCGGTGTAATTGATTTGCTATCGGCTGACTGTGCTCAATTAAAAACTATTGTTTCTGTTTGTGCAATTGCAATTGATGGGCAACTCGCAAAACGGGATTCTGATTTGCAAGAAGGATGCACGATTGCACTGTTGCCACCTGTGAGTGGTGGGTGATGAACAAACTTCCTACATACGCTCAAGCACTCAAAGCAACGCTGTCACTCGTTCAGCAAACAAGTGTAACTGAGCGAATGCCGTTAACTTCTTCGGTTGGCCGAATCGTTGCAGAAGAGATTGTTGCTGACCGAGATTTGCCTCCATTTAATCGAAGTCAAATGGACGGCTACGCCGTCCGAGCAATTGAAGTGCAAAATGGAACTTCAATGCAGGTGGTTGGAGAAGTTTCTGCTGGGACTACCTTCAATGAAATGGCGGATGAAAACACATGTGTTGCGATTGCAACGGGTGCGCCAGTGCCGAGTTGTTTTGATGCTGTGGTACAGCACGAGCTTACAGACAATGGAGAAGATAGGGTTGTTTTCAACTGTGGGACTATCAATCCGGGCAAGTCGATTCATCCTTGCGGTGTTGATGCAAAAGCGGGGGATGTACTCATTGGAAAACATACAGAATTATTTCCACAGCACATCGGTATCGCAGCAAGCGTTGGCGTTTCAGAAATAGAAGTGCTTTCAAAACCGAAAGTGATTGTCTTGACAAGTGGTGACGAAGTTGTCGATACAAATACCAAACCACTTGCGCATCAAATACGAAACTCAAATAATCCAATGATCGAAACCGCGTTCGCCTCAATGGGTTGCGAGGTTATTGAAACACATCATTTGAATGATGATTTTGATGCAACTTGTAGTGAAGTCATCTCGGCACTTGATGGTAGATGCGACCTTCTTGTAACGGTTGGTGGAATTAGTGCTGGTAAGCGTGATTATTTTTCTACATCTTTCGAACATGTCGGCGTTGAAATTTCTGTCAAAGGCGTGGCCATTCAACCTGGCAAGCCAGTCATTGTTGGCAAGAAAAGTGCAACGGTAGTACTTGGGCTTCCAGGCAATCCAGTATCAGCACTTGCGTGTAGTTGCATCTTTGGTTGGCCAATCGTGCGAGGGTTGCAAGGTGTATCTGCTACGTTGCCATGGCAGGAAATGTCTCTTCTAAAAGAAACAACGCCAAATCCAGCTCGCTTAGTTTTTCGTCCTTGCATAATGCGAGATGGCAAGGTTGCAGTTCCAACTTGGCATGGCTCAGGAGATTTTGCACACACCGCAGAGACAAATGGGCTTAGCCAACTTCCTCAATCAGAGTCGAAGTTGCAAGAGGGCGCACAGGTTTTGTTCTTACGATACCCGTGGTGTTAATGTAGTTTTAATACGCGCGGGTCGTATGCGCTGTCGTCACTGCTTAGAAAACCAACAAGTTCTTCATCGCTGCAATTGTTGTTGAAGATAGTTTCTTGCGTGCTTACATGCCCGTCAAGCCATGCAACAACGGTTGCGTTGGTATGTCTAAATGCTTGCCTCCCACCACAACGTATAGACAGACTGCTAAGTGTTGATCGCATAAATTTATTGTCATGTCCATCGCCAAACATTGCGCATTGTGCTGGGTGTGAGCAACTAGAAGGGGGGACTCCTTTAAGTAGAACTCCACTGCCAACAATGCGTTCATCGCCAATGAATGATGTGTTGTAGTTATAGCCAGTTGTCGAAAAATCAGAATGTGTATGTTCTGGGCAAACCATTTTTTCTATTTCTACGCCGACATACTGCCAAAGTACAGTTTCGTCATCCCAATGTACGAACATCGAAACGACTGCGGGTGGAAATGCGTTATGGTCATTGCGATAAGAAGCGCCAGCAACTACAAGTTGCCGTTGCAAATTCTTACAGACTGTCGTCTGAGACAAACCGTAACCACCGCTGATTGCTGGAACCATCACTGAGGCGAGGATTCCAACAACAGCAATGACTACTAGTAATTCAATGAGTGAAAAGGCACGTCTCAAGACCAGTTGCCAATCAGTTCTAATAAATCGATAACGTTCACAATGTAATCGCCGTTAAAGTCAGCCAGAGGTGTGCCGATTTCAAGTGGACCAAAAGCACTGATAAGTTCGAGCAAATCACTAACATCGACTACGCCATCCATGTTTACATCGCCTGCAATTTGTGGATTTACATCTGCGAATCCATCAATTTCTGGTGATAGTTTTGAACTCGCATCTACCGAGATGCGCACAAAAGAAATTGAACTCAGTCCAGTTTCGGCAATATCAATTGGAGTTCCACCACCAGAGTTTCTATACAAAACCATGAGTGCATCGTTATCTACTAACAACACATCATCAAGTGTAAGTCGGGGGTCAACTGGCATAGTAAAGTCAGTTGGTATTGTTCCTTCAACAGCGTCGTAGGGCTGGCTGTCAATAAAACCACGGGTTGGCCATAAACCATCAGCGAAAGTCGTTGAGATTGTGAACCACTGTTTCCCATTTTGCGATACTTCAATCAAGCCACCATCATCACTGTAAAGACCGCCCACAACTCCGTTGGGATAGGAATTGTCAATGCAACCTGTATTGCTAAAGATAAGAAGATCAATTCCCCAAGGGTTTGCAGGATCGTCTTGAACGGGTTCGTTGAATGAAACAACAATGGAACCACCGGCACCAAGCGATACGATTTCATCTGAAAGCCATGCTGAATTAAAAGGGCTGACGACTCCAGGCCAAACATTTTCGCCTGTAAATCTGCTCGGTTCACCTAAAGCTGTTTCTGGAAGGTTGTACCCAGCGCTTCCGCCGATTCCCTCGTCAAATGAAACGATAGAATCAGCCCAAGGGTTTGTAAAAAGTGAAATAACGATAACTGTGAGTGGCGACATGCGCGATCTCCATATTTGAGCCACGCGATGTTCACGAGAAATGCCAAATGGCACAGCGCCGTGGCCCGATTCGCGCGGGCAACACTGAATGTCGGGGAGGTTTTCCGGCTCCGAGTCAATTTGCTACCTTCCCGCTAAAAAGCAGTGGCAAAAATGCAAAAAGTGTCAACTATAGGAATTGGGCTGACTTTCTCGTTACGGCGGCGCGTCCGCGGTGGTTTTTCACCACCTTCCCTTTGACATGACAACATGCCAATCTTACAGAACAACTGCAAGACGCCCTGACAATGAGGAGTATATGCTCTATTTAACCATTCGTGGAAGGCAAAAAAGGGTAAGATACGACTTCCATATCTGTATACGACCGTTGTGGTCGTTTTAAGTTATCTCAACGGAGTTCTTGAATGTTCAATATTAGAAATCGTTTTATCGTCGCACTTTTTTCAATCACTTTTGTGATATTTCAGCCGACTGCCTTTGCGCAAAATCCCGATGCTGAAACTGCTCTAGACGACTTTATCCATTATGCACTTATTGCAAATGTAGAACTTGCAGATGCGTACGCTCTCGCACTTATACGTGATGACATGTCAAACGAAGATTTCTACAAAATGGTTATCGAAACAAAAGACCGACATCAACGTTTCGATCGAGCAATCGGCTGGGCGCTTTTTATTGAAGACCTCGAACCACTCGCTTCATTATTAGAAGACCGATTTGAAGCTGGACGAGTAAGTGTAATTCGAAATTCCGCAAACTTAGCAGAGTCAATTGAGTTATTAAACGGAACAACTAGGCAACGAATTCTCGCAGACGAACGATTGCAAGAAGCGGGAGAATACGCAGTTCCACTTTTACTTCGCCAGTTGCAAAATGCGAGCACTGTTCGTGGCACAAAAAATGCAAAAGAAATGTTGACACGGCTTGGACGCGATGCGGTTCTTCCGCTGACAGTTGCGTTGCCAAATCTTAATAACGAATCAAAAGTGCACGTAGCTACAATTCTTGGTGACATTGGTTACAAACACGCAGGGCCAGCACTGATTGTGTGTGCTGCGGATTCACAGAATTCTGCTGTTGTACGGACTGCTGCATCGACAGCACTCGGCAAATTTGGAATGGATGCAAACCCAAGTAATCTTTCAGCACAACAAACAGTTGTAGCAAATAGATTTTATGCTGGTGAAAATTCACTTCAACCACAAGCAATTGGTGGGCTAAATTTATTCTGGAAATGGGATGGCGAAAATCAACTCGTCGCGCTGGATATTCCTGAAGAAGTATTTTTTGACGTGATGGCTATGTTCTACGCATCTGAAGCGCTCGGAACAGATGCTGACAACGCAACTGCGATGAGTACATTTGTTGGCGCAAACTTGCGTCGTAATCGTGCACTTGCTGGTAGAAACGATTTAGTTTACGGCGACCTTGCATATAGCCCTGAATTCTACGCAACTGTTTTCGGGCCAAAAATTGCCCAACTAGTTTTAACTACTTCATTACAAGATGGCGATACTCCACTTGTTCTTGATTCCATTAAAGCACTTTCAAAAACTGCAGGCGCAGATGCTCTGCTTCAATCGGGCTCACAGCCAATTGTTGTTGCAATGCAGTATCCAGATAGACGAGTGCAATACGAAGCCGCACTAACGCTTGCTTCAACGTTGCCTAATTCCTATTTTGAAGGCAGTTATCGAGTAGTTCCACTATTGGCATCAGCGATTCGTCAGCAGGGTGAAGAGTTTGCAATAGTCATTGGCGATAATGCCGATGTCCGCCGAGAAATTCGCGCTTTCTTGCAGTCAAATGGTTGGACGGTTGTTGGCGAAGGTGTGACTGTAGACGAAGCAATTAACGCTGCGGGCGTTGTTGCAGGAATCGATCTTGTTGTTGGTGTTGCTCGAAGTGCGGATCACGGACAACTGCTTGCAGACAATGCGGCACTCATGCCAAAAACAATGGTTAGCCCAGTGTTGTTACTTTGTGATGGCTCAGACGAACGAACTCTTGCGAATGCACTTGCAAATTCGTCGATGGTTGCTGTAACGCATATGGATAAATCAAATTCAACTCGATTGGCAATTATTGAAGACCTAATTCACCTGACAGCAGGTGGTAGATTGAGTTATGAAGAGCAAGGTGCTTTCTCATCTCGTGCACTATCCGTACTTCGAGATATTGCCCTTGCTGATTGTGTATTAGAAGTAGAAGACGCAACTGGTCCATTGATTGAAGCGCTTCGATCAGCGGATGAGGATTCGCAAGCCGTTATCGCTCAAACACTTTCGATGATCGAAAGTGCAGATGCACAAGGTACACTTATAGACGCTGCTCTTGCCAGTCGTTCTTCAGACTTGCAAGTCATGCTTCTTGACGAAGCTGCTGGCTCTGTTAGACGATGGGGAAATCTCGCAGAGGATTGGCAAGTTCTGCGAGTTATTGACCTTGCTGAAAACTCAAGTGGTTCACTTGCAGATGCGGCTGCTCGCTTAAATGGTGCGCTAAATCATCCAAACACATCTGTGATGATTTTTCTACCGTAATATAAATCTACTACATATCGATTTGCATAAAAAAACCGCCACGCAATATAGCGGGGCGGTTTAGTTTGAGCTTGATCTTTTTATTCTTGATCGTTTCCAATTGCACCACCAATAATTGCGCCAGCGCCTGCACCGATTAAAGTTGCACCAGTGTCGCCACCGATTGCCTGCCCAGCGAGTGCGCCAACAACAGCGCCAATGCCTGCGCCTTCTTGTGTTTTAGTGCAACCAGTCATTGAGATGATGATTATTGTTGAAATTGCTAATGTTGAAATAATTTTTTTCATAGTATTCGTTCCGCTTTGTTTATTCGTATCTGCGTTCTTGTTCTGCGATGTAATTGCCTTGTTGCACTCGCTCTTCTTGCATTGCTGCATCGGTTGCGAATGTCCCATTTACAATTGCATCCATGGGTTGTGTTCGTTGCGAGTTAGTTGAGGTTGTTTTAGTACAGCCAACAAAGATAGAAGCAGCAACAACGCTAAAAGCGACTTGTAATAAGAATTTGTTCATTCTTGGTATGTTAATTTTCAAGGCCGGTGTAACCACCACTTGTTTGGC
>DTSO01000038.1 GCA_012965315.1 Phycisphaerales bacterium | reverse complement strand
CCGATTGGTGCTGTGCAATGGACAATCGAAGATGGTGGCAATGGGCATTGGTATATGGCTGTATCTACTGGCCCTGATGATATCAACTGGGAGGATGCTAAAGTCAATGCCATGTTGTCTGGTGGACACCTTGTTTCCTTTTCTGATATTGATGAATTCGAATTTATCAAATCAAATATAGCTAATGCTATAAGTCTATGGACTGTCTCATCAGGAGGAAATGGAGATTGCCTATGCAGTGGTCCTTGGGTAGGGGCATCTAATCAAGGGGAAGGCATAACTCAGGTTGATGGCACAGCGTGGCCTTTTGCTGACCAAACATACCCCTGGCATCCAGGCAATCCTGACAACTGTTGCCCATCAATTGTTGGTTTCTTCGATTACTATGGATCAAGATCGTTACAAGATCATCCATCAGATACTACTGATCTTCCCAACTCATACATCATCGAATGGTCTAACTAGACCTATTGTTTTTAATCAAAAAACACCCCTTCGAAAAGTTGGGGTGTTTTTTTGTGTAGAATACGCCTGTGAAGTATTTGGTTTTCTTACTTTTGTTATCCGCCGTAAGTTGTTCAACAAAGTTGAATGGTCCAGATGTCGTTTTGCTTGATTCAAGAGATTACGCAGAGGTGTTTGATGCAGCAGTTGCAGCAGCAAACGCTGACGGAATGACGCCAGTGTTGCTTGATCGCCGCGGTGGAGTTATCACAACAAATCCTGCAGTTGCAGGAAGTTTTTTAGAACCATGGAAACCAAGGCCCTCTACAGCAAGGCAAGGTCTTGAAAATACACTCGCGCAACAACGAAGAACGGCTCGCTTTGAATTTGTTCCAGTATTGAACGAAGTGGTTGTACATGACGATGGCACAGATGAACTTGTTGGACCAGATTACTTATCTTCAACCGGTTTAGATTTAACAACCTACGAAGGACCGATGGAGTTGCGCGTTTGGGTGTATGTTGACCGCAAGTACACGCAGGGAATTCGCAGAAACACCTGGTCGCTTCGGCAAGAATCAAGAACAAAAGTGTTGCCCACAGAAGAACCCTGGGAACAGGTTGCAGGCTCGTTTTGGACACCGATTAGTCGTGACGTTGCGCGTGAACGCGATTTGCTAGCATCCGTTGAAATGCGAAAAAACGCACAATAGTCCGGTTATTCCGGCTACTTGTTTATATTTTCATATTGGACGTTGAAATGAGTTCGATTATTGCTACTCTTGTCTGAGAGAAGAATGCTATACATGCGTTTACAAATTTGTAATTCAATTTTTGCATCACTATGTGTTTGTGCAATTGCCAACGCTGATGTTCCGTCTGAACATGGTTACGACGATCTAATTGCTCGTATTGGAATAGGAAATGTTCCTACCGGTGCTGGAATCGAAGTAGCACAAGTCGAAGCAACGTCTGCTTCTGGTGGGTATGCTCCCGATGAAACGGATCCAGCCTTACTTGGTAAAACATTTATTTTACAAAGTGGAGCATCCGTCATTTCAAATCACGCAACGCAAGTTGGAAAACGGTTGTATGGAACTGGTGTCGCAGGAATTGCACAAGACATCAATTTGATTTATGTGTATTCAGCAGAGGGATGGGCAACGAACGAATTTTTACACGTTGGTACAGATAGTAATCCTTCTTCTCCTCCAGGTAATACGGAACTTATTAATAACAGTTGGACAGCAACGTTTGGTTCTATTGCAACAGATACGCAAGCATTACGACGAGCAGACTGGTCAATAGACCAACATAATGTCATGATGCTAAATGGGATTGCAAACTCAGGGGCACATGCGCCATTATTGTCTTTTGGTTTTAATTGCATAAGTGTTGGGCTGCAAAATGGCTCTCACACTTCGGGTGTTGTGCCAACCGGATATGATTTGCCAGGCAGGCAAATTCCACTCATTGTCGCATCGCAAGGTACAACAAGTAATGCAACAGGAGTTGTCTCAGCGATTACTGCACTGCTTATTGAAACGCGCAAAACACATCCGAATACTTCTGGGAACTTTTTTGCGAGTTTGACCGAAACTACAAAAGCATGTTTGTTGACAGGTGGTCAGCATCTTGCTGGATGGTCAAACAATACACCAACAAGTGGTGCTAATCGAGGTAGAACTTCTCAACCAATTGACGCTGTGTACGGTGTTGGAACAGCGTCGATAGATAGATCGCACAAAGTGTTGACCGGTGGCCAACACACATCAAGTACATCGCCTTCTGGCCTTTCAATTGCTCCGAGTGCTGGTTGGGAAACATGGACGCTTTCGAATAGTCAAAGTCGATATATAAAATTTGATGTCCCTTCGGTAGCGAGTGAAGTCTCAATTGCAATGACTTGGCACCAAACTGCCAACAGTGGTTTTGGAAGTTACACCCTTGCCAATTTAGATTTACTGTTATGGAAACAAGTAGGCGGAAAATTGATGAGTTTGGCAGGCGACTCGGGAGTTGGCATTTTTGGAAGCGGCAACGTGATTAGTGAAAGTCTTGTTGATAATGTCGAGCATCTATTTATAAAAGATTTAGCAATTGGCGAATATGTATTGGAAGTACGACGCGTTGATTCAGTTGGCGGCGTACGCGTATTTAGCGTTGGTTGGTTATTCCCAGAACAAACTGCGGTACCAGGCGATGTTAATGGTGATGGTATCGTTGATGTAAACGATATTCTGGCACTTATTGTTGTCTGGGGTCCATGCAGTGGTTGCCCTGAAGATTTAAATGGCGACGGCTCGGTAAATGTAAATGATTTAATTCAACTTATCTCCTACTGGTAGTTTTAGAGTAGCTCTAAAACAGGACTGGACAACAGTCACAGAGGTAGTCCGCGTAGGTACACTGTGTGGATGCGAAGGAGGAATTTCACCCCCAAAATTATTATGATTGGTCTGTTTGCGTTCTTCGCAGCATTTCTTCTTTATCCAATATGGCTTACGGTGCAAGGTGGTTTCGAAAGTCGCGATGGTGGTTTTACCATTCATCATATCCTTACGGTTTTCAGGGACCCAATCTTGCTTGATGGATTCCTTAATGCAATAGGAATTGCAATTGGCACAACACTTGCTTGTTTGATAATCGCTCTTCCCCTTGCAACATTAGCAGCTCGTTACACCTTCCCATTTAAAGGCGTTTTTTCAGCATTAGTACTTGTTCCGCTCATTTTACCCCCGTTTGTTGGGGCGATTGGATTGCACCACCTTCTTGGAAAATATGGTGCAGTCAATACATTTCTCGTTGATATGGGCGTATTTTCAGAAGGGTATGATTTTATTGGTAACGGTGGATTTTGGGCGATTGTATTTATTGAAGCGTTGCATCTGTATCCAATTCTATATCTGAACGCCACCGCTGCTCTTGCAAATCTCGACCCCGCTTTAGAAGAAGCAGCCGAAAACATGGGAGCTTCGCAGTGGCAACGCTTTAAACAAATAGTACTTCCCCTTATCCGCCCAGGACTGTTCGCTGGTGCAACAATTGTGTTCATTTGGTCGTTCACTGAACTTGGAACACCGCTCATGTTTGATTACCAAACGGTTACTCCAGTGCAAATTTTTAACGGCATCAAGGAGATGAACACATCGCAGGAACCGTACGCTTTAACAGCTGTAATGTTGTTTGCTGCAATTATGTTTTACCTTCTTGGGAAAATGGTATTCGGTGGTAAAGCGTATGCGATGTATTCCAAAGCATCCGTGCAATCTACGTTGCAAAAATTATCACCATTAAAGGGCTGGCTTGCAATGGCTGCATTTACAATAGTCATTGGTCTTGCAGTTTTACCACACATATCTGTGTTATTTACATCACTCGCAGTTGAGGGCTCATGGTACAAATCTGTTTTTCCACAAAGTTGGACGCTTGAACATTTTGATGGTGC
>DTSO01000037.1 GCA_012965315.1 Phycisphaerales bacterium | reverse complement strand
ACCGTAGCCATCTGCCATAATTTCTAAAGTGCCTTCGCCTATCATCAATCCTTGACGAGTTGCTTGCGCTTTTAGAATTTCAAAGACTAGTTTTTGGCGAGGCATCTCTGCCCAGTTTCCAACTTTTTCTTTCTTGGCTACTTCACCAAGATCTTTGCTTTTCATGTGCTGAAGCGATGAAAGGTTAAAACCTTCCTTCTTTGCTTTTTCATATTTTTTCTGCGCTGCGGCAGTCAGCTTTGTATCAAGCGACGACGCTTCCGCTTCAAGTTCTTCGTCCGATGGTACTTCACCCGGCTTCAGTGACATTGTTGACATGCCGCCGTCTGAACTTCGATTACCTTTTCGTCTTCTTCGTTTCTTAGCCATTACTTAAATTCTCCTCGCCCAAAAGTTTGGGGTGCTTTTTAATGTTCACCATCCAAGATGAAACAAACTATTTTTTCTAATGTGTAAAAGGGGTTTGTGTTAGCGATAATCAAATCCGTCGCCTGTTATTCATATCTTCAAGAAGTTGCTTGACTTGGCGGTGCACTTCGTCCAACTCGCCCTCGTTGATAAGTACATAATCGGCTTTATTTCGCTTCGTGTCAAGTGGCAATTGTGCTGCTTCTCTTCTATCGAGTTCTCCAGCTGTCCAATCGCGTGTTTTTTGAACACGATTTAAGCGTATTTCCCTCGATGCTTCAACATAAACAATGATTTCGCACAGCGAATCAAGACCCGCTTCAATCAGCAATGGAGCGTCAATCACCAATCCTCTTGTTCCTTCTGGTGCAGCTGCGAATTGAGCTTCTTGCATTTGCCGAGCTCGGGGGTGAATAAGGCTTTCAAGTTTTTGCAGCGCCGCGTCATCTTCAAAAACAATATCTGCAATGACGGTTCTGTCTATATGCCCGTCGATATTCAATATTTTTTCGCCCCACCATTCCACAAGTGTGTCGCGAACTTCAGAATCTAATAAAACTGCTTTTGCATTTTCGTCCGCATTCGCAACGATACAACCGTGTTCTAAAAAAACAGAAGCAACTGCACTTTTACCTGAGCCGATTCCACCCGTGAGACCGATGATTGGTGGCTTGCGATTCATTGAACAATTCGTGTCCAGGTTGTACCGTCGGAACTATCTTTAATTGCAATGCCGATTGCTAACAACTCGTCTCTGATTTCATCTGCTCGTGACCAATCTTTATTTTCCCGTGCTGATAGTCGTTCCTCAATAAGACAATCGATTTTTGAGACATCTAAACTATCGGTGCACGCTGTGTCGCACAAGTTTAGTACGCCAAGAACAGAATCCATTTCAAGAAGAGCGTTGTATTCATCTCGAAGCGTTGTGCAACCACATCCAGATTCTGGTACAGAATCTACTGCATAATTAGAAACCGCTTCGCTCAAAAATCCAATTGCGCCTGCAACGTTTAAATCTTCACACATCGCAGACTTAAAATTCTGCACAGTATTTTGCAGTGGACCATCACCATCTATTTTCACATCACCATGTTCACACAACCACTGTGCAAGTCGGCGCCATCGGTCTACTTGACGTTGTGAGTCTTTCAAACCTTGCATCGTGAAATTTGCGTTTGATCTGTAATGCGTTCGAATGAGCTCTAAGCGAATCGCTGCGGGCGTTGCGCCTTTTTCTACAAGATCCCTCAAAGTATAAAAATTGCCTTTGCTCTTACTCATCTTTCCGCCATCTACAAGTAGAAAGCGGGTGTGAAACCAATAGTTTGCAAATGAATCACATCCACTTGCACAACACGATTGTGCAATTTCGCATTCATGATGAGGAAAAATGTTATCTTCGCCACCACTGTGAATATCAATTACATCGCCGAGCAATTCAGTAGCCATTGACGAACATTCAAGATGCCAGCCAGGATATCCATCACCCCAAGGGCTTGGCCAACGCATCACATGCGTAGCATCAGGCTTCCACAGCATAAAGTCTGCGGGGTTACGTTTTACGGCTTGCGTTTCTTTTGAAACCCTTCCACCTTCACCGCTTCGAAGTGCATCGAGCGTATTGCCTGATAACTCGCCGTAATTTGGAAACGATTCAACATCAAAATAAACTACACCGTCCGAAGCAACGTAAGCGTTGTTTGAATCGACTAACGACTGCACCATTGAAATCATTTGTGGAATATAGTTTGTTGGTCGGGGCAATAAACTCGCATCGATTTTTGCGTCATCCACAACTCGTATGCCAAGAGACTTTGCGTCTTCAATAAACGCTTGTGCATAAAATTCTGCAACAGCGAGCGGGTCGCCTGGATCAATATCTACATCGCTAGGTAATGTTCCCGATTTTTTTGCTTCTTGCAACCTAACAGTTGCTACTTCCATTTTATCTTCGCCGCCACCATCAGCCAAATTGTCCTCGGTCATGTGACCCACGTCGGTGATGTTCATAACCTGCTTCACATCGTAACCGATGCTTTCTAGTGTTCTACGCAATACATCGGCGTTGAGGAATGCTCTGAAATTTCCAATGTGAGCATAATCATAAACAGTTGGTCCACATGAATAAAATGTAACTTGTTTGTTTTCCGGATCAATCGGAGTAAAGAGTTCCATTTTTCGGGTGAGTGAGTTGTACAGATTTAATTGCATGGGTGGTACGATATTGACCTAACTATGTATTCCAAAAACTACGATAATTTTTTTGAAGACCGCACGGTACTTGTAACTGGCGGTGCTGGGTTTATTGGCTCGCATCTTACACAACATTTGGTGCAACTCGGTGCAAAGGTCCGCGTGCTTGATGATTTTAGTTCTGGGCATCTTACAAACCTTAATGGACTTGATGTTTCCGTTGTAACAGGATCTGTCCTTGATACAAATGCGATTGCTGAAGCTGTCGAGGGCTGTTCACATGTTTTTCATGAAGCTGCCTTTATTTCCGTTCCTGATAGTTTTGAAAATCCTGATACGTGTTTCGAAGTGAACATAAAAGGCACTAGCAATGTCCTCAAGATGGCTAAAAAAGAGTGTTGCCAGCGTGTTATTTTTGCTGCGTCGGCTGCTTGCTACGGAAGCAGTCCGGAATTACCTAGTATTGAAACTGACCCTATTTCTGCAGAGTCACCGTATGCACAATCAAAAGTGATGGGCGAACAACTCATGCGAGATGCAACCATCGACACCGTTTCGTTACGTTACTTCAACGTGTTCGGAATACGACAAGACCCAAACTCGCAATATGCTGCTGTTGTTTCAGCATTCGTAAATGCGATTTCAAATAATCGGGAACCAATACTATTCGGAGATGGAAAACAATCTCGCGACTTCACAAATGTTTCCAATGTTGTTCATGCCAATTTACTTGCCGCCGCACACCCTTCACCATTGTGCGGTGAAGTATTCAATGTTGGTACAGGAAAAATGCTTTCGCTGATTGAATTGATGGAGATACTGTTCGATGGCAACCAAAAAACAATCAACTATCAACCTAAGCGTATTGGTGATGTATCGAACTCTTGCGCAAATATAGAAAAAATTCAATCCGTTCTCGGCTACGACACCGTTGTTGATACTGCAGAGTCGTTACGATTGCTCATCAATCCCACACAGCATTAATGTTGCCTGTTGTCTCATCCGCTAGATTACAAATGATTAACCAGTTGTCGCCGGACTTAGTTGCGTCTGTCGGATCAACATCGCCCCAATCTGGATTAAACAAATTATCTGGGCCAAGAGGTAGACCGTTTAATGGTTGGTATGCAATTCCCTCTGGAAAAACCGACTGAACCGTACGCACCGAACCGTCACCGCTAACTACAGTGCCAATCCATACAGATTCAGAACCATGGAATTTTAATGTGTTGCTGTTTGTGTAGGCAGGTGAATCTTGTACACCATTTTCTGGTCCCCTGTTCGACAGAATAATGTCTGAAGAACTTGAACCAGAATTCCATTTCATTCGAACGCGTTCTCCCCAAAGTGCTTGGTGCGCGTATGAATTATTCGCG
>DTSO01000036.1 GCA_012965315.1 Phycisphaerales bacterium | reverse complement strand
GGATGATGTTAGAAGTAAACGATAAAAGAATAGTCTTAGCCCAAGAGTTTGGTGGAACTACAGTTGTGACTTTGTGACCTCTGGATTCAAAAGCAAGATGGTAGTCGATTGCAACTTGTTCGAGCCCACCATGGCCCTTGCCAAGCATAATGTTAAGAATGTGCATAGCTAGTATTTATCGTTCAGTTGAAAATGGCAGTTTGAATAATTCGACACTCTTTGCATAGTACATTTATTTAGCGAGGAAGTGTTTCCATTTCACGCTGTACCTTTGAATGAAATATTGAATGAAATTAATAGGGTTTGATGCTCGAATTGAGTGTCTGCTTTTAATATAGCGTTTGCTATTTGCTTTTTTACTTGGTTGTGGTTTATTATTCTCTTCAACAATTTTTGAGACTACTGCAAAAAAATTATAGGTGTTTAAAATGAGTTCTCTTGCTTCTCGTATGTTGTTAATGTTTTTTTCATATGCATTATTTTTAATTGCATTTTTGATAATTTCAATTGCTTTAGGTTCATCGTATGGATCGATGCAGATGATTGAATTTTCTGGAAAATACTCTTGGACATTCGTGCATCCGTAATAAATTGGCAAGGAATGTCCAAGAAAAGCATCCGCTAGTTTTTCTGACCAGTGGTCTTTGCTTGAAATATTTTCAATGACAACGTGGTATTTGTATGCATCAATAGCATCCGCTTTGTCATCTATTGGTTTCACGCCACGACCAAAAATATCTAATTCTGGGATTTCTTTTTTTAACTTTTGCGTAAATTCATACCGTTGATTGTGTGTTGTGTTTTTTTGTTTTTTATCAGAACAGACAGTTGAAATAGTTTTATCTTTGTCGAATGAAATATTTGATGAAATTTCATCCCAATCTTTTAGGTGGTTTGAACCAATGCCGTAGAACCAACGGTATCCACATTGTGAATAAATCGCATTTTTATGATTAATTACCCACGGCTCTTGAGTGGTAAGGACATGCCCAAATTGGTTCAAGAATTTGTTGCCGTATACTTTTATGGTGGAAGGTTCACTTGTAACAAGTAAAGTGTTTTCTGGGTTGCAGTGTAATAACTCTTTGCGTTTTGAGAATCGTTCAGATTTACGAGGAGCAAGGTCATCGTAGACAACGAGCCAATCATACTCCTCGCAATCAACATCAAAAATAAACTTGCAATTGCTCCAAATTGGAGTGTTGTTTGGAAATTGTCGTTGCCAAATTTGCACTTTATTCCTTTGAGTTCCCCTTGTAAGAAATTTTATTCTGATTGGAGAAGATGTACTCATAATCAAACAATCCTATTCTCAAAGAGAACGAAAAAACGGACAGAGAGGGATTCGAACCCTCGGTACGCACAAGGCGCACACAGCATTTCCAATGCTGCACCATCAGCCGCTCGGTCACCTGTCCAGTGAACAGGGTATTGTACCGATATGGAGCAACCAAGCAAACCAGAGTTACACGGTGTTATTGTTATTGATAAACCTCTAGGGCCAACCTCGATGTCGATGGTAAACCTCATTCGAAGAAAATGCATGAAAGTGAAAACTGGGCATGCTGGAACGCTCGACCCGCTGGCAACAGGTGTTTTGGTCCTGGGTGTGGGAAAAATGACTAAAAGATTAGGTCAAATGATGGAGACGAACAAGCGGTATAAAACTGTGATTGATCTTTCAGCGACAACTGCAGGGCACGATGCCGAATCACCCCGGGAAGAAGTGCAAGTTGATCAAGTGCCAACGAGTTCTGAAGTAGAAGATGCTGTTCAATCCTTCGCAGGAGAAATAATGCAGGCGCCGCCTATTTTCAGTGCTGTAAAAATAAATGGGCACCGTGCGTACGCAATTGCACGGAAAGGCAAAGATGTCAAACTGGAACCAAGAAAAGTAACTGTATATTCAATTGAAATGGTTTCTTACAGTTGGCCATTTGTAACAATTGATATTAAATGTGCGAAGGGCTTTTATGTTCGGTCTCTCGCGAGAGATCTTGGTAAAAAATTAAAAGTGGGGGGATATTGCACTGAAATTAGAAGGACAGAAGTTGGCCGCTTTACGTTAGAAATTGCAAAGCAATTAGAATCATTGCCTGAATTTCTTACTCAGGAAGATTTGATTTCACCGGCTCAGGTTTCGGAGTTGTTGGCGTAGGTTGCGTCCAAAAGAAAAGCATCAATAAGCCCATTCCGGTAAGAAGCAATACATCGCCTGTGTTGAAAATCCAAGGAAATAATTCAGAGTTGCTTCCCGGCCATGACCAACCAAACGGTAGGTGTCGGTCCGGAAGCATGTGCATAAAATCTCGAACTCTTCCAATAAATACTCTGTCGTATAAATTTCCTAAACCACCACCTAGGACAAGTCCAATTGCGATGTGAGCGATTGTGTTATTCTTGGATGTGTGCTTGCTGAAAATCCAGCTCGCAATACCAAGTGCTGCAAAAGTGAAAAAGATGAAGAAAAACCGTTGCTGAGAACCAATTCCAAATACCGCACCGTCATTCAAAACTAAACGAAAATTCAGTAATCTGCCGGGAATTGCAACTGTTCCTTGATGCAATGGGATTGGTGTCCAATTTGGATTTGAAAGTAATTGGTCCCTCTCTAATACAACGGGGTGACTCGCAACTGAATTAAAAGCCCAGTTTTTCGTAGCAATATCTGCAGAAAAACCCAAGAGCATGACTGTTATTAAAATAATCCAAGCACGAGGAGATTTCCACGCAGGATTTGTAATCACCTGCGTACTCGGTTTCTGCGTTCAATAACTTCTGCAGCTTCTTTCGTGTATTTTGCCCATGGCTTTGCTTTTAGTCGCACCTCTGGAATTTCTTTACCCGTTTCATGGCATACACCGTACGTCTTCTTTTTAATTCGCATGAGTGCGTCTTCGATATCATTGATACGCTGTCTTTCACTTGCAGCCATGCCTAGTTTTAAATCTTGGTCGTATGCATCACTGCCAACATCAGCCATGTGAATTGGCATATGGCTACTGTCTGAGTTGGCATCGAGTGCTTCTTTTTCAATTCTTCCAAGGTCAATGAGTAATCGCTGACGATATTTCATAAGACGGTCGCGGTAATCGCGCAATTGTTTAGCGTTCAATTTCGTTTTCAGGTTGAGAGCTTTTTTTACAGATTCAATAATTGTTTTTGATCGGGAACTGCGTTTCTTTTTCTTGACAAGACCGTTGCTAGAAATGACTCGGACTTTTCTGCCATTGACGTAAACGAATCCTCTTTCATCGGCTTCCTCTTCACGGGCTGCGTCAGAAACGGAGAATCCTCTGCGCCTACGTTTTTTGACAGGAGCTTTTGCATCTATCTTTTTAGCCACTTTTTTAGCCGAGGTCTTCTTCGAAGCGGATTTCTTGACAACTTTTTTCTTCGTTATCTTTTTAGCCACTTTCTTAGCCGACGTCTTCTTTGAAGCGGATTTCTTGACAACTTTTTTCTTCGTTATCTTTTTAGCCACTTTCTTTTTTGCAACCTTTTTCTTGGTTACTTTCTTTGCGACTTTCTTTTTGACGATTTTCTTTTTAGTAGCTTTTTTTGCAACCTTTTTCTTGGTTACCTTATTTGCCGCCTTTTTAGTCGTTTTTTTCTTGGTTGTTTTCTTTTTAGCCACGAATGGGTCCTTTCATAACCCCTTGTCGGAAAAGTACTTAGATATATAGCCGGATGGCATTATCTACATCGGAATAGTACATTTTATCGTGTTTGGGACGTATCGTCAATCAAGTCAGGAATCGCTTGAAACTACGCCCATTCCAGTAAATTTCTCATACCTGCGGTGGACGAGGGTCTGCGGATTAAACCGCTCAAGGTCTGTGAGTGAATCGACAATCCACTTTTCGAGGTTTGTTGCAGTCGTCTCGTTGTCCCGTTGTGCGCCGCCAATAGGCTCTTGGATAATGGCATCAATAATGCCATTTTTTAAGTTATCTCGGCTGGTTAAAGCAAGAGCAGCTGCTGCGGCTTGATTCGTTTCTTCATTTGCAATTTTCCAAAGAATTGCTGCACAGCCCTCCGGGCTGATTACTGAGTACCAGGAGTTTTGAAGCATCGCGACTCTATCTGCTACGCCAAGACCAAGTGCTCCTCCTGAACCACCTTCGCCGATTACAACAGAGACGATTGGGGTTTTCAGGCGACTCATTTCTTTGAGATTGAGTGCAATCGCTTGTGCTTGGCCACGCTCTTCTGCTTTTAAACCAGGGTATGCGCCAGGTGTATCGATAAAGGTAACGACTGGTAGGCCAAATTTTTCAGCTAACTTCATTTTTGCAAGGGCTTTGCGATAGCCTTCTGGGTGGGCACAACCGAAGTGGCACGCAATTCTTTCGTCAGTATCCTTGCCTTTTTGGTGACCGATGACCATTACCTTGTGCGATCCGATTCTTGCAAAGCCAGTGATGATTGCTGGATCATCACCGAAATGACGGTCACCATGGAGCTCACGGAAATCTCTACAAATCATTCTAATGTAGTCAGTAGTTTGTGGTCTATTCTTATGTCGAGCGACTTGGACCGTTTGCCACGGAGTGAGGTTTTCGTATAGTTTTTTCAGAAGGCTATCACGCGTTTTTTGCAACTCTTCTAGCTCGCTTTGGTACGCATCGGCATCTTCTAGCTTGCTCATTGCTTGAATTTGCTTATCAATTTCAGTTACCGGAGACTCAAATGGAAGTGGAGTTATGGAGTTGCCATTGTCATTACTCATAGGGATAGTGTACCTTACAACGCATGAGTATTTCACTATCTGTTATTGGCGGCGGTAATATGGCAAAAGCAATCATCGCAGGGGCGATTGAAGGCGGCATACTTTTGAGTTCCGAAATTGCGGTTGCTGACCCAGAGGATTCGAGTCGTCAATTCTTCGACCATTTGGGTTGCTCGACATTTTCTACTGCATCCGAATTGCCCAAAGCAACGGTAACGCTCTTAGCAGTGAAGCCACAAATTTTTGAGTTAATCGCAAATGAAGTGCATGCGGATGTGGTGTATTCCATAATGGCTGGTGTAGCAACGGAGCAAATTGCACGAGCAGTTGGACATTCGAAAATTGTACGAATTATGCCAAACCTGCCATGTAGTATTGGTTTTGGTGCGGCTGGTATAGCATTAGGAGAAGGTGCAACTGAAGAGGATGCATCGTTGGCGCGTGATTTGTTTTCTGCGATTGGCGTTGCCGTTGAAGTGCAAGAAGAATTGATGGATGCAGTGACTGCAGTTAGCGGAAGTGGACCCGCCTATTTATTTATGTTGGCGGAAGCTATGATTCAAGGTGGTGTAGAAGCTGGCTTGACTATTGAAACAGCAACGACGCTTGTTCAACAAACAGTTCTGGGCGCATCAGAACTTCTCGCTCGTGATGCTCGTAGTGCTGGTGAACTTAGAGAAGCAGTTACAAGTAAGGGTGGAACAACGGCCGCAGCTTTGCAGTGCATGGCAGATAAAGATGTTTCAACTTCAATTGTTTTAGCGATACTTGCCGCACGAAATCGTGGACGCGAACTCGGAAATAAATAATATTCCGGTACTTGGGTTTTAAAAATCTTTACGGCAAAAATACCAAGAGGCTAAGCCGAGGATAAACCCTTCAAACAAAAGGGAAGTGCCAATGACATAAAAGAGAGGGCGGTTTTCATAATCAACCCGCATTCGACGCATTGTTTCTCGTTCGCGTGCACCTCTGGTTGTCGGGTCAAACTCTTCTAGTTCTTCGCCTTCAAATTCACTCATATCACCATTCATGATTGCAGCGATGTCAAACCCGTCAGGGTCGCTGAGCCAGCGGTCAAGCAGTCCAATAGTTTGTGCTGTTTTTGGAGACAGAGTGAGAACCCACGACGTTGGTGTATGCCACATATCAAGTTCGGCGAGTAATTCACTGGCTTCCTCACTATCGTCCTGGAAAGACTCTATTCTTTTTTCAAGTTTTGATATTCGAAAATCTTCACTCGAAACAGTTTTGATTTTTTCTAATTCTTCTGTTGCAGTAATGATGCCTTCATCAAAACGCTCAATATCAACTATTTGTTGGATTACAAACCTATTAAGTACTGCTTCAGATGTTTGGATTGTCCAGAGTAGCATCCAAAAGACACCAGTAATTAAAAGTGCAGTGATACCAGAACGAGTGACTATTCCTACTAAAACACAAATAGCAAATAAGTAACTGAAGAAAGTAGCGACGATTGGAATCGCTGCAAAAATAATTGGGTTCCATTCTCCGATACGAAGTCCAACACAAAAGAAAATGCCTACGCAAAAAATTGCAACTTGCATAATGACGAAGAGCAAACTGACGAGGTACTTTGAAAAGAATAGTTTTAGTCTGCCAATTGGTTTTGAAATGGTTAATTCAATGGATCCACTGTGAACAAATTCAGGGAATATCGAGCATGTAGAGATTAGCGCTAAAACGGTTGCAATCCAAGCAAGCCAAATATTAACAAGAATACTAGAGAAGATTCCGATATAAAGACCCCTAGCCCATGGGCTACCTTCGCGGAGTTGGTTGGATTCAATTTGATACGCTCCAAATCCAATCGTCACTCCTTCGGCATTAAAACCAATCGATCCATACGCAACAACAACGAGTGCAGAAATACCAACGGTAACCCAGAAGAGTTTTGCGGCGCTAAGTTGCCGGTAAGCATCGATAAGGAGTGCTTTGAATTGCATTATTGAATTGCTCCTGGCGAGTCGGTGTTATCTACAGCACGCATAAATAAGTCTTCTAAATTTTCGCGAACTGGATTAACGGAAACAATTGTTATGTTTTCTGAGCGAAGGCGATCAAGGATTGGCTGAACAATGCTTGGGTCATTTCCTTTGCAAACCAACATGTTGCCATGTACTTCGCTGCAATGTTCTTTTGCCCATGCGGGCATCTCTCCAGCAATTTTTATTTCATATCGTTGAGAGTCAACGGTGAGCGATTGAATTGTGCCTTGCATAGTGACCCTGCCTTTGACCATGATTGCGACTCGGTCACAAACCATTTCTAATTCACTTAGCAAGTGGCTATTCAAAAATACCGCTCGACCTTCTTCGCGAAGTTCAGCGAGTAAGTCTCTGATTTCTCGCCTGCCAACTGGATCGACTCCGTCAGTGGGTTCGTCAAGGATTAGTAATGTTGGATTATTCATCAGCGCTTGTGCAATGCCAAGCCGTTGCAACATCCCTTTGGAGTAGGTTTCAACTTTTTTATTTTCCCATCCTGCCAAGCCGAGTCGAGTGAGTAAGGAAGAGGAACGAGAATTGCGTTCTTTTCTTCCGACTTTGCAGAGAGCACCATAGTGATGCAGTACTTGTTTGCCAGTGAGATAATATGGAAAGCGGTGGTGTTCTGGAAGATAACCGACATTCTCAAGGGTCTTTCGGTTACCTATTGGATTTCCCAACATCGTGCCAGAGACCTTCGATGCATGGATTACAGTCATTAAAATTTTGACAAGGGTTGATTTGCCAGCGCCATTTGGACCGAGTAAACCAAAAATTTCACCGTCCATCACTTCAATAGAAACGCCGCGAAGTGCATGCACCTTGCCACGATAAACCTTTTCAACATCTTGTAGTTGTATCACTGCCATCTACAGAGTGTACCATTCTCAATATGCGTTATCACTGCCTTCAAACCTTTTTGCAACACTTGGAAAAACAAGGCGAACTTCGACGAATAACAGAGGAAATTTCTCCGTTACTTGAAGTCACTAATTTGGCACAAATAGAAGCGGTTGCACCCTGCCCAACCCCGAGCAAAACCGCTGGCTCCTTTGATCCAGGCAGGGAAAATATTGGGGGACAAGCACTCTTGCTAGAGAATTTAAAGGATTGCGATTTTCCACTCGTCATTAATACTTTTGGTTCGTATTTCAGAACGGAAGAGTCTCTTGGTGGTAAAGGTCTAGATGAAATTGCAGAAATAATATCGAGTTACACCAACATGGCGCCTCCTTCTGGTTTGTCTGACTTACTCGCAATGGCAAAACAATTTAAGCCATTGTTAAGTATGAAACCAAAGCGTAGGAAGGGAAATGGAATTTGCCAAGAAGTGGTGCAATTAGTTTCAAAAGGCGAAGTGAATTTATTGCGAATGCCAATTATTAAATGTTGGCCATTGGATGGTGACCCAAGAGAAGTTGGATACGACATGTCACCAGAGCAATCTCGTACTGCAAAAGGGGAGGGCCGTTTTATTACTTTTGCAGGGATGCATACGATTCATGCAGACGATATTGGAGTTGCAAAACCAAAATCGCACAATATTGGAATGTATCGTGCACAACTATTAGATGAAACACACCTCGCGATGCATTGGCACATCCATCATGACGGCGCAGCACATTGGCGTTCATGGAAAGCTATTGGACAGCCAATGCCCATCGCCATATGTTTTGGTGGTGAAACGGTTATGCCGTATGCAGCAACTTGCCCACTTCCACCGGGTATGAGCGAATTGTTGATGGCGGGTTTCTTACAAGGAAAAGGTATCGAACTTGTAAAAGCAAAAACTGTTCCGCTGTGGATTCCTGCAAATAGTGAGATAGTCATCGAAGGTTTTGTTAATACCGACTGCGGCTTTTGCGGTTGGGAACCAAAAGATGGTGAGCTCGGTGAAGGCGCAGTTTTTGAGGGTCCGTTTGGCGACCACACGGGGTTTTATTCAATGCCAGATAGATATCCACTTGTTGAAGTTACTGCAGTAACGCATAGGAAAAACGCGGTTTATCCAACGATTGTTGTTGGCCCACCTCCGCAAGAGGATTATTATTTAGGTAAAGCAACTGAGCGAATAATGTTGCCGTTGCTCAAAGTTATGATTCCAGACATAATCGATTACCACTTGCCAAAGTTTGGAACTTTTCACAATTGTGTTTTTGTACAAATTAACTCTCAGTACAAAGAAAATGCCCGAAAGGTGATGCACGCAATCTGGGGTGCTGGCCAACTTGCATGGACGAAAGTAATTGTGGTTGTAAATGAAACAGTGGCGATTCACGACGAACACGCTGTCTTTGAAGCACTCAGTGGTATTGATATTTTTAATGATATTGAAGTTGTCCGCGGTGCTCTTGATATTCTCGATCACGCCGCACCAGAGATTGGCGCTGGCGGAAAAATTGGATTTGATGCAACAAATGCTGTGCCTAAAGAAGATGCAATTAGAATTGTATCGGTGCTAAAAAAAGAAGGTGGAATGGGTGCAGACAGTCTTAAGAATGCGCACCAAAAACATAAATCTGTATCAATGCTATTTGCAGTGGACCATGACATAGATACAGAGAATCTTGGCGATGTCTTCTTTAATTTTTGTGCTTGTTTTGACCCATCAAGAGACATGCATTATTTTGAATCTTGTATTGGTTTTGATGGAACAACTAAAATGCATGGCGACGAACGAAATGGTAAAGCAGTTCGTGCATGGCCACCAAAATTAATTGGGCACAATGGCGATTGATTCGGGCTTCAAGAATAGATAGTAAAGTTTGCCCTCAGCATATTGACCACCAGCTTTGATGCCAGCGGTTGGACCAACACCCATAAACAAGTCAGCACGGCCGGGTGCTCGAATTGCACCACCGGTATCTTGATCAGTCATCAACTGTGTGAATTGAATTTTTTCCCCGGTTAAACTTCTTACAGTTGTATCTACAAGCACAACGCCGCCGCGTGGAAATATTTTTTTATCTGTCGCGATTGATCGTTCCGCAGTTACTGGTACGCCAAGAGAACCCGAAGGCCATTTACCGCCATCGTATTCTCGGAAGAAAACATATGACTCGTTGTTATTAATTAAGTCATTTATTACTTCGGAATTTTTATCGTAAAGTCTTCGAATTGCTCGCAGACTTAACTTGTCCGTTGGAATTAGCCCTGCTTCCAAAACAGAGTGTCCAAGCCCGGTGTATTCTCGGTCAGTTTTGCCTGCATAACCGATGTACATCAATTCGCCGTCGTCCATTCGTAATCGTGCGGAGCCATTGACATGAATGGTATATGCATCAAGGTCATCTTTTACCCAAACTAATTCCGTACCGTCGAGATCGCCTGAAGATTCTAATTCTCTACGAGCAGGCCAAGGCGAAAGAGAACCGTCAGCATTTCTTCGCCCAAGTGGTTCGCCAGAATATTGATTTGTTACGAGGTCGGTAGGTCTTGTGTAAAGTGGTGCGTTAAATTCGTCACTTGGTTTTTTAGACGCGTGGTAATCCGGCGAATAGTATCCCGTGAAAAGCACAGTTCCATCTCCATCGCACCCAACGGACTCAAACATATCAAAGCGCTCTTCAACGAGTTCGACAAATTTTTCTTTTGTATCTGATTCTTTAAGGAGAGTGCGAAGAACAATGACCGAATTCTTTGCTTGTTCATGTGTCACGCCTTCGATTGGAAACCATTGTTTACTTGAAGGTGCATCAAACCAGTCGATGCTGAAGTCCATCGAATCTTGTAAAAATAAGTCTCTTGATTCCCAAGCAGCACCAATATCTGGCCAATTTGAATAAGCAACTCGGCGGAGGGCTGGTTGGCCAGTCGAAAGCGGCTTGGTGTAATTTAAACCGGTTTTGGGTTTAGATGATGTAGTTTGTTGGTTTGTGCATGCACAAAGACAAAAAGTAAGGGAAATGATTGCAATAGTTCGATAATTCATGTGTATGTAATCGACCAGAGTAGCCATTTCTACCCAAAAGTGATGGTTATTACTATAGTTACTTCGACTTTGCATGCTAGAATGTCATAACTGCACTACGCAGTAAGGAATTTTCCAATGAGCACACTAATCAATCCAACATCTTTTTTAGCAATTTTAGGCATGCCAGGTGGCATGGAAATCGTCGTAATAATCGTCATTGGTCTTCTAATTTTCGGAAGGCGTCTACCTGAAGTGGGGCGCAACCTTGGGAAATCCATCGTTGAGTTCAAAAAAGGGATAAAAGGGATTGGCGACGACATTGATAAAGAGGCAGATCGCCCAAGTAACGATGAATTGCAATCGTCGAAATCTGCAGACTTACCTCCAGCGAAAGTGACTCCAGACCCAGCACAAGAAGCAGATATTAAAGTAGAAGAAGCAAAATCGGAAGATTAATTACGTAGCTGGGGCGTGGTCCAGGTGTACGTACAATCGTCGCCATGGCTCATCACCTAAAATTTGCCATTTGTGCCCTCTTCCTTCTAAATCGTTGGCTAAAAAGACATCTCCTGGTTTCACCACTAATAGTTCGCCATTGCCGAAAGTAAATTCAATCGTACCCGTAAGCGTGATGACGTACTGCTTTCGTGGTGCAGGGTGCCAATCGTAAACTCCACCGGGAGCTGTTTCGGCTAACCGAACGCTGTGGCATTCAATGAGATCACTGACAAAAGTTCCGTGCCCATGTTCTTTAGTACCAATGGACCAAGTTTTTACTTGAGAAATTTTTTCGTTGTCTGTGCAAAAATGTGGAAATTCTAAATTCATTTTTTATCTCCTTACTTGTTACTCTAACACATATGAATAGCAATGAATACGAAGTGTGTTAATCACCGTTGTACTTGCCGATGTTTCAGAACACGCAACACAGTGGATTGCTTCCAAGGTTCCATCCTTGGGTGGATTGCTTCCTACGGCAGGTCAATCCCTCGCAGTTCTTGTGCTCACAGTAAGGGTTGGTAAGGCATGTAAAGTGGCATGCAGACCAATTTCGAAAGTTACAGCACAAAGAATTTCTACTCTTTCAAAAATGAAGGGGTTCTTTAAGAAAACCGTGCTACAGTATAAAAAACATGAATGTAAATCTTATACCGGTGGAAAGCCCAGATCCTTGGCGCGATGCAATTTGCATAAAATTTGAACGCACAACAATAGGTCGAGAGGAATCTTGCGATATCGTGTTGCAAGACAAGCAAGTGTCAAGGAAGCATGCTCTGCTCTGTCTTGAAAATGAAACTTGTTCAATAACAGATTTGGACAGTAAGGCTGGGGTTTATATTGACTCAATCCGCATTGAGAGGAATACTGCAGTTGGATTGCATAGTGGTGATTTGCTTGGGATTGGACCTTGGACGGTTCTTGTTGAGATTACACCTCGTGACAAATTTAATCCAACATTACTTTCCAGCGAAATAAGTGATTCATTACCAACAAATGCAGAATTGTTAAAGGAATTACACGACCCATCATCCTCAAAACGCAGCATCGCTTGGGAATCTTTTGTACATCGGTACGAAAGTGTAATTCGAAATGTGGCTCGAAAATTTGGCTGCTCTGATCAAGACATAGAAGACAACCAACAAGAAGTCTTCCTGAAGATATTAAACCTTAAAGATTTTGAATATGACAAACATATAGGTCAATTCAGGGCATATTTAAAAACAATTACAATTCATTCTGTCATTCTAATGTGGAGAAAAGTTCCAAAAGAAACGAGTGGTTTACGTGATGAGGATGGTACGGAAGAAATAAATGAGTTAGAAGCACAGTGGGAACGTCGTTGGCGTGAGCGATTGCTTCAACTTGCACTCCGATCCGTCCAGCAAAACGTTGACCCTTTGCAATATGAGGCCTTTGAATTGTATGGAAGAAGAGGCATGGAGGCGCAGACTGTTGCGCAGCAACTCGGTAAAAGCATTGATTGGGTTCGCCAATCTAAAAGCAGGATAATGAAATTGGTTCGTTCAGAAATATCAAGACTGGATGATGCGGAATGAATACTGACGACACCTATAGTATGGATCCCATCAATCCAGACGGCCCGCCAACGGCCAGCGAATCGTTGGCTGCGATGCCTGAATACGTCGGAAACTATAAGTTGACAGGAGTAGTTGGGCAGGGTGGAATGGGGATTGTTTACAAAGCGAAACAAGAAAATCCTCACAGAGATGTTGCTATTAAAGTTCTTCGCCCTGAGCAAATGACAGAAAAGAGATTGCAACGGTTTGAACAAGAAGGCGAACTTCTCGGCAAACTAAATCACCCAGCAATCGCAAAGGTGTACGAAGTGGGGTTATTTAATTCAGTAGAAGGCAAGCAACCATTTATTGCTATGGAACTTATTGAAGGGCAAAAGTTACTTGACTATGTTGAATCCAACAAGTTAACTACTGAAGAAAAACTTGTATTGCTTGAAGAAATTGGCGACGGGGTTGCCTATGCGCATCAACAAAGCGTTGTGCATAGAGATTTAAAACCTTCAAATATTATGGTTACAAATGAGGGGCATGTTCAAATTCTAGATTTCGGGGTTGCATCATCTTTGGATTCTGAAAATCAATTGCAAACAATGTTGACGGATGTTGGGCAACTTGTAGGTACTTTGACGTACATGAGCCCAGAGCAAGCTTCTGGCAATAGCAGGGAAGTTGATACACGAAGTGATGTGTACGCGCTTGGTGGGATTGCGTACAAAATGTTAAGCGGAAACTATACACATGCAGTTAATTTAATTCCCTTACCCGAAGCGATTCGGATGATTTGTGAAGATGTTCCAGCACTACTGGGGACTTTCAGTCCAGAGTTTAAAGGTGACATCGAAACAATCGTAGGTAAAGCGCTAGAGAAAGATAAAGAAAGGCGCTATAAATCTGTTTCTATGTTTGTTGACGATATTCAGCGTCATAGAAATAACGAACCAATCGAAGCAAGACCACCGAGCACGGTGTATGTCTTATCTAGATTTGCAAAAAGAAATAAAGTGGCGGTTACAGCAGCTTGTATCGTTGCAATGACATTGATTTTGGCAACGGTATTTTCTGCGTATAAAGCTGTAGAAGCAAGAGAAGCGACAGTAGTTGCAGAGGGCAGATTAGAACAAATACAACAAGTTGCAACTACTTTGATATTTGATTTGACAGATCGTGTTGGCAATCTTCCTGGAGCTACGCCACTAAGAGAATACATAGCAATGACAGGTCTTGAAACCTTGCGTTCTTTGGAAGAGGAAGCAGTTGGGAATGACGATCTTGCAATTACTCTCGCAAAAGCATGC
>DTSO01000035.1 GCA_012965315.1 Phycisphaerales bacterium | reverse complement strand
CGGTGAAATTAACGGTTTGCAATGGTCGCTTATGAACGGTGATCACGAAATCAAAACGGGGATGTGGCAATCTGCAGTTGGACCAGTCATTGTTGATGGTGTTTCTTGGATTGCTACAGGCAATGCAGGGCAGTGGTCAATTTCAAAAGTGACAGATTCGACTGTTGAAGAAGTTGCATCGCCTTCCTCAATAGTGTTGCTCTCATTGTTTCCATCAACCGAAAAGTAACCACCGTAAATTCCAATTGCAACAACTGTTGCAAGCGCGAGGCGGTACCATCCAAAAATAGCAAGCCCGTGTTTTGACAAGTAGGCAACGAGCCATTTAATTGCAATTGCCGCTGCTATAAAGGCAAACACAACGCCAATAATTGCCGCGGTGATATCCATCGTCGCTAACGCATCGCTCGATTTGTACAACATATAAACTGTTGCGCCGCCAAGTGTAGGTAAACCTAGAAGAAAACTAAATTCTGCAGCGTGTTTTGGTTTCATGCCAACGGCCATTCCACCAACAATAGTCATCATTGATCGGCTTGTTCCTGGCCACATCGCAATGCATTGAAGTAATCCGATGATGAGCGCTTTTTTCCACGTTAAATGTTCGATATCGATGAACTGCTTGCCCGTATTTTGTGAACCTTCTTCTTGGTAGGCACTTCGTTGCCACCGAGCTGCAAAAAGCATAAGCAATCCGCCAACTGCAAGGGCGCTGATGATGGGAAGTGGTTTAAATAAAGTCGCTTCGATGAAGTCATGAAAAAGCAAACCAAAGACAGCTGCTGGCAGAAAAGCAATGAATAAATTGCATGCAAGCTTGAGGCCGGCTTTGTGTTTCCCAAAAAAACCAAGTACCATCGTAGCAACACGTTTTCTATAGAGCCCAAGGACGGCAAGAATGGCACCTCCTTGAATGACAATGGCGTAGGCGTTATCTGCGGAATCGTTTAATCCCATCCAAGCCTGAGCAAGGATGAGATGGCCTGTTGAGCTGATGGGTACATACTCAGTTATTCCTTCGATGATACCCAGAATGATTGCTTGAACTATATCCATAGGATTCTAATCGTCATCATGTTGGATGATACTACGAATTTCTTCGCCCACTTGTTCAATTTTATGTGCTGCAAGGGATGCTCTTTTATTTTTAATTTCACCATTTGTCAGACGATGGGCAAAAGAGCCATCTTGAATATGGCTCATTAGTTCGCCAAGTTGTTCTCGAAGGTGTTTGTCGTCAAGCAATGCCATCGCTTCATACGCACCCATTTCAGCGGTATTGCTGATTGCTTTCATCATTTCAGCTATGCCTCGTTCATGGATAATATCTGCAACTAGTTTCACTTCGTGGCAACATTCAATATAGGCAAGTTGCGGGGGGTAACCAGCGTCCACCAGTGTTTCATACGATGCTTTGATGAGCGTGACAAGTCCTCCAACGATGATTGCTTGTTCGCCGAACAAATCCGTTTCAGTTTCGTCTTTAAATGTTGACTCGAGTAGGCCAATTCGAGCGGAACCGATACCGTTCGCCCAACCAAGGGCAAGAGAGCGAGAAGTCTTGGACGCGTTTTCTTTCTCGATTGCTAGTAGGGCTAAAACGCCTGAGCCAGCTAAATATTTTTCTCGAACGGTGATACCTGGACCTTTTGGTGCAACCATTACTACGCCGACGTCTTCGGGTGGAATGATGTGGCCGTAATGAATTGCAAAACCGTGGATGAACCCAAGCGTTTGCCCTGCATTTGTAAGTAAATGAGGAGCAATTTGTTCGTTATAGACTTTGCCTTGAACTTCATCGGGAAGTGCAATGATGAGAAGGTCAGCAGTGGAGGCCTCTTCAATCGAGACACCGTTAAAGGCATCCTTGGTGGCATTGCTGGTGTTTCTAGCTCCGATTGTGACATCAATGCCACTATCACGAAGATTTAAAGCATGTGCTCTACCTTGGTTGCCATAGCCAATGACAGAAACACGTTTGTTTTGAATTCCAGTGAGTGGAATTTCTTTCTCTTTTAGTATGTTGGGGGTATTGGCAGGCATTGCAATTCAAGTCTACCATGGAAGTATGTCTTCGATTGTATTTATTGGATTTCGCGGTTCTGGAAAATCAACCCTCGGCAAATGGCTCGCTGCTGATCTTGGCGAGCAATTTATCGATACAGATGACGTCGTCTTAGCACATCTCGGTTTTTCCACAGTCTCTGAAGCGTGGCAATCAGTTGGAGAAGTTGGTTGGCGAGAAGCGGAAGAACTCCTCATCCCCGAATTATTAGAAAAAAATGCAGTCATTTCCTTAGGAGGCGGAGCGCCGATGCTTCAGCAGGTTGCTACTGCATTAATTAAAAGTAAGATAGTCATACATTTAATTTCAAGCGAAGAAGCCACTCTGAACCGAATCGCTAAAGGCGAAGATAGGCCTGCTCTCTCCGCGACTGATCTGGAAGTACGTCTTGAAAGATTGCCAGCGTATGGTTCGCTTGCAACTTTTACGGTCGCTACTTCTTGTGCAATTGAAGAGTCAAAACAATGTATTCTGGAAATTCTCGATTCGGTTGACGAACGCTCTTGATTGGATTTTAGGAAAAAAAAGGTCGCCATTTGGCGACCTTGTAAAAAACATGTTGGAGTGGGTGGACTAGTTAAGAAATTAGCCGAGTTTACGGCCGATTCGTCGTTGTCGAGAAATAATTTTGCGACCATTTCGTGTACGCATACGTGCACGGAACCCAATTGAGCGAGCTCGTTTGATTCTACTGGTTCGTCTTGGATAATGCACTGCCATTGGTAATACTCCTAATACGGCTTTAGAGCCGAGCCACGCATGATAACCGAATCAGCAGGATATGGCAAGCAAGGTACAATCCTCTCATCCTGTCCAAATGGCCAGGGGCGACACAAGACATGGATAAAGACTGGATTAACGCCGTACAGAGTATCATTAGTTATGAATTCAAGAACACGACCCTCTTGATACAGGCACTATCCCATTCATCTGCAGTTGATCTACGGGAAGACTCTAACGAACGTTTAGAATTTCTAGGGGACGCGGTGCTGGGCTTTATTATCTGCAATGAGACATTTGATAGGTTCCCCGAATACGAAGAGGGCGAAATGACCAAAATCAAATCGGCAGTCGTCAGCAGGCGAGTCTGTGCTGAGGTTGCAGATGAACTTGAATTAGGCAGAATCTTACGAGTCGGTAAAGGGATGCATAGTTTCACTTTGCCAACATCTGTGACTGGTGCTGCATACGAAGCGGTGATTGGCGCAATCTATCTTGATGGTGGTCTAGACCCAGCGAAAGAGTTTATTCGCTCTACGATGGGCGATCGAATTGCAGACGCAGCAGCTTCTTCTCATCAGGAAAATTATAAATCTGTGTTGCAACAAGTTGGGCAGAAAATGGAAGGCAATACCCCAAATTATGTAGTCCTAGATGAACAAGGGCCAGACCATGCGAAGTGTTTTGAAATTTGCGTTGAACTTGGGGGCCATCGGTTTGCAGCAAAGTGGGGGCCATCTAAAAAACAAGCAGAACAACTGGCTGCACTTGAAGCGTTGAAAGAATTAGAAATTGCAGAAGAAAAAGAAGACGGCTCTGTTGTAATTAACAAAATGTTGGATGAAACTCAGGGCGAGTAACCACGAAGTGGTCTGATTCGTCTGATTCCATTTCCGTCAGCATCTAAAATCTCAATAATTCCACGATGCTCTTCATCAGATTTCATAATTAAAACAGGGATGCCGCGTTGGTTTGTGATGAGCATTGCGCCACCACCATTTTGTCCTTCGGTAGAAGCGATGAAGACTGGAACACCTCGGGCATTCAATAAATTCAATCTGCCACCATCTGCAGTCGCAGCCAAGACGCCCATCTTATTTCCATTCGTTGCATTCACAACAACTGCACCGCCAACATCAGGAAGCATAAGCATTTCCGATGCGATATTTCCATTAGCATCTGCTATCTGTAATCGGCCGTTTCCTAGAGGGTCACTGGCGACTACTGCGATTGGGTCACCTTTTTTATTTTGAATATGCAACGAAGCGTTTGCGCCGCTTAGCGTCAAAGCGCCACTTGCGAATTGTGAATGTTCTTCACCTTGCGCGTTCCAAAGGGAAAAAGTTCCGCCATTTTCTGCAGACCAGAGACCAGCTACATTTGTACCTTCGTCATCCCAGATAGCAACATCGCCACCGTTTGGTGTGCTAGACACTCGAAGTAAATTCGTCCCGCTCTGGTTGTATAAATCAATTCGACCGCCAGCAGTAGTTTGTGAAATTGAAACGACAGGTGTTCCAGCATCGCCGAGAACATCTATTCGATTCACAACGAGGTGGTCTATAACCGTAGGTCCAACAACATCAGCGGCAAGCAAGCCCGCCCCAACGAGAAGCGCGCAAGAAGCAACTCGCCACCGTTTAGCACTCTTGCGGAGTTTGCTAAGTTCTTGTTCTATTTTTGTAAGTCGTTCTGCATTCATTGTTGTGTTTCCTTTATGGTTTCCCAGCACTTAGCGTAGAGTTCGCTTCTGCAAGGCAAGTAGCCAGGGTAATCAATCCTTGATTGTTTTATCGTACATTGTTGTGCTTTGAAGAGAGTTATTGTGTCGCAACTTTCTGCTACAACTTTGCCATTTGGGTCGACCGCGATAGAAGAGCCACCAATTAATACGCCATCTTCAGGAGAAGGTCGATTTACTGAACAAACATAACAGCCAGTCGTGAGAGCGTTGGCAATCCATACAGGTCGCCATTTGTCGTAGGTTGCGAGTTCCGTTGATCGCGGTCCTATTAAGATGTCTGCCCCTGCGGCTGCAAGAAGATGCGAGCCCTGTGGGCGATTCATATCTGAACAGATTTGGATACCAATTTTGAATCCGTTGAAATCGAATACTGGAAATCCTCCAACTCCGGGTTCGTAATGGCTTGTTTCCCAAAATCCCACTTCTTCAGGGAGGTGATGTTTTTGGTACGTGCCGATGCGTTCTCCGTTTTCATTCCAAAACAAGCACGTGTTGTATCGAGAATTACCTTCTTGCAAAATGGCTGATCCGATTAAACCAATACCAACTGCCTTTGCAGCGTTCGATTGCATTTTGCACCGCGACCCGCCGAGTTCTTCGGCGTCAGAGGCTTTCATTTCTTTTGTTGCTGGCGACCAAGGGTTGCATGCGATTTCGGGTAGCACAGCAAGTTGTGCGCCTGCATCTTTTGCTTCTTGCAGACGCAAAACGAGTCGTTCACTTGCATCTATTTCAAAGAAAACATCGCTGATAAGAGCAATTGACAATTCATCCATTCGTACAGAATAACAGGTACAGGTGTGCCAGACCCTGAAACACGCGTGGAGGGACTCGAACCCGCAACCCTCGGCTTCGAAGGCCGATGCTCTATCCAGTTGAGCTACACGCGCTTGGTCGGGATGGGAAGTATACCACTCATCGTCTAGTGGCGGTATCATGCGCCCTATGACAATAATGCAAGGCAAAAGAGGTCTCGTGGTTGGCATTGCCAATGAACGAAGTTACGCTTGGTACATCGCCAAAAGCTTGGTTGAAAACGGCGCAGAGTGCGTGTTTACACATCTTCCAGGCGAAAAAATGGAACGCAGATGTCGCAAAGCTCTTGAAGCAATTGGAATCACTGACCCAACGTTGATTTCGATGGATGCGGGTAGCGATGAAGATCTTGATAAAGTATTTAATGGACTTGGGAATATAGATTTTCTTGTACACTCAATTGCGTTTGCAGATAAAGATTGGTTAAAAGAAGGCAAGTTTACAGCAACACCACGCGAAGTATTTACGCAAGCTCTTGATATTAGTGCCTACACATTAATGGCAATGGCGCATCGTGCAGTTCCACTGATGAACGACGGTGGTTCAATAATCTCGATGAGTTATCTTGGTGCTGTTAAAGCTGTTCCCGGCTATAACGTAATGGGTGTTGCAAAGAGTGCTCTTGAATCTGCAACGCGGTACTTAGCAATGGAACTAGGCGAGAAAAATATTCGCGTTAATTCGATTAGCGGTGGACCGTTGAGAACGCTTTCATCCATGGCAGTCGGTGGTTTTAGTTCTATTCTTGACTGGGTAGAACAGAAAGCACCGCTGAAACGAAATGTTACCGGTGAGGATGTTGGCAACTCTGCGACGTGGTTACTCAGCGACATGTCGTCTGGCGTAACTGGGCAAGTGCTGTATGTTGATTGTGGTTATTCTTCAGTCGGGCTGTAGCCGGGAAAAAACCAAGGTCCTTCGTCCTGTAAAACTTCTGCTGGAACTATTGCGTCGCGAATTATGACGGCAAGTTGTTGCATGTTTTCGCCCGTGTGCGCACTTACGCAAATGTCAGCATCATCTCTTTTGTGACAATCCGCTTTCGTTGCAACTTTGATTGAAGTCGTATCGATTCCGGTTTTAGTAAGCCAGTCGTGTTCAGCATCTGCGATGAGAATTGTTAGCGTTGCCTCTTTAGCAATGTTCTTTGCAATGGAAATTGCTTCTTGTTCGATGGCATCTTCTGAATCTCGAAAACCAGGAAGGTCGAAAAGGTCAAGAACAAGACCACCACAATTAATACGTGCTCCAACGGCATCTCTCGTTGCGCCAGGAAGATCATGGACTATGGAAGTATCTTGTTTAGTCAACGCGTTCATCAACGTGCTTTTGCCGGTGTTTGGAGAACCAAGCAAGACTACTTTTGGTGGAGTGATAAGGTGGTTTAGTGTTTGAGATCGAGTAGCATCTGTTTGTGAGCAAGATGCACCGAGTAATTTTGCAGGTTGGGAAAGTAGAAGTTCTACTGCAAGTGGGCTATCAGCAACTGCAAGCACTGCAAGCATTTGCGCTTCGATAGAATCACCTGCTTCTGGAAATTGCGGTTCGTCGATTTCCACAACATCCAATTCTTCAAATCGTTCTGTTAGTTTTCTAAGGATGTGCACGCCACCATGAGGCATTACTTGGGCAAGTCGATCGTCAATCTGGACGGCGAGGACTTCGTCAATTCCGTCAATATCGACAAGATACAGGTTGCCATGCTTCCAAGTCGAACGATTTGTTAGTTTGCAAAGGACAGGTTGTACATCTCCAACAATTTGAATAATTGCTATTGCGCCCATATTCGGCGGCGTGAGAAGTGACCACGTATTTTTAGGCATCTTCTTCTGCCATCGTATGGCGAACAGAAACAGCGATGCCTTTCATTTGTAAGTCAGGATCAATTTGTTCAATGAATTCATCATCGCCAAAGAGAGTTTTTGCGTCACCGCCGGTTGCAATGATTCTCGGGTACGCTCCATACCGCATTGCATACTGTTCGCAAAGTTGTCGAACCATTCCTTGGATGCCATGAAAAACTCCTTGAAGCATGGCTTGTGCAGTATTCTTGCCGAACGCTTCGCGAAGTGGTGCATCAAACGATACTTCAGGTAGGGCGGAAGTACCAGAGTGCATTGCTTCAAGTTGCATCCTTGCTCCAGGCGCAATTGCTCCGCCGTGGAAGGTTCCTTCACCATCGACAAAGTCAACGGTAACACACGTGCCAGCATCGATGACAACGCAGGCTTCTTTGAAGGTGTCCCATGCCGCAACAGCATTAAGAAGCCGATCAATTCCAGTAATCGTTTCTGGGTCAAGATGTTGTCCGATGGCAGCGGGGACATCGTCGCCTATTGACCAAATCTGCCGTGAAGTTTGGTCCTTGAGTGCTTCCGCAATAGTATCGCTTGCAGTTTCGTTTGAAGTCCCGATGATTATTTGTGGATTTTCTCCCTCAATATCCTTCCAGCAGGTGATTGAATATTCCACAATTTCACTTTTTTGGGTTGAATCAAAAGAGAATTGCTTTGTAATCTCGTCTCCTTTGATTACAGCGATAGAAGTTCGACTATTTCCGATAGTTAATGCTAAGAATGGTTGTTCAGTGCTCATGTTTATATTGTATCGTTGGTATCCTGCCACTTCATGGCAGAAGCAACGATTATTGATGGACGTGCATTGGCGGCAACGGTCAAAGACGCACTTACTGAGCGAGTGCACCAACTGCAAGCTAAAGGAATTAATGTTCGTCTTGACGCAGTTTTAGTTGGTGGCGATCAGGGCGCCCATTTGTATGCTAAAAACCAAGCAAAAGCGTGTAGTGCGGTTGGGATTGAGTATATGTTGCATGAAATGTCAGAAAATGCGAGTCAGGCTGAAATTACTAACACAATTTTAGAGTTAAATGAAAACAACAATGTGACAGCGATTATGGTCCATATGCCATTGCCGAGCCCAGTTGATGCAAGTGCAATTCAAATGTTGATTGCAGTTGCTAAAGATGTTGAAGGTGTAAACCCTGCAAATATTGGCAATATTGTTTTCGGAAGACGAAGTCTCGTTCCCTGTACAGCGCTCGCCGTGCTGGAAATGATTGAATCAACTGGTGTTGAAATTCGCGGTTCAAGAGCAGTCTGTGTCGGCGCGAGCACTATTGTCGGAAAGCCAGTTGCCGTCTTGTTGATGCAAGCTGAGGCAACCGTTATTTCGACCAATATCCACACTAAAAATTGCGACGATTTAATGCGCAGCGCAGACATTTTAGTTTCTGCAGCAGGTGTTCCTAAATTAATAACAGCGGATGTCGTTAAAGACGGTGCGGTTGTGATTGATGTGGGAATAAATCGCATCGTTGGCGATGATGGAAAGAAACGCACCGTTGGTGACGTTGATTTTTCAGCAGTAAAAAATACAGCGGGTTATATTTCACCTGTTCCAGGTGGCGTTGGCCCGATGACCGTCGCAATGCTTCTTCGAAATACGGTACAAGCGGCTGAAACAACTAATTGAAATGCATTTCGGTTCTTTAGCGTAACTTAGGAAAACAAACGGTTTGCGGCTTCTCGATATCGAGCGACTGTTCCTTCGATAATCTCAGTTGGAAGAATCGGTCCTGGAGGGTTTTTGTCCCACTCGCCAGCGTTTACTTTTGTTTCTAGCCAGTTGCGTACGTATTGTTTGTCGAAACTGTCTTGCTCTCTGCCAACTTCGTAGTCGTCAGCAGGCCAGAACCGCGAGCTGTCTGGGGTTAAGACTTCGTCAATTAAAAGAATTTCATCCGTTGGTTTTCCATTTGAGTCTAAGGCATAACCAAACTCAAATTTTGTATCCGCAAGAATAATGCCACGTTTTGCAGCGTATTCCGCTGCTTTTGTGTAGATTTCTAATGAGACAGAACGCAATCGTTCCATAACTTCTTTTCCTGCAATTGAACATGCAGTTTCAAAGTCAATATTCTCGTCATGTCCTTCAACCGCTTTGGTTGCAGGAGTAAAAATTGGCTCCGGTAATTTGCTCGAAAGTGATAAGCCATCTGGAAGCTGAATACCACAAACAGTACCGTCATTTTGGTATTCCTTCCATCCGCTACCTGCGAGATAACCGCGAATTACAAATTCAACTGGGATAACTTCGCAAGCGCGCCCGAGCATCATTCGTCCTTCGCATTGTTCATAATACGACGGGTCCATATTTGGAACATCTTCTGGATTTGTAGAGAGTAGGTGGTCGTCAATGATTGCAAGGTCGCGGATAAAATCAAACCATTTGCAACTGATTCGAGTAAGTTCTTGCCCTTTTCCCGAAACAGCGGTGGGCATGACAACATCAAAAGCGCTTATTCGATCGCTGGCAACAATCAAAACCATTGCAGGGCTGTCAGTTTCTGCAGGGATTTGGTAAATATCTCGCACTTTACCTTGGCGACGATTGTCAAAAGGCAGGTGGGTTTCATAAACACTAGTTTCGGTTGTATTCATATGCTAATTGTAACGAGAACACTCTTCACATGCGGTTGCCATGGTGCATACAATACACAAACAGCCCTATGATTCGTTTTACTACATGTTCAAATAATCCAAGTGCAGGTGAGTTAATCAATGCCCATTTGCTCACAAGAGATAATCAAGTGATACAAGGTTCTGTGTCCATTGATGAAAACGGTGTAATTTCTGCAACGGCAACTGGGCATACAAGTTTTGCGCTCTGTCTTTTGTACGACGCGGGCGAGGCGGGGCGACTCATGTTGCAAACTGCGATTCTTCCTCCGCGGAATGAGCCCTATATGCTTTCTTTGGAATTGGCACGCCATCGTATTAAGTCGTTCCTTGATTTGAGTGAAAACTGGAGTCTGTTTTATCTGTCTGATGACAATCCCGCAGTGCAACGCTGGGAAGAGTCACGCTTAATCTTTACAAAGGCGTTAGTTTCAATTGAACCTGAAGAAACTGGCAAACTAGCTCGCAGAGCTCTTGAATTATCAATCGATGCTTCAGAACGATTGACGATGGCACACGCTCACATTTTGTTACACAAAAGATATTCTCATAAGCCAGCATCTGCCGCAGCACTTGGTGTGCAAGTGCATACTTCGAGATTTGACGCACCCTTGCGTTCCATGTTGGATAAGAATTTTAAGATTATCAAAATTCCAATGCAGTGGTCAGCGATAGAGCCGGAAGAGGGTAAGTATGATTGGGAGCACATTGACCGTTGGGTGAAGTGGGCTCAAGAACACAATAAACATATCATCGGCGGCCCGCTTCTTGACTTCACTTCTGAAAACGCTATTCCAAGTTGGGTTACTTCTTGGGAACATGACTATTCTGTGTTTAGGGATAAATGTTACGACCACATCGAAAGGGTTATTCATAGATACGGCGGCGCTGTTTCATTTTGGAATCTAGCTGCAGGGATCAACTTAAACCGTCATGTTCGACTCGCCATTGCAAACATGGTTGACCTTGTACGTATGGCACGGTTACTCGTTCGTCAAACTCGAAAAGATGCTCGAATTATGATTGAACTTGCCGAGCCCTTTTCAGAATTCGTTTCGACAGTCCCAGAATCTTGCAATGCGAAAGTATTTCTTGCTCGTCTCTCACAAGAAGGTGTTGGTCTCGATGCATTGGGGCTGCAATTCTTGGTTGGAGGGCCCGGTGGCAGGACCACTAGAGACCTCATGTTGATGAGTGCAAAAATGGATGAATTTCTACCTGTAGATATTCCGCTCATTATCTCTGCTTTGGGTACTCCCTCTGTCATAATTGATGAGAGGTACGGATGGTGGAAATCGCCATGGGATGAAATTCGCCAGGAGCAGTGGTCAAGTTCGATGCTCGCCATTAGTTTAAGCAAACCATTCGTAGACTCAGTTATATGGACAGATTTATTCGACAACAAGGACATGGATCTCCCAACCGCGGGCTTTATCTCACGAAAGGGGAAGCCGAGATTAGTACTGAGCAAGATGCTTTCGATACGAAAGCGTTTATGCAAACCACTCGGGCCGCTAGAATTGCCGAAGAAAAGCCAATCAATCAAGGATGGTTTGTGAATCCAATTGGAACGAACGTAGTTCTCGTTCTTCTGATTGCGTACACAGTCTATGTTGCTTATATTTCATCTGTTCCATTGACAGGTAAAACTGATTTCAAGCCGTTGCGAATCGACCTGCAAACTTCTCCTGCTTATAAACTAGAGTTGTTGCCTGGCATTGGTCCTAAGATGGCAAGTAGAATTATTGAATATAGAAAAACGCATCGATTGCATACGCCAGATGATTTGATTGGTGTGCATGGAATCGGAAAAAGAAAAGTAGACCACCTTCGTTGGCTGATACAAAAGGAAGAATTGGAAAAATGAGTTCGTCCTTGGTGCAATCTGAAATTGATGCTAGAGCATTGCTAGTCGATGTGCAAGGATGCGTTTCTGCAGGACCGACTAGTGGATCTTTCGCATGTTTTTCTGCTGCACAAATTGCAAAAAAACGTGGTGTGTTTTTTGTTGTTGCGCATCATGACGATGCAGATGAGACAGTTGCGATGTTTCGCGACCTTGGCATTGAAGTGGCTTTATTTCCAGCGCTCGAAACAGAAATTTCAAAAGACATAGTTGCTGCAAGATTCTCTGTTCTTCAAAGTCTAAAAGATTCTACAAGTCCAAAAGTTTTAGTTGCAAGTATTGCGTCAGTAATGCAGATGACTCCGCCGCCATCTGCAGTTGGGGAAGTCGTGCGCCGTCTGCAAGTAGGTGAAGAATGTTCCTTGAACGAATTACAACAATGGCTTGTTGAATCAGGGTACGAACGTAAAGAATCTATTGAAGAATCAGCGCAATTTGCGACCCGGGGAGGGGTTCTGGATATTGCAACTGCCGCTGGCGAATTCGTTCGCTTGGATTTTTTTGGTGACACAATCGAAACGATAAATGAAGTCGACCCAGTATCATTGGGTTCTGATTTAGCATTAGATGAAATCGTTGTTGCCTCATCGAACAGCGTGCACGTTGAAGGGACTGTTGTTGATCACCTTCCTAAAACGTGGTGTGCCATTCTTGATGATGTCTCAGAGATTGCGCAGCAGGCAAAAAGTTATTTTGACCGTGTATTCGATGCTACAAAGTTGTCGCACATCGATGACACGCAAGCTTCGATGGTTGCAAAACTTTCTGCAGTGATTGCGCTTTCGGGTCCGCCTGCTGATGGTGTAGATATTGCATTACCCGTTCAACCGTTGCCTTTATTCTCAACTGCAGTACCAGAAGCATTGCAGGAACTTGCAGACATGGCAAAAACACGGCACGTACTACTTGCTTGTAGAACAAGCGGTGAAGTAGAAAGAATGCATGAACTGATGTGTGCAGGGCAACCTCTTGAGTCGGCTACCTACTTACATATAGAAGAGCAATTTGTTTATCGTGGATTTTTGATTAGCGATGACATCGCTGTCGTTCCATCGCACGAAGTTTTTCATAGATATGAGATTCGTCGTGGTGTTCGGTCCAAACAGAAAACAATGCGGCAAGCGATAGCACACTACGATGTAAATGATATTGTCGTCCATCGTGACCATGGCATCGCTCGATATTTAGGATTGAAACTGCTTGATGGGCAAGCTGGTATTCGTGGTGAAGTTGAATATTTAACGTTGGAGTTTGCCTCAAATAGATTATTGCATGTTCCTGCAACATACTCGCATTTAGTTCAAAGGTATGTGGGTGCATTCAAAGGGAAGCCAGAATTATCAGCTCTCGGAGGAACAAAGTGGTCGAATCAAAAAACAAAAGCAAAAGGTGCTGTTGCAGATTTAGCAAGTGAAATGATACGAGTGCAAGCAGTGCGAGAACATGCGCCGGGAATTGCATTCCCTCAAGACACACAGTGGATGCGCGAATTCGAATCGAGTTTCCCATGGGATGAAACTGAAGATCAAAATAACGCAATATCGGCGATGAAGAAAGACATGGAATCGCCAAGACCAATGGACCGGTTAATTTGCGGAGATGTAGGATTTGGAAAAACTGAAATTGCTATTCGAGGTGCATTCAAAGCCGTAGAATCTGGGAGGCAAGTTGCAATTTTAGTTCCGACGACTGTTCTCGCAGTACAGCACGAACGAACGTTCAAAAAGCGTCTCGCAGATTTTCCATTTGTGGTTGAATCGATGACACGATTTCATACTCCAGCAGAGCAAAAAGAGATATTGGAACGAACAGTAAAAGGCGAGGTCGATATTTTAATTGGAACGCATAGAATTTTAAGCAAGGATGTGCATTTCGATCGACTCGGGCTTGTTGTGATTGATGAGGAGCAACGATTCGGGGTTGAGCACAAGCAACGACTACTTGCATTTCGTGCTAAAGCGGATGTCTTAACATTGACAGCAACGCCAATTCCTAGAACTTTGCATATGGCGTTGCTTGGGATTAGAGACATTAGTTCACTGCAAACGGCTCCGATTGATCGCCGTGCAGTTGTTACTGAAATTAAGAGTTGGGAAAAGGAGCTCATTCGGAATGGGATTCGTAGAGAACTCGCTCGCGAGGGGCAGGTGTTTTATGTTCACAATCGCGTGCATGATATTGAGACGGTTGCAGATACCATTCGCAAAATGGTGCCAGAAGCCAAAGTGATTGTTGGACATGGGCAAATGCCACCGCGCATGCTTCAGAAAGTGATGTCAGAATTCGTTCGAGGCGAAGCCGATGTTTTCGTTTCGACAACAATAATTGAGTCTGGCATCGACATACCAAGTGCCAATACGATGTTTATAGATGATGCAGATCGCTTTGGTTTATCTGATTTACATCAATTACGTGGACGAGTTGGCAGATATAAACATCGTGCCTATTGCACTTTATTATTACCAAGGAAACGCTTCGTAAATAAAATTGCTCGAAAACGATTGCAAGCAATTGAACAATTTTCAATGCTCGGGGCTGGTTTTCAAATTGCACTTCGAGATTTAGAAATTAGAGGGGCGGGTAATTTACTTGGCGCTGAACAGTCTGGTCATATTGCTGCAGTGGGGTATGAAATGTATTGCCAACTTTTAGAAAAGGCAGTGCTAGAATTAAAATCAGGCAAAAAAACTCCGTTGCTCGAGACGATGATTGACATTGGTATCACGGGTAAAATTCCAGAGGCCTACATCGCATCCCAGACAAGACGCTTGGCGATGTATCGCCGATTTGCTGACTGTGAAGACCAAGAGAGTGTTGTGTTCATTGTTAATGACTTGAAATCTGGGTATGGTGAATTGCCGGATTCTGTCTGTAAACTTGTCCAGTACCATGAGTTGCGCGTGGCATCTTCGCAGTTAGGGATTCTCTCCATGACCATCGATGAGCAGGATATTGTCATCCGGACAAAAAACTCGAAAGGGTTAAGCAGGCAAATGCAAGGGGCAAAAGGCACGCTCCGCCCTGTAGGCGTTCCTTCAGCAACTGGATTTGTGGCTGTTTATTATCGCCCTGCAAAATTCGGGAATACAGCTGAAGTGTTAGAACAACTGCATTCCAAACTTGTTGGGTCAAGTTCTTTGCACTGATATTCCGATAGCCATACTGCACATGAGTTCAGTAACAAAACAGATGAGAAGAACGCTTCCAGCAACACACAATTCGGTCACCCATAAGTTTTCAGTGAACGGGCATGAAGGGTATCTCACTATTGGTTTGTTCGACGATGGAACGCCTGGTGAAATTTTTATCAAAATGAGCAAAGAGGGCTCGACTCTTTCTGGTCTTATCCAGGGATTTTGTCGGGCATTTTCGCTTGCTATTCAATATGGTCTACCCTTACAAGAGGCCACGGACCGTTTTATGAATATGCGATTTGATCCGATGGGGCGAACCTCAAACCCTAAAATTCCAGACGCAACTAGTATTTTAGATTACGTTGCGCAATTTTTAGCAATGGAATTCGTACTTTCAAACACTCGGGAGGCATCCGCCGCATAAGCCGTAGATCCCAACCTTGAATATAAGCAAAAGGCTCGCCATTGTGCGAGCCTTTTGTGTGTACGTCTGTAGAAGAGAGTTAAGCGTCTGAAGTTGCTTCGCTTGTCTCTTCTGCAGGTTGTTCTTCACCTTCTGCAGTTGTTGCTTTTTCTGTTGCTTTCGCAGGAGTTGCATTAACAATCATGAGGTTGCCTTCGTCATCAAATTCCATTTCTTCGCGGTCTTCAAGTGGGCGATCTGGGTTGACTGTAATTTCAACATCAATTTTCATATCAGTACCAAACTGAATGGTGACTTGGTAGTCGCCGATTCGCCTGATTGCTGAATGGAGTCGAACCGCTCGTGTATCAATGGCAAAGCCATTTTCAATGAGCGCATCGGCGATGTCTCGTTGCGTTACAGAACCGTAGAGGCCGCCTTGGTCATTCGCACTGCGAGTAAGCGTAAGTGTGATGCCTTCAAGCTTTTCGATGATGGTTGCTTGCTCAGCACGGTTTGTTTCATATTCTTTAAGTGCGATTTCGCGGGCTTCAGCAAGTGATGCCATTTTTTCTTCTGTTGGTAATTCTGCAACGCCCATTGGGAGTAAATAGTTGCGTGCATAACCCATTCGAACACGGACGACGTCGCCCACAATTCCGAGGTTTTCAACATTTGAAGTGAGTAGTAATTCTATTCTTTTAGCGCTAGGCATTTTGATGTCCTTTCAAGGAAAGTTAGGAGTCGCCGGTACGACCCCATCGATAAGATTTGACGCTAAACCGGAGCGTCGTTTTTTGTATTAAATTAAAATGGGATATCGTCTGCAGGTGGTGCAGTCTGCGGAGTTTGTGTTTGGGCAGGGGGTGTTGAACTTTGTCCACCTTTTGAGTCAATGAATTGAAAACTCTCAATCACTACTTTTAGTTTTGAGCGATTGTTGCCCTCTTTATCTTGCCATTGGTCGAGTTTAAGCCGTCCTTCAACAAATACAGGTTTACCTTTGGAAAGGTATTGAGCCATGACCTCTGCGGTCCGACCCCATGCTTCGCAATCTACATAAGTAGTCTCTTCGCGCATGTTGCCTTCGCGATCTTTAAATTTGCGATTAAGAGCAAGCCCAATTTGCGCAACAGATTGGTTGCTTGGGGTTTGCTTTAGTTCGGGGTCTCGTGTGAGATTGCCCATGAGTAAGACTTTGTTATACGTTGCCATAGTTTGTTCTCCGACTTAGGATTCTACCAGAAGATACGATTAACCTTCGAAGTAGTGCGTAAATTCGTTACGCTTCTGTAACTTCTTCGGTTTCAGCTGTTTCAGTAGCGACTGGGGCATCTTCTTGGACTTCTTGAGGTGCTTCTTCAGTAGTTTCTTTTTTAGGTGCTTTTGGCTTAGATTTGGCTTCATCTTCTTTACGAGTAACTTTACTTGAAGACGAGGTGCCTGTTTCTGTATTTTGCTTACCTCGAACTTTGATTTCATCTGCAAGTGCATTTGAACCTTCGTTCGAATCAATAATTTCTTGTGGAAGATGTTCAGCACGTGTAACCATCATTCTGATGATTTCTTCTGATTGATTGCATCGACGCTCAAGTTCGCTCATTTTTGAAGATGGAGCGTTGAAGTAGACTAAAAAGTAAATACCTCGTTTATTCCCATCAACTTCGTACGCGAGTCTGCGGTCATCCCATTTACTAAAAGTGATAATGGTTGTTTCGCATTTCGCGAGAATTTCTTTTAAGTGGTCAATCGCTGCTTGTAAGTTTGCAGTGGCTGATTGTGGAAAGAGGAACATGCCCTCATATAATCCTGTTCGTTCGTTACTCATACTATTAATTCCTAGTTTCTGTTTTTCCAGATTCGTTACATTTGTTCATGGCTTCGTCAATTCCGCAAGCAACCCAAGTGACTGCTGCTTTGACTGCGCCTTCAAGAGCTGGCTCGATTGCTTCCTGTTGCTCAGGAGTAAATCGTCCCAGTACATAATCGGTTTTGGGGATAATTCCGGGCTCGTCAACTCCGATTCGAAGTCGCGACAAATCCAATTCGCCGAAGTGGTTAGAGATATCTGACAATCCATTGTGTCCACCAGGTGCACCGCCTTGCCGTAAACGGTAAGAGCCACAAGGTAAATGGATGTCGTCAACAATGATTAGAAGATCAAGTTCAGGGTCAGCTTTATAAAAAGCAATTGCCTGTTTGATCGGTGAGCCACTTCGGTTCATGAATTTTTGAGGTTTCATGAGAAGTGTTTTCTCGCCATTGCATCTTGTTTCAATGAGAACACTGTCAAACTTAGTCGTTGCTGGTTCACCTTGAGCGAACTGATTCGCGAGGCGGTCAATAACATCGAACCCGACATTGTGTCGAGTGCCGTTGTATTTTGAACCAGGATTTCCAAGACCGACAATGAGTTTCATATTATTCGCTGCTATCTTCTTCTGTAGCATCTTCAGTAGTACTGTCAGTGATGATTTCTGGTGCTAGTGTGTCGCCATCTTCACTGACTTCGACTTCTTCAATTATTTCTTGGACAATTGTCACGTGTGCAATATGGCGTTCAGGTGGAAGAATTGCAGTTACACCGTCTGGGAGTGTTAAGTCGCCGATTGTGAAAATTGATTCAACAGTTGAAAGATCGACCTTAATTGAATCAGGAATGTCTTTAACCATGCATTCGATTTCAATTTGAGGTCGTGGGATTTCAAGAATTGCTCCTGCTTCAGTTGCATTTATCGGCGTGCCTGAAATATCAAGGGTCATCGTAATCGTCACGATTTGCTTGAGGTCTACTCTTGCAAAATCGACATGGATTAAGTTGTCACCGAGGTAACCAAACTGAAGATCTTTTACAAGAACGGTTGCAGGGTTACCATCGCCGTTGTCAAGTTCCATGACGTGGCTTCCGCCATGCAAATGCTTAAGGATTTCTATCTCGTCGATACTCACAGAAATAGGATCTGTGCCTTTACTATAGATAGTTGCAGGCATGCGACCGCTTTTACGCAATCGCCTTGCATATCTTGTTCCAAGTTTATCTCGGAGTTCTACTTTTACTAATGGGGATTCGTGTGCCATTTTATTTCCTATCTACTGAATTTATTTCTTTGGCCCTTCTCCACGATTGAAGAGGGATGAAATTGACATGTGGTGGTGAATTCTATGCACGGCTTCTCCAAGAAAACGTGCAACGCTAAGAACGTGTAATGTATCGCTGATGCCATCGAGGCGGCTTCCAGCTGCAATTGTGTCGGTGATGATAATTTCGCTAATTGGAGAGGCGTTGATTCGTTCGATTGCTGGTCCGACTATTACGCCGTGGGTTGCAGCGGCAATGACTTTTATTGCGCCTTCTTCAGTTACAAGTTTCGCGGCTTCGCAAATTGTTCCTGCAGTTGAAATCATGTCATCGACCATGAGGACTGTTTTTCCTTCAACATCACCGATGAGACGTTTTGAAACAACCTTGCTACCCGATTCTCGACGTTTGTCAATGATGGCAAGTTTTGAGTCGAGGAGGCCAGCATACATATTCGCAACTTTTACATTGCCAACGTCTGGCGAAACAATGACCATCTCATCGCCTTGCATATCTTCTCTGCCAGCGAAGTAATCGCAGAAAACTTTGGTTGCAGTTAAGTGGTCAACAGGAATATCAAAGAAACCCTGAATCTGCGCTGCATGTAAATCCATGCATAGCACTCGGTTCGCGCCAGCTGCGGTAATAATATTTGCAACAAGTTTCGCTGTAATTGGAACGCGACCCTCGTCTTTTCTATCTTGTCTTGCGTATCCAAAGTAGGGGATTACCGCAGTAATTCGGCCTGCAGATGCTCTTCGGAGTGTGTCTATCCAAATCAATAATTCCATTAAGTTGTCATTGACTGGCATTGAAGTTGATTGGACAACAAAACAGTCCCGACCTCGTACATCTTCATCAATTTTTACAATGATTTCGTTGTCAGGGAATTTTTCAACAGTAGCAGCTGCTAGAGGTATTTCCAAGTGGTCGCACATTTTAGCTGCAAGGTGTTCGCCGCCAGTTGCAGAGAAAATTTTCATTCGCTTGTGGTCGTCGTGACTCATGCTGTTTGCTCCGCTTCTGAATTGTTTCGTGCTAGAAGGAAAGATTCGACTTCGTTTAACTGTTCTGGTGTGTTGATTGAAAGAATGTCTTCTGGTGCGACTGAGTTTATGACCTCAACCGTTTTGCCAGTTTCTTTGAGCATACGTGGAACTTCAGTTAAGTAGTATTCATTTGTAAGTGTGTTAGGTTCTAGATTGTCTAAGCAATTCCATAACGCATTCGATTCAAACACAGCGTAACTTGGATAGACTTCGTGAATTTCAAGTTGCTCCGGAGTTGCGTTTTTGTGCTCAATTATTGCACAGAATTTGTTTTGTTCGTCGCGCAAAATCCTGCCGTATCCAGTTGGATCAGGAATGACGCTTGTTGCAAGCGTTGCTTCTGCTGAGGATTTTTCTTGGAGTGCAACCATTTCATGCACCGTAGAAGGGCGTAAAAGTGGGCCGTCCCCTCCAAGAATTAAGATATTGCCCTCAAAATCAGCAAGTGCATCTTTGCAGACAAGAACAGCATGTCCAGTGCCAAGTTGTGGTTCTTGTAAAACATATTCGCAATTTGGAATTTCGTTTTTGACAATCGAAGCACCGTGCCCGACTACGAGGATGACTCGGTCAGCGCCTGCTTCGCGAACTGCATCGATGACCCATTGCACCATGGGTTTACCTGCAACTTTATGCACTACCTTAGGTAGGTCGCTGTCCATGCGCGTACCTTTTCCTGCAGCGAGAATAATCGCAGCGAGCGGGGTACGAGTTTTGTCTGAAGATGCAGTCATCAATCTTACTTTCCTGTTTGCCACTAACCCTAGTAAGGGGGGTTGCAGTAATTGGGGACTGGCCCGCCAAGACTTGAACTTGGAATGCCTGGATCAAAACCAGGTGTGTTACCGATTACACCACGGGCCAAAATGTAGAGATGCGCTTTTTATAAGAGCAACTCTTGCTAACCTCCTGCCAATGCAATTAAAATCAAATACGATTGGCATGCATGAATCGCGGAGGGGTTCAAGAGTAGCCCAACCGCGGCGAACTTCTCCTTAGGACTTGGAGCACTAATCGCCGCGATTCGTGCCCCATGCAGAGCCAAGTATACGACTTGTCACCGACGGTCCCTCTGTAGGGGAAGGACGGGAATTGTACCTGTTTACGTGCCTTTTGCCAATGCTCAATGGCGATTATTTAGTAATCAAGCGAGCTAATTGCAATACTGTGCCACGGCTTGAAATCGCTTGAAAATCAGAACTATGCCCAAAATCTCCTTTGAGTACACCAAAAGAGGCGAATGGCCCTTCGGTTGATAGTATCGCACGGGGAAAAATGGTATTTACGTGCCCACTCACACGTAATTTAAGCAGGTCGAACCAATTCCAACGGCATGGCGTGAGGCAATTGTCGAGAAGGTGCTGGCTGATTGTCTGATCTAAATAAATTCGTCTGCTCACCGATATTGAACCTTGATTCGCGATCTTTCGATGGGCTCTGATGAAGTTAATGTTAGGGATGCAATTCGCGCCTAAGCAAACGATGTACGCATGCTTTGCAGAATCAACGATAGATGAGAACGATTCGGCAGAACGAGAATGAATAATTTCAAAATCAGTATCAGTTTGCAGTTCTAGCCCTTCAATTACTGGAGGGAGTAATTCTGAATTTGGAAGTGAATTGACGATGAGAGAAATAGACACTGCATTGCCACTTTACCGTATGCTTTCAATGTACGCTTATGTTCTCGAATATGATTTCCTTTCATCGTAGACTTATTGTTCTCACTACTGTTTTTATAGCAGTTTTGATAGTTCTTATTGCACAAGTAAGTCTATTGACGATTTCGCAAGGCGAGGAAAGATTCGTCAAAGCAAGGGGGCGATTGCACGCAACTTCATACCTTCCAACATGGCGAGGAAGGATTTTTGACAGGAAGGGTCGAGTCATTGCTGAAGATGTTGCTTCGTACAATGTTTCAGTAGACGGAGATTTAATCACAGGGGAACGCGTTAGAAATCTGGCAATAAAAGATGCAAAAATAAAAGTAGGCAGTGACAAATGGAAATCTATTTCTCCAGAGAAAAGAGAAGAAATCATTTCAACAATGCTTCCGCAACGAGAAGAAGAGTTGAACCATTTTTGGAACATTATTGCTCTAGAAGGCGGCATTTCAATTGAAGAATTACAAAGACGAGTTGCATTCATAAAAAAAGAAGTTGACAAAACAGCAAAAGTTGTCTGGGCAAGGCAGGAAGAAGTGCATAGGATTCGCTATGGGAACGGAGTGCCTTTTGACCAAAGACCAATTCGTGAACAAAGAGAACCACACGTAGTATTGCCAAGAGTGAGTGATGCACTTGCAATGCGTTTTTCGTTACTCGGTGATTTACTAGATGGCGCAATTCATGTCGAGCATTCGCGTGAACGCGATTATCCAATGAGACAACAAACGGTTTTTCTAGATCGTTCCACTTTGCCAAATCCTATGGTTGCGTTCGATACTATCGAAGTAAAACTTGAAAATGTTGCGGAATTAATTGTAGGGGATGTTCGGGATGAAGTTTGGGCAGAAGATATTCAGCGTAATCCTTTTCGCACAAAGGATGGTGTCGATTTGAGAGGGTACCGCGCTGGGGATGAAGTTGGCAAGCGTGGAATTGAATCTTCGATGGAGGAAACACTGCGTGGAGTTCGCGGTCAAATTGTGAAACACCGAGGTGGTGAGGAGTTAAGCAGAATACAGCCACGTGGTGGTGCTGACGTGCAAATCACACTTGATATGAAACTGCAAGCAAGAATTGAAGGTGTCATGTCGTACGAGTTAGGATTGATGCAGGTGCAACAATGGCATAGGAATGCAGTGCTACCGGAAGGCACGCCGTTGCGTGGAGCGGTTGTTGTACTTGATGTAGATACAAGTGAAGTGCTTGCGTTAGTTTCTACTCCCGCCTTGCGTGATGAACAAGATGTGGATGGCTATCCATGGTTGGACCGTGCGGCGCAGGGTTACTATCCTCCGGGTTCAATTATAAAACCGTTGGTTCTTGTTTCTGCGATGACTGAAGGCAAATTAAAGCATGGCGAATCTATCGAATGTGTTGGTCATTTTTTTAAAAATGTAAAAAACGCAGCACGTTGTTGGATATATCGTGAGAAATATAAATTCAAAACGCATGCGCACTTGGAACCAGTTGAGGCACTAGCTCGTTCATGTAACATTTTCTTTTATGAACTGGGAACACGACTTGGATTCACGAATTTAGTACATTGGTTACAAGGATTCGGAATGTCTAAACCGCTCTCTGCGCAACTCACAAACAGTGATTCGCAAGGTTCTGAGGGTCACTTTCCAAATGAAGATGCAATTCAGGAATTGAAAGACCGAGGAGCATTAGCTTTTGAAACCGTTAGTATTTCCATTGGTCAGGGTGCATTGACTTGGTCACCACTGCACGCTGCAGCATCCTATGCCACGCTCGCTCGCGGTGGAATTTGGAAATCGCCAACGTTACTTGCAGGCATGAAGCAGAATGAACACGATCTCTCGTTAGATAAAGAAGCCGTTGCGCTCGCTCTTAGCGGTTTGCATCAATCAGTTACTAAAAAATACGGAACCGGTTCACAAATTAGATACGGCGCGAACAATAGTGAGCCAACGTTTACAATTGATGGTGTCCGACTCTGGGGTAAAACTGGAACTGCAGAAGCGCCTCCCTATCGGTTGCGTAAAGATTCTCATCCAATTGATGGTCTTGATCATTCATGGTTTCTTGCTATGGCATCGCCTATTGATGAGACTAAGCCAACGGTGGTTGTTGCCGTGCTTGTTGAACATGGTGGGAGTGGTGGGCGAGTTGCCGGTCCAATTGCAAATCAAGTTTTGCAAGCCTTGCAAGCAGAAGGATATTTGGAGCGTAAACCGTGAGTTTGCGTACAAGAGAAACAAGGCAATTACACCTTTCGAGAATTCGAAGAGTGCATGCTGGTTGGTTAATTGTTTTCGCCGCAGTATTACTGACGGTTCTTGGTGTTGAAGCAATCAGCACGACTCGACCAAACACTGCGCTTCGCCAAATATTGCTCGGTGTTGTAGGATTTGTTTCAGCTTTTGGAATTGCATTTGTTCCTCAGAAAAGATTGAGGCAAGCCAGTTGGTGGTTGTATGTTGGTGGATTATTGCTCTTGGTCTTTTTGCTTATTCCAGGAGTACCAGATTTTATTGTGCACCCACGGAATGGCGCGAGGCGTTGGATTAATTTAGGCGTTACGGATTTCCAGCCATCTGAATTGTTGAAAATTGCTTTTGTATTGGCGATGGCTTCGCATTTGCGATTTAAAGAACATTACAAATCGTTTGGTGGATTGGTCATCGCGCTCTTTGTTGCAATTCCGCCAATGTTATTGATTTTAGTTGAGCCAGACCTTGGTACAGCGATGTTATTTATTCCAGCGTTAATAGCAATGTTGGTTGTAGCGGGTGCGAAATATCGACATCTATGTGCAATCGGTTTGCTTGCCGTGGTTGCTGCTGGCTCGATGTATCCAATACTTCAGCCACACCAAAAAGACCGCATTCAAGCGCTTATCGCACAGATGCAAGGCGATGATCGGTTCGAACAGACAATTGGATATCAAGGTGCTCGCGCGATGACTTTAATCGGCGCGGGTCAAATTGAAGGCGTTGGCAAGGTTGAAGCAGCGCAATTGCTCAAAGCAAATCACCTGCCAGAAGAACACAATGATATGGTTTTTGCAGTAATTAATTTACGATGGGGATTTCTTGGTGCGATTGTAACTTGGTTTTTGTACCTTCTTCTTGGGTTGGGCGGAATCGGCGCAACGCTCGGGTGCAAAGACCCATTCCCTAGATTAGTTGCAGTTGGCCTGACGGCTATCCTTCTTTCCCAGATGGTGATAAATACCGCCATGACTATTGGCTTGGCACCAATTACTGGATTAACTTTGCCTTTTATTAGTGCTGGAGGGTCAAGTTTGGTTGTCGCATGGTTAATGGCGGGTATCCTGTTCGGCATTGCAATGCGAAGAGATCCGTTAATGACTCGCGAAGGATTTAAATTTTAAACAAAGGAACATTGAAGTGTCATCTATTAGTGAAGTGCCAGAAAATTTCGAACAATTAGTTGCTGATTTAGGGATTGAATTCGATGAGGGTGATTTGCAACAACTCGGCGCATTTCTGGATATGTTGCTTGAAACGAATAAGCAATTTAACTTGACAGGAATCAAAAGTGCTGATGAAGCATGGATAAGGCATATTTTAGACTCAATTTCTTTAATGCCAATTCTTGCAAAAGAAAATGTTGAACATGTTGTAGATGTTGGTAGCGGAGGTGGGCTTCCTGGGATTCCTTTGGCAATCACAATGCCTAATGTTACTTTTACACTTGTAGAAACAACGCAGAAAAAGGCCATGTTTTTGTCGCATGTTTCGGAAGAATTGGGTCTCGAAAACGTAACTGTTATTTCTGAGCGAGCCGAAAACCTTGCCACTAAAAATGGGGGTTTTCGCGACATTGCTGACGCTGTAATTGCGCGAGCAGTTGGTCCGTTGAATGTTTTGTTGGAACTGACGGTACCCTTTGCAAAAGTAAACGGTATTGTGCTTGCAATTAAAGGTGAGCGTGCGCCAATTGAAGTGGAAGATGCGAAAAAAGCGTTGCATGTTTTGAAATCGGAAATTATTTCTAGTGATAGAACGACAACTGGAACTATTTTGACAATTCGAAAACTAGAACCAACACCCAATAAATATCCACGCCTTGCTGGCGAACCGAAACGATTGCCAATTGGGAAAGGTCAATTGCGTTGAGTGGTATTGATCAGATGTTTACCGACGGGGGTCCGCTCAGTAAAGAATTACATGAATGGGAGCCACGACAACAACAACTCGATATGTCCAGTGCAGTTGCAGAAGCGCTTGAGACAAGAGGGCGTTTGTTTGTAGAGGCAGGGACTGGTGTGGGTAAATCTTTTGGCTATTTAGTTCCCGCGATTAGGCGAATTATTGACCACGATGAAACTGTTGTTATTTCAACAAACACAATTACTTTGCAGGAACAACTTGTATTTCACGATGCCCCTATTCTTTATAAAGCATTTGGGGGAGGGTTTGAAACAGTACTTGTAAAAGGTCGGGCAAATTATATTTCTTTGCGCCGACTTTCCAGAGCCATGGCTCAGAGGTCGACTCTTTTAAGTGACGCAAACGGCAAAGTGCAACTGGAACAAATTAATGATTGGTCAAAAACGACAGGAGACGGTTCTCGTTCTTCATTGCCTTTTTTGCCACGAGGCGATGTCTGGGAGTTAGCTAAAAGTGATGGCAGTCGTTGTCTTGGACGGAAATGCCCTACGTACCAAGATTGTTTTTACCAGAATGCGCGTAAAGCAATGGAACGTGGGAACTTGTTAATTTGCAATCATGCGTTGTTCTTTTCAGACTTGTCACTACGAATGCGTGGCGCAGGTTTTTTGCCAAGATATGACCATGTGATTTTTGACGAGGCGCATGCAATAGAAGATGTAGCAGCTGATCACTTTGGTGCATCTATTTCAGAAAATCAAGTTGAGTATTTTTTGCGTTCCTTAGTTCCTGCCTCAACGCGACGGGCGACAAAAGGCATTTTGCATTTGCTTTCCGCAAACGGGTGTAATTCAGAACTTCTTTCACAATGTGTTGAATTAGTGCATCATTGTCGTGAGCAATCTCATGCATTTTTCGATGCTCTCGTGAAGTGGAAATTAGATTTTGCTCCATCTAATGGAAGGATTTCTGCACCAAATGTTGTTGACGATTGCTTGAGTGGGGTGCTGCTTTCACTAGGCAATCATTTGTCGCTTTTGCGCGAATCACTTGAGAGCGATTCTGATTCGGTTGAAGTTGGTGGTTTCTCAGTTCGAGCATTGGATATGGCTGATGCGTGCACTTCGTTAATAACGCAATCCCGTCCGGGGTGTGTTTACGCTGTGGACGGCGTACCGCACAACGCCAAAGGTGCTAAAACTGCAAAGCCAGTATTGAAATGCATGGCAGTCGATGTTTCAACTCTTTTGCATGCAAACCTATTTGAAGGCGAGCATTCTGTTGTGCTTACATCGGCAACACTAGCCACTGCTGGTGGAGATTTTTCATTGATGAAATCTCGCTTGGGTTGCGAAACTCCAGTGGAGTTACAACTTGGAAGCCCATTTGATTTTCCGAGGCAGATGCGAGCATGGGTAGACTCTTCAATGCCAGAGCCATCCAACAGTGAATACACACAGCGGCTTGCGGACCGAATTATCGATTTAGTTGGCAGAACGCATGGTGGTGCTTTTGTTTTATTTACGAGTTACCGTTTATTAGAACAAGTTGCAAATTTAGTTCGGGATGAAATTGAAGGTAAGGGTATGACTTTTCTAGAACATGGTTCGCAAGTAACTCGAACGACCTTGCTCGAACAATTCCGAGAAGATGAACGCGCCGTGCTGTTTGGCACATCGAGTTTTTGGCAAGGTGTTGACGTGCGTGGTCATAATTTGCGAAATGTCATTATCACCCGCTTGCCTTTTGATGTACCTGACCGGCCGTTAGTCGAAGCGAGGCAAGAAAAAATCAAAGAAGCTGGCGAAAATCCCTTTATGCAAGATCAGTTACCAAGAGCAGTTATTCGATTTCGCCAAGGGATTGGCCGGTTGATTCGTTCAAGTGACGATAAGGGCGATGTTTCTATTTTAGATTCACGAGTAGTCCGGAAATTTTATGGGAGTGCTTTTTTGGCTGCGTTACCCGAAGGTGTTGAAGTTGTCGACTTAGCCACGGAAGATTGCTTCTGAAACTGACCGTGTATGATGCCTGTATGACAGTATTCAAAGCTTATGATGTTCGCGCAGTTTATCCTGAGCCGCTTAACGAAGAAATCGCCAGGCAAATTGGTTTGGCAACCGGAACGTTACTTCTTGAAGAAGCAGGTGGGAAGGGCGCGGTGGTTGTCGGGCACGATATGCGACCAAGTTCACCTTCACTTGTGAATGCACTTAAAGATGGCGTGCTTTCGTCTGGGGCAGATGTGATAGATGTTGGTTTAGTCGATACGCCATTCATTGCTTTTGCAGTCAATCACTTGAATGCAATAGGGGGCATTCAGACCACTGCTTCGCATAATCCAATTCAATACAATGGTTTTAAAATTTGTAGAGCAAAAGCTAAGCCAGTTGGTATGGGCACAGGACTTGAATTGGTTGAATCTATGGCGATACATCAGCAAAATGATTCAAATTGCGACGAACGAGGCGACGAAAGTTCAGTTGATTTGTGGGACCAGTACAAAGCGCATGTTTTTACATATCTAGATCCACGAATACAATCTGGCGAGATAGTAATTAAAGCAGCTATAGATGCGTCAAATGGAATGGCGGGAACGATGGTCCCTAAATTATTCAGAGGCGTTAAGGGTTTGGAATTAATTGAAATCAATTTTGAAAATGACAAGGGGACCTTTGTTCACGAGCCAAATCCACTTGTCGATGCAAACTTGCAGCAGACTATCGATGCTGTTGTAGAACATACATGCGACCTTGGTATTTGCTTTGATGGCGACGCAGATCGATGTATGGTTGTTGATGAAATGGGCACCATTGTTGGTTGCGATTTAATTACTGCATGGCTTGCGCCTAAATTTTTGAAGCATGAAAAAGATAGTGGATCAATCGTATTTGATTTACGTTCAAGCCACGCAGTTGCGACATCAGTTGCTTCTGCTGGAGGAAAAAGCGTTCGTTCTCGTGTTGGTCATGTTTTTATGAAACAGGCGATGGCTGAACACGATGCTCCTTTTGGTGGGGAATTGTCCGGTCATTTCTACTTCAGAGATAACTTTTATGCGGATAGTGGCGCGATGGCATTTGCAGCAGTTGTAAGCGCTATCGCTGGAAGTGAACAAACTATGAGTTCGCAAATTGCTCCGCATCGGTCCTATTGTCAGAGTGGTGAAATAAACTTTGAAACTTCTGACAAAGACGAGGCTATGGCGAAACTTGTCTCTGCATATCCTGATGCAGAAGTAGATCGGCTTGATGGTGTAACAGTGGATTGCGGTGCTTGGTGGTGTAACGTGCGTGGTTCCAATACGGAGCCGTTGCTTCGGTTGAATCTTGAAGCATCAACTGAGGAAGAAGTTCTTACTCGTGTCGCTGAAGTTTCTCAATTTCTCGGCACACGCGTCGACCATTAATTAGACGATAGTTAATAAAATTCGTGGGTTATTCGCCAGCGATTGTGCCGTCCCAGGGTGATGAAGCGGTTGCATGTAATTTTCGAGGGATTCGTCCACTCTGGAAACCGTGGAATCCAGCTTCGCAAGCGAAGCGCATTGCTCGGGCCATTTGGACAGGATTCTTTGCATGTGCAATTCCAGTGTTAAGAAGAACACCGTCAGCACCAAGTTCCATTGCAATCGTAACATCGCTAGGTGTTCCAACTCCTGCGTCAACAATGACTGGGTAGTCTGGTTCTCCGCCATGTTCTGGTTTTTTCAGTAAATCAATGCAGAGTTTAATCGCACATGGGTTTGCAATCCCTCTACCTGTTCCAATTGGGCTTCCCGCAGGCATGACGCAAGTTGCACCAGCGTCGCGAATTCTTGTTGCCATTATCGGATCATCGCTTGTGTAACACATGACAGAAAATCCATCAGCAACTAATTCTTTGCACGCTTCCAACGTGCCTACTGGATCAGGGAGTAACGTAGTTTTATCTCCGAGAACTTCAAGTTTTACCCAACTGCTTCCAGCGTTTTGCAGTTGTTCAAGTATGTCACGACCAAGATGCGCGACTCGAATCGCGTCTTTCGCGGTGAAACATCCAGCGGTGTTTGGAAGAATTGTATATGTATCACAATCAATAAAATCTAATATGGAACGGCCTTGGTCATCTACAAGTCGCTCTCGTCTGACGGCAACTGTAACTGCGCTGCATCCACTTTCTTTCAAAGCATCTTGCATTGTTTCATACGTAGGGTATTTGCCAGTGCCAACAACTAGGCGGCTTGACAGGGTTATGTCTTTAAGTTGCAGCGGTGGAATTTCGTTTGTCGTTAAAGTTGTCATGTATTAACCTCCTCCAACAAGAGAGACAATTTCAACGCTGTCATCTTCTTGTAATTTATATTCTTTTCTTTCTCTGTGTGGTACAAGTTTTTTGTTCACTTCAATTGCGCAGACCTGATTTGAAAGATCAAGTTCTTCTAACAAATCTGCTAAGGTTTGTCCAATTTTAAAAGAATGAGTTGTTCCATTTACAGTAATCACAGTTGAATTGTAGCAATCAATGGTGTAAGAAAATTGGTCGAGTAGAATTTTCAAGTGCGTAGCGAGCGGTGTTGCCAAGTAATTTTCGACCTAGTTTTGATCGTTTTGCAGCACCCAATACAAGTAAGTCACTATTGCAAGTTTCAAGTGCATCTAAGATGCATTTTCTTGGTTTTTCATCTAGGTACATAGTGGCTTGTTCAAAACCATGGGCTTCAAGGTACGAGCCGGCCTCTGCAAGAAGTTCAACATGGTCGCCTTCATGTCCGGAAAAACAAGCGATTGTTGTTGGCATTGGTTTCCAGATATCTAGCATGCAGAATGCTTTCATTGCTCTTGCTGCAATTGGTGAACCATCGTACGCAATCATCGCTCGTTGTATTGGTCGATATTCTTCTGCAACGGCAAGCAGAGGGCGAAGTCCGTTTCCGATTACATCTAATACTAAATGTCCGTGGTTATTAAGTACGCCATATTCAAACAAACCGCGTAGCCCGATGATTGTTAGATCATGGTAGCGCCAATCCGCAAGAAGTCGGTTCGCACTGTCTCCAGTTTCTCGGAGAACTCGACAGCGTATGTTTTCATTTTTGCAAGTTGTTTCAAATTCAGAAATAGAAGCTTCAATATGTTCAGTTGCAAGTTGCATTCGATGTTCGCCTAATTCGTGCGCTGCTGCAGCGCCTCCTAGAGGGACCGGCCCAACATCGAGTAATTTGTCTGGATCAAAAATCGTGACGCCAGTTAATTCTGCATCATGTTCTTTTGCAAGTTCGACAGCGTGTCGAATGGCGGATGTTGTGCAAGTTGTGCCGCTTAGAGCAACTAATATTCGTTTAATCATTTTAGTTTCGCTTTACATTAAAAAGAGGAGAGTGATGATTATGAAAATTGGAATCAGTATTGGAATACTGTACTTAAACATATAACCAAAGAATGAAGGCATTACAATTTGTTCTTGCTCGGCAATCGCTTTAACCATAAAGTTTGGTCCATTACCGATATAGGTCATAGCACCCATAAATACAGAACCTAAACTGATAGCAATGAGTAACGAGATGGGGACTTCCCCATCATTGACGGTGAGCATTTCGCCTTCGGGAAGTGATTGCGATAATTTGAAAAAGACAACATAGGTTGGCGCGTTATCGAGAAAACTTGAAAGAGTTCCAGTTGACCAGAAAAACTGCCAAGGTTTATTCATTGCATTAGTAATCGCTTCACCACTTGCATTTAATACCATCAAAGGAACTTGCATTGCAATGAAAATTCCAGAGAAAAGGGCAGCAACTTCTAAGATTGCAGCATAGGTGAAATTGTTCGCTTTTCGTATGGCTTTTTTTGTGAAGCCAAGTGAAAGCGCGACAAAGCCAAGCATGACTAGTTCCCGTAGAAATGGGAATGGATGCCAGTCGGTACCAATGAGTGGTTTGTTTGAGTCAATAAATGCTGCAGCTACAACAATTCCGCCTATGAAAATAAAGTTGGTTACGCCGCGTAATCGCAGTGGTTCATGTTGTAATTCGTCTTGGAGATGAGATTTGAATGTTTCTTTTCGCCATAATATTGAGTCCCAAACAAAATAAACAACAAGCAATATGGAACACGCAGTCGCCCACATTGGCCAGAGTCCGAGTGTCCACATAAAGGGAACTCCGCGTAAATAGCCAAGGAAAAGTGGCGGGTCGCCAATTGGCAAGAGTGTTCCGCCAATATTGCTAACTAAGAAAATGAAAACAACAACAGTGTGGACTACATGTTTGCGTTGTGAGTTGGTTTTTAGAAGTGGTCGAATAAGGAGCATACTTGCGCCAGTTGTTCCAATGAAACTTGCGAGTAACGCACCTATACCTAGAAAAATTGTGTTTACTTTTGGTGACGCTTCTAAGTCGCCAGAGAGGTGAATGCCACCACTGATAACGTATAAACTAAATAATAAAATTATGAACGGAATGAAGTCCTTCATAATGGAGTGGTCAAGCATTGGCCCGATCGAATCTTTGCCAAGAACGACCAGCATGTACACGATAGTTCCTATAGAACAGAGCATTGCGATGAAGAAGCGATTTAAATTACTCTCCCACCAGTGACGTGTTTTATTTAAAAGTGGTAGTACGGCAATTGCGCCTAAAATTCCTACAAAAGGAAGGATACCGATATACCAAAAGTGCGGCATGAGCACTTCGTGGGATCCGTGAGAATCGTGACTTCCAGATAGCCAAAAGGCGAGCCAGATTGCAATGGCAATTGCTGCTATAAAAGTAACTGCTTGAATAGATCTTGACGGTTTTGGTGTGTAGTGATTCATAATTGTAAAGTCACACAGTTTAACGGGTAATGCTAGTTTTATGTAATAGTAAGAATCTCATCGAGATGTTCAATCAGCCAATTTGCAAACTCTGGTTTTTGTAAATCTGGTGCAGGTGCTAAACGTCTGCCGTCTTTACAGTAAATTTCAGCAGAAATAGTATTTGCATCCATTGTTGCTAGAGGATTCGCGACGATTGCGTCAACTTTTTTGCGGTCTAGTTTTTCTAAAGCAGAGGCAGGCAAGTTGTCTATTTGGTCAAGAGCGAATGCAAGAATGCGTTGGTCTTCACGTGCATTGCTCGCAAGGCCTGAGACCAAATCGTCAGTTGGGATTAAGTCGAGTTGAAGCGAATCGCCACGCCGAATTTTCCCCTCAATTTGACCACTTATTGGAGTGAAATCTGCAACGGCTGCTGCCATTATTAAGACCTGGTGTGTTGGCCATAATTCTAATAATTTTGCTTGTAAGTCACGCGTAGACGAAAAAGGTACAGTTATAAGGCGTGGATGAGCGGTCTGTTTTACGCTATTTGCGCCAAGTAGCAAGGTGACCTCATACCCATGAATTGCTGAAGATAGTGCAAGAGTAGCACCTAGTTGACCGGATGATCTGTTACCAATAAATCGAACGCTATCAATGTGTTCTTGCGTAGCACCAGCTGTGATTAATATTCGGATTGGATTAACTCTGCTCATAATGAAGAAAAAGATTCAATAGTCCCTGAAGAACTCTTATACGATGATACTATGTGTCGAAGGTGGCAACGCCACTTCCTATCTTATGGCACGAAAACTACGAAGAAAAATTGGCGAAATCCTCATTGAAGAAGGTGTGATTACAAAAGAGCAGTTAAACACTGCTCTTGAAGCAGCATCTGGAACAGCAAAAAAAGTTGGCGAAGTGCTCCAAGAACAGGGTGTTTGTGACGCTAAGGCAATCGTAAAAGCACTCGCAGAGCAATTTGGGATGCAATACATCGCACTAGATGGCGCAGAGGGTGAACAAACGCCAGATCTCGACCTCATTCCGAAAGATGTTATTCAAAAACATACAATTATTCCACTTGCAAAAGTGAATGATAAGTTACAACTTATTATCCATGACCCGCTTAATCTAGAGCTGCTCGATTTACTTCGTTTTCGATTGAATTGTGAGCTTGAGCCAATGCTTTCTACGAAAGAGGCGATTCAAGGGTACATCAATAAAGTCACCGGAAAAGAAAGCAACGTCATTTCCGAGACCTCATTGGTGACCGATTCTGTCGATGTTTCAGTTGACCGATCTGTGGACAAATCAGTAGATTCTTCTATTGATATGGATGATGAACAAGCACCCATTGTAAAATTAGTTACGCGATTCATCACCGAAGCAGTACGCAATCGTACATCTGATATTCACATCGAGCCAATGGAAGACAGAGTTATCCTTCGGTATCGAATTGATGGTGTTTGCCATATTCGAGATAATTTACCTAAGCGAATGCAACCAGCGATTCTCGCAAGATTAAAGTTGATGGCAGGGGTAAACATTGCTGAAAAAAGAATTCCACAAGATGGTCGAATTAAAATGGGAGTCGATAATGAACAAATTGACTTCCGAGTTAGTTGTTGCCCAGCGTACCATGGCGAATCCGTCGTACTTCGTATTCTTCGCCCAGATTCAGTCCGTATTGGTCTGAAGAATATTGGATTTGAGCAAGAGAATTACGATGCATTTATGAAATTGATTCGTAAACCCAATGGCATTTTGTTGGTTACAGGCCCTACTGGTTCTGGTAAAACCACAACGCTTTATTCTGCGCTTGATATTTTGAACAGGCCTGACCGAAAAATTATTACAGCGGAAGATCCAATTGAATATAGTTTTGCGGGCATTAATCAGTGCCAAGTTCGTGACTCTATTGGTTTGACGTTCTCTGCAATTCTTCGAGCGATGCTACGTCAAGCGCCAAATGTAATTCTTATTGGTGAAATTCGAGACCGTGAAGTTGCTGACATTGCAATACAAGCGGCACTGACTGGTCACTTGGTGTTCTCAACATTGCACACAAATGATGCCCCCTCTGCAATTACGCGGTTGATTGACATGGGAGTAAAACCATACTTGGTTGCAAGTTCTATTCAAGCAATAATGGCACAGCGACTTATTCGTCTTTTATGCCCTGAATGTAAAGTTAAGGATGATAGCCCTGATCCTAAGTTTTTGAGAATCGTCGGCATAGAATCCGAAGAAGTCCCTCTTTCGAATATTTGCAAGCCAGTGGGTTGCTCAACTTGTGGAAACGTGGGCTACCGTGGCAGAAAAGCAATATTTGAGATGATGATTATGAATAACGAAATCCGAGAATTAGCATTTAACCGTGCTCCTCTTGGTCAAATTAGACAAGCCGCGATTCGAGGCGGTATGCGCACACTTGTAGAAGACGGAAAGATTAAGATACTTCGTGGAGACACAACCCCTGAAGAAATTGCGAAATTCGCACAAGCAGAAGCCCTTCTTGCTGATAATGTAGATATTTAATGGAACTTAAATAAACGAATTAACTTATGTCCACAATCCAAATTGACAGACTACTCGACACCGTCGTACGTACCGGCGCATCAGACCTTCACTTAACTGTTGGTCGTAAGCCAACCCTGCGTTTGCATGGTGGACTTAAAAACTTAGATACTAAAGTCCTTGACGGTGATGACTGCGTTGCATTGATGAAGCAGATTACACCAGAAAAAGCACAGCAAGAATTACAGGAAGAAGGTAGTTGCGACTTTGGTTTTGCATTTGGAACTGAAGCTCGTTTTCGCGTTGCAATTTTCAGGCAACGTGGTGATGTTACATTGGTCTTACGTTTGATTCCGAATGAATTGCTTACTTTTGAAGAAATTGGCTTACCAACTATTTTGAAAGAACTCATTCGTCGTCCGCGTGGTTTGTTTATCGTAACTGGTCCAACTGGTTCAGGTAAGACAACATCACTTGCGACAATGATTGACTATGTAAACACGAATCTTGAACGACATATTGTGACTGCAGAAGACCCGATTGAGTATTACCACTACCATAAAAAATCAATCGTCAATCAGCGTGAAGTAGGTAACGATGTCCCAAGTTTCTCGGAAGCGTTACGGCGTGTTCTTCGTGCTGACCCCGATGTTATTCTTGTCGGTGAAATGCGCGACTTAGAAACTATTGAAGCGGCAATTCAAGCTGCTGAAACGGGTCACTTGGTTTTTGCTACGTTGCACACCACTGGTGCATCGGGAACTATTAACCGTATTATTGATGCATTCCCTACAAATCAGCAAGAGCAGGTTCGCGTTCAATTATCCACTGCTCTCATTTCAGTGTTATCACAGGTATTGTTACGAAGGATAGACAAGGTTGGTCGAGTGGCTGCGTATGAATTCTTGGTTGTGACGCCAGCGGTTGCTAATCTCATTCGTGAAAATAAAACATTCCGTATTGACTCCGCAATTCAAACAGGTCGTAAATTCGGCATGCAATTGCTCGATGACCACTTGTGGTCTTTGTATGAAAAGGGAATGATTGATGCTGAGGAAATGATCGATAAAGGTCGAGATTCTAATTCCCTGACCCAAAAAGTCCATAATGCAGGCGGCAGAGTGGGTCGACAGGAACTTGACAACCCCACGTAATGCAAAACATCCTTGTTTTTTCTTAAATTGCTGGTGAATTACCCTTGAAATTCTGCGGTTAATGGCGAATAATCTAGGTGGCGAATGGTAAAATCAACCATTGTATGGTTGCCAGTAGCCTTTGGATTGCGAATCATGTAACAATTCTACCAATACGTATTTTTTGGAGCTTCAAAGCACTATGGCAAAACAATCAACTACGAAAAAAAAGAAATCGACTGATCCTACTCAGTTAAAGGGACGTCGTTTTGGTCGCGTGTTAACTAAGTTAGGCGTACTAACAAGAGACCAAGTGCATGAAGCACTTTCCATTCAAAAAGTTGCACGAAAAAAAGGGGACCGCAAAAAAATTGGTGAAATAATGTTGGAAATGGGCATCATCACTGATGTCGAAATTCAAAAAGCGCTTGCTGGGCAATCTGGCCTTGCTTGGGTTGAACTTGAAATCGATTCCATTCCACAACTTGCGTTTGACACACTGCCTGTTGAGAGCGCCACTACCTATCAAATTGCCCCTGTTGATTATGACGAATCAACAAAACTATTAACGATTGCATTGAAATCACCAGATAATTACAGAGCTGCCGATGACCTTCGATTGTTGATGGGTTTCAAAGTAGTTGCAGTAGTGTCGCCACCCGAACAGATTGACGAAATTATTAAGAAACGTTATTCATCAGGCGGTCCTTCTATGGCCGACATGATGGCTGATTTAGATGCCTCTGATGTAGGAAAATTTGACAGTGACGATGAATCTACTGATTTGACAAAGTTGGCTTCCGCTGCTTCCGACAACAAGATTGTTCGCCTCATCAATCTTGTCTTGTTGCAAGCGATTAAAGACAAAGCATCAGATATTCACTTTGAACCCTTCGAAGACGAATTCAAAATGCGGTACCGCATCGATGGAATTTTGTATGAGATGGTTCCGCCACCAATGCACTTAGCCATGCCTATCGTGTCGCGTGTCAAGATTATGGCAAACCTTGATATTTCTGAAAGGCGTCTGCCTCAAGATGG
>DTSO01000034.1 GCA_012965315.1 Phycisphaerales bacterium | reverse complement strand
TTGTGGAAACGTCCGAAAAAAAGACGCATTTAGTTGACAGCAGGCACTTCCTGCGTATTCTAGATGTAGCAAGATACGCCACTATCACACTCTACCGGCACTTCGCAACGCTCTTTGAAGCAATGCAGTCCAAACTCTTCCCTGTGATAAAAGCCAACATACGAATGAATTGGGTCATTTAACTTTTGAGTTACTATTTTTTGTAGTGCTCATTAAGAGTAGCGAATCGAGTAAGGATTGGATCACCTTTTAGGAAATGAGTAACAGACAGGATATTAATCGCGTGCGAGAGGCTGTTGACCTCGTCGCACTAATAGCTGAATATATCCCCCTCCAGCCAAAAGGCAGAGAGTGGGTATGTGTTTGCCCATTCCATGATGACCACAAACCATCAATGTGCGTGGTTACCCACCGCGATCAAGCTTTTTACAAATGTTTTTCATGCAACGCCTATGGCGATTGCTTTAAATTCTTACAAGAGTATTTAAAAATTAGCTTTGTCGAAGCATTGCAAATGCTCGCCGAGCGAACTGGTGTTGAATTATCAAATTACACGGCTAAAGATGAAGAAACCATTTCAATGCGTAAGAAATTGCAAAATGCAACAGCGTGGGCATTGAAGCAGTATGTTGAGACACTGAACAGTGATGTGGCATCTTCTACTCGGAAATATTTAGAAGATCGAGGAATCAATGCAGATTCTATTGAAACATTTTCAATTGGTTTAGCTCCAGATAGTTGGACGTTCATTGCAGACAAACTTTCTGATACTCCAGAGCGAATCGAAACGGGATTAGAAGCTGGTTTGCTTAAGCGAAAAGATGGCACGAACAGAGTGTACGATTCATTTAGAAATCGAATTATGTTTCCTATTTTTAACGAAACGGGCACACCGATAGCATTCGGTGGACGGCGAATTAACGAAGAAGATGAACCAAAATATATCAATAGCCCAGAAACTGAATTGTTTCATAAATCAAAAACATTGTATGGATACCACTTAGCTAGACCTGCAATGCAATCTGAAAATAAAGTCATTGTGGTCGAAGGATATACTGATGTCATCGCTTGTCACCAAGTAGGTGTTACGAATGTCGTTGCAACTTTAGGAACTGCATTGACGCCTCAACACGCGCAAAAACTTTCGCGAATTTGCGATGAAGTGACGCTTGTTTTCGATGGTGATGAAGCAGGCCAACGCGCAGCAGATAGGGCAGTTGAAATTTTCTTTTCTAGAGATATAGATGTGAATATTTGCGTTTTACCAGATGGCAAAGATCCTGCTGATGTCGCTACTGATAAAGATGCATTGCTCACCAGTTTTGCAGAAGCAGTAGATGCCATAACGTATAAATTCGATCGAATCGAAATCGAAATTAAAACAACAGATACTATCTCGGGTCGTACCAAAAAAGTTGGAATGTTTTTAGATGAACTTATTCGTCTAGGTATAGGCCAATTGCCTGGTATTAAAAAGCCACTCGTTCATGAGCGTATTTCCACCCTTCTAAAAGTTCCAATGGAAGAAGTGCAATCCCATTTAGATGAACGAATGCGCAACAGGCCCGCACCAAGACAGCAAGAACAAGCACCAGTTGAACAACAGCCGGTGCCGCAAGAGTCTTCGCCAGTTGTTATTACTAGAGCACGGCTTCTAGCAGAACACGAATTGCTAGCCGTCATTCTATTCGATTCAATTCAAGCCTCCGCTGCTATTCGAGAAGCAAGTGAGCCAGTCCAGCCAGAGAAATTTTTAGACAGGAACGCAATAGAGATTGCGAACTGTATTTTTTCAAAACTTCTAGCCGGCACGCCGTTCACCATGCAAGAAACGCTATCGGAGTTGTCAACAGATGCGAGCAGCCTCGCGTCTACACTTTATTTTGAGGGAGAGCGAATTTGCAATGAAGCCGGAAGTGTCGGCCTTGCAATTCAAAGGACAATTCAATCATTCCAGGCAGAAATTCAAAACAAAGCAATTGCAGACAATGTCCGTGAGTTAAAAAATTATAAAGATCCAGAGCAGCGTGCTTTGGCAGCTCAGCAGGCGCTTGAAGCAATACGAAAAAAACAGAAACGTGCAATATGAATCTTTCTACGCACGTTACAACCAAGTCAATTACGCAGCGTAGCCGCTGCACATTAATTTTTACTTTAAAGGAGTAATATCGTGGCAACACAAACGAAAGCGAAATTTAAAGCTGTTGTACCAGCAATGCATCCAAGCATGGTACTTCTTCTCAATGAGAGCATTGGAAGAGGCTGGTTAAGTTATGAAGAACTTAACTCAGCATTACCAGATGAGTTCTTGACTGCTGAAAAAATGGATGAGTTACTCGCACTTCTCTCAAATTTAAATATCGACTTAATCGGCGAAGATTTACGGATGCGCCGTGGTTGGGGACAATTCTTCGTACCACTTCAAACATGCCTCCGTTTTAAGCGTGACACGCCATGGAAAGATAAGGCGCAAGAATTAGCTGACCTCGCAGAAGAGCAAGGAAAAGAGTCGAAAGATTCCGTACACATAGACGCAGATGATGATCTCTTAGACGAAGAAGAAGCACAAGCAGTAATTGCTCAAGCTCTTGCAGAAGCATCTTCCCGCCGAATCGATGACCCAATTCGAATGTACTTAACGCAAATGGGTAGTATTTCACTTTTGACTCGAGAAGAAGAAATTCGACTAGCTAAAAAAATCGAGTGTACTCGTTTTGTTTTTCGTCGATTGGTACTCGAATCAGATTACGCAGCAATGCAGGCGATTGAAATTTTGGACTTGGTAAATGGCGGGAAATTGCCATTCGATCGAACCATGCGAATTTCAACTGCTGAAGAAAACGCAAAGCAAAAAGTTGCAAGCAGAATTCCAGTTAATACTGCAACAGCAAGGCTGTTGCTTGCAGAAAATGAACGCGATTGGAAATTGCGCGAAGAAGGCGGATTGAAAAATTCCGAACTCGATAATGTTAGAGATCGAATGCAAGCACGACGCAGGAAAATAGCTTCGTTGCTTGAAGAATGCAGTCTACGAACTGCGAAAATTCAACCATTACTACGTAAACTTGAGTCAATCTCTAAAAAGTTTAAACAAATCCAACGAGATATTAAAAATTCAAAGAATAGCAATTCGCAATTTGATCCAGATGATGTTCTAGTAATGCAAGAAGAAATGTCTGGTCTTCGTGGGTTGATTTTAGAATCACCAGAAGAATTAGATGCTCGTCTTAAATCTATTGCTATCGTTTTCGAAGAGTATGATCAAGCAAAACGCGATTTGTCAGGTGGCAACTTGCGGTTGGTCGTATCCATTGCGAAGAAATATCGAAATCGTGGCCTCCCATTCCTAGACATTATCCAAGAAGGAAATACAGGTTTGATGCGTGCTGTTGATAAGTATGAGTACAGACGTGGCTACAAATTCTCGACGTATGCAACATGGTGGATTCGCCAAGCAATCACGCGAGCGATTGCTGACCATGCACGAACTATTCGAGTTCCTGTTCACATGATTGAAACTATGTCAAAACTTCGTGGTATCCAAAAACGATTATTACAAGAAATAGGCAGAGAGCCAACTTTAGAAGAAATTGCAGTAATCGCAGATATGTCAATTGATGAAACAAAACGAGTCATGAAAATTTCTCGTCACCCTATTAGTTTAGACCGCCCAGTAGGTGAATCAGAAGACTCACAATTCGGTGACTTCATCGAAGATAAGCGGCAACACGCACCTTCTGAAAGTGCAACAAGTGAAATGCTTCGTTCCAGAATTAACGATGTTCTTAAAACATTGACATATAGAGAACGAGAAATTCTAAAACTTCGTTATGGAATCGGAGATGGTTACACGTATACCCTTGAAGAGGTTGGTCGAATTTTTAAAGTAACGCGAGAACGGGTACGTCAGGTTGAATCAAAAGCAATCCGTAAATTGCAACATCCAGTTCGCCGAAGACGTCTTTCAAGTTTTATTGACCAAAACGATCAGAACGAAGATTGATAGCGTAATTAAGAAACATTTAGTTGGGCAAGGAGTGTGTTTACTTGCTCCTTGTCCAGCCAAAGTATCCATCCCGTTTTTCCTGAGATAGAAACTGCTTCTATTTCTTTGAGGTTTAAATTTGCTGTTGCAATATTTTCAAGCATGCGAATAAACTCGCCGCCTGTTTCGTTGCCCGTTACATGTACCGCAACTTCTTC
>DTSO01000033.1 GCA_012965315.1 Phycisphaerales bacterium | reverse complement strand
GGAGCAAACTTACAGCGTGCGTATCTGACTAATGCAAAACTAATTAGTGCGGACTTGAGTGGAGCGAACCTGGCTGGAGCAGTTTTGGCTAAGTCAGATTTGACTAAGGCAAATCTTCAACAAACGAATTTTCGTTCGAAGATTGGACTAACCACCATCCTCAATTACTCGAATCTGACTGAGGCAGATTTAGATTGGGCAAATCTGCATCATTCTAATTTAGAAGAAACAAACCTTATGTTTGCACATTTGACTGGTTCAAACTTAGCACATTCAATTTTAACTTCTGCCAATTTATTCAATGCAGTACTCTCTGAAGCAAATCTTTCGTTTGCTAATTTATCGTATGCAGATTTAAGTTTCGCCAATGTCTATGGCGCAAACTTATTTTCAGCAAATCTTACTGATGCAAATCTGACAGGCATGGAAAACTGGGATCAAGCATTTTGGATGGGAGCAACATATAATCCGAACACAACATTTCCAGTTGGAATGAATCCTGAATTAGATTGTTTTGGAATGATATTTGTACCAGCACCCTCAGCACTTGCACTCATATCTATTGCAGGATTCACAACCAGAAGAAGAAGGTCGTAAACCCACGAAATCACCACCCATCAAGAAAGTCCTCTTAATAGACATATTCTTGATACTGGAAACGGTATGCCAGAAGGAGATGGAATGTACCGTAAAAATCTGGGCATGCATCCGCACGAAGGTACAGTGTATGTAGTTGCGGGCCATGGCTCTGGGGGTTCAGTGAGCGGAATACACCCTTTGATGGTTGCGCAAAGTAACGGTGCTGGGTCTTGTGTTCTGAAGATAAACGGCGCAACGTTAGATTTTTACAGCGTCTTAGCAACAGGTGAAATAGCGGACTCGTTCCAGATATTTAAAGGGCCGTTGTCTGATTTAAATGGTGATGGAGTGGTAAATATTCAAGACCTACTAGCAGTGATTGGGGCATGGGGAAGTTGCAGTGCTTGTATAGAAGATATCAATACTGACGGCACAGTAGATGTATCGGATATTCTTCTTTTGATTGCAGATTGGGGTTAAGTATTGCTTTACACTGTTGTGATGAAACAACTTATCTATTGCATTGTTCTGTTCTGTTTTTCTTCTATAGTTCCGGCGGAAATTCGAGTTGTTAATTACAACGTGCATTACTGTTCTGCAGATATGGAAGCAATGAAATTTGTTCTTGATGCAACATCTCTGGATGATACACATGGTGACGCAATTCCAGTTTCAGTTTACATGTTTCAGGAAGTGAAACAAGGCGCGCAGAAAACCTTGCATGGACTGATTGGCGAAACGTATTCCATGGGTACGTATACGAACTCAGGAGAGTCTGGCGGTGCACAAGCAATGTTTTACAAAGCGGCGCAGTTTGAAGAAAAAACGGAAGACCACAAAGACATTTATACAGGTGCAACAAGGAACGCAGACCGTTGGCACTTGGTTGGTATTGAAGAAGAAAATGGCGTCGAACTCTGGGTTTACAGTGTTCATTTAAAAGCATCGAGAGGTAAAGAAAATAAATTACAACGAGAAGAAGGGGTAAAGTCAATTCTTGAAGATGTCGCTTCATTGCCAAAAGATGCAAACGTAATTATTGTTGGCGACATGAATTTTTATACAGTTAAAGAGCCTGCGTACCAATTATTTGTTTCGACATTTCTAGATCCGCTAGGGACAGAGGAGTGGGCAGGAGTTGATGACGCAATTAAACACACGCAATCAACGCGTAAAATCCGAAAGGGCGGTTTAGCAAGCGGGGGTCTTGATGATCGTTTTGATTTTCAATTTATTAGTAAATCACTTAAAGATGGCATCGGGTTAGAGTTGGTTGTGGGCTCGTATCATTCACTAGGTAATGACGGAAAACATTTCGACGTTGCAATAAATGACGGCGATAATCTATTTTTTGAGCATGAGAAAACTCGCAGTAATGAACTTGCTACTGCGTTGCATGACGCGTCCGATCACATCCCTGTAATCGCGGATTACGATGTCATAAAGATAGAGAAGCCATTGCTAGGAACTGATACATTAGAGTGAAATAAATTTTCAATTTTTAGTTGATTTAATGCTTACATTCTGTAGAATTAACCGTACATATGTATATGAGACACCTCTTTATTTTAATTCTAACTTTTTGTTTGACTGGAATTGCTTCTGCTCAGATTAGAGTGGTTAGTTACAACATTGCGCAATTCAACGGAGATGCAAATGCAATGGCAGATGTGTTGCAAGCAGCAAGTGACGATGACTCGCATGGCTTTGCTGCTCCAGTTTCAATTTTTCTGTTCCAAGAAGTCGATGAAGCTGAACTCTCAATTTTGCAAGGTGTGGTTGGGTCAAATTATTCCATGGCAACATTTACAGATCAAAACGATAGTAGTTGGGGTGGTGCTCAAGCGATGTTTTATCTGTCAACCTTGTTTACAGAAAACACGGGGTTACATGTAGACATTTACACAGGTGCAAGTCGGCACGCAGACAGATGGGTACTTGAAATTTTAGGGTACACAAACAAACGGCTGTATCTTTACAGTATGCATTTGAAAGCTTCAACGGGCTCCGCTAATCAAGAAAAGAGAAGAGCTGGCGCAGAAAGTGTTCGGGATGACATTTCGACTTTGCCAGATGGCAGTCATATTATTGTAGTTGGCGATATGAACTTTTACTCATCAAGCGAACCAGGGTATATTTGGTTTACCGATCCAGGGCCAGGGCAAATTATTGATCCTCTTGGAAATGGCAATTCGTGGAGTGGTGCTTCTAATACACTAAAGCATACACAGTCACCATTGTTAAACCAAAATGGCGGGCTTATCGGCGGTGGCCTCGATGATAGATTTGATTTTCAATTTGTTTCTGACACGTTACTTGATGGCGGTGGGTTCGATTTAATTGATGGCACATATAGAACGCTAGGAAATGACGGCAATCATTACAATGATGCAATTGACACAGGAAATAACTCTTATTTTCCAGGCGACACTGCACGTGGGAATGCATTAGCAGATGCGTTGGTTATGGCTTCTGACCATATGCCGTTGATGGCGGATTACCAAGTGCCCGCACTGCTGGCTTGGGAGTGGAATCCAGCAGAGAATCGCGTTTTAGTTGGAGCAACTTCTACAGTTGATTTTATTATTCGAAATGATGCACCGGTTTTGCATACGCTTGCTGCAGATATCCTCGATGTTGATCTTGTTGCTCAAGGTGGAATTACAGGAACTCAAACTGTTTCTATTCCAGCATTGAGTCCGCCAGCAATCGTAGAATTGCCTGTCGACACTTCTGTTGCGGGAACATGGAATGGAACAGTTACGCTAACTTCAACAAGTCCTGAAGCACAGACAACTCCAGAAGTTATTAAATTAAACGGCGAAGTGATAGACCACGCTAATGCTTCGTTTTCATTTACAGAGGATTTAGATTGGTATACCTACGACATCGCGTTTGAAACGGGTACAGGAATTCAATCCTTTAATGTTTGGATTTTCAATTATGGTTTCGATGGCTCGCAATCCCTTTTAGAAATTGATGATGTGACTATTCCACAACCACCAATTATGTTCGGCGGTTTATCGACAACGCAAATCGGGTCAATTCCAGTTTTGATGGAATTTTCAATCGACACAGATACAGTCGAACCTGCCACATACACATCTTTTTTACCTATTACAGTAAGCGATGAAGATTTAGTTGGAGAGTTGACGAATATTTCGATGCTTACTGTTCGAATCGAGATGACAACACCAACCGTTGCATGCAATGCAGACTTTAATAACAACGGAATTGTTGACGTTGCTGACATTCTCGTACTCATCGCCGACTGGGGAAGTACTGACCCAGCGCATGATTTAGACAGCGACGGCATTGTAAATGTTGCTGATTTACTCATAATGATTGCTGCTTGGGGTCCTTGTTTGTAAATAACAGGGCAAACTTACCTATTTTCTCTTTACAAACGGGTGGTTAATGCTCTATCCTCAACGATAGACAGGTGTGGTACTACGTGCTTTTGTTCGAGATAAACGGAGAAGAAAATGAATATTAAATGGATTAGTTCTTTAGGGATGGCTATTGCAATGACTAGCGTTGTATTTGCTGGACCAAACGATGTTTGGTTAAATGAATTTCACTACGATTCCCCAGGTGCAGACACTGGAGAATTTATAGAAATTGCAGTCGGATCGTCAGTCACGCTGAGTGATATTACAGTAACTATGTACAACGGAAATGGTGGATCAAGATACGCCGACTTAAATGCAACTGCATTAACTATGGGGCAGACCCAGGGTGGAATGACCTTGTGGTGGTTAAT
>DTSO01000032.1 GCA_012965315.1 Phycisphaerales bacterium | reverse complement strand
CCAATTATTCCAATGATTAAACTGTATTGCAAGAAAATCCAAACAATGCCAGCGCGCGATGCACCAATCGAACGCAAAATCCCAATGTCCCTTGTTTTTTCAAAAACGATGGACCAAAAGATTGAGAGAATAAGTGCTGCAACAACTAAGTACACAATGGAAAAAAGAGTACGCATAAGTTCGCGTTCTTTTTCAACGGGGCCGGTAAAACTTCGTTGTTGATCTTCCCAAGTGTTAATTGAAAGACCAGGGTCACTTTGAGAAGGCGGGAAAACAAGTGTGTCGGTTGGCATGTTTGCCCTGAAGTTGTCGTAAATTACCGATACGATTTCTTTGAGTTCAATTGCAGAAATTCCAGGAATTCCCCGAATAAGAATGCTCGTTGCTCTGGCTGGGTCAATGCCAAGAACCATAGTTGGGTCGTCGATGTCGATGATTTCTGCTTCATCGAGATGCAAAAGTGATTGCGCAGTTGCAATCGGCACAAAGATTCGCGACTCGTCAATCATGAACACTCCAGATTGAAATTCATTAACGAAAGGCATGATGATGGATTCGGGCTCAATTATTCCGCCCTGTGCATCAACGGGTAACATCGTAAGCGTTCCGTCAAATCGAGGCAGCCACCAGTAATCATTTCTAATTACTTTATAGGTGCCGTCTCGTTGCCGTTCATTTCCATCTGAAACGTGCAACCCACTAATGATGCCTGGTTTTCCGTTACGAGATAAAGAAAGACCTTGAGCACGAAGTTTTTCAGGGTTGGTTAATCGCTCGTCGTACGAAAGAATTGACTGCCATTGTTCGGAAGTGACAATCGCTTGGACATCATCCCAAAGGTTTGCTTTCGCAAAGTTTAAGGTAGAGGAAGCTTTATTTATAAGTTCGACGAATATATTCCATTTGTCATCGCTCATTAAAAGTTGTATTTCATTTGCGTTTGTTGTAATGGCATCATGCAGAAGCCAATCGCGTTGATTTTCTGTTGGTGTTTCCCACTGCAATGAATCGCTAAAGTCAGTAACTTTGGCAAACGATTCAGGAACAATGCCCCAAACTTGCACCGTTTCACTTTGTTTGGCTTTTGAATCTGGGTACGGCATCCGCAATAAACCCCAACCATCAACGATAGGTGTCGCACCGAGGATGCTTGGGTCTTCTTCGAGTTTTACTTGTAATTCCTCGTAATGAGGAAGTCCAGAAATGCCATACGAAATGATGACATCACCCATAAGTGTTCGACCAGCAGACTGCACCATGTCTAAAAAACCAGTCATTACTGAAACGACAACTATGACTAATGCCACGCAGAGTGCCACTGCAGCAACAGCAATCAGCGGAATGACGCGACTGGTTAAATATCGAGTTGTAAGGAGTGTCTGGTACACGAAATGTACATCGTACTAGGTAGTTGGCAAAGCGTACTTTTTGGGTAATTCAGGATGACTCTCAAGTTATTAATCACAGTTTTACTAGTGGGAATTCTATATTGAAAAAAACAGTAAGGGTGTTGTTTACTTGTTCATCCATCGTTGAACTCTTGATAGTCGGGTAAAATAAGCCACAATGCAGTTAATTGAGATTATCTCTTGGATTTTGGGCATTCTTGTATTTTGCTCACTTGGACTTTGGATAGGTCTTTACGTTCGGCTTTGGCAAATTAAGATGACAAAGCCAGTTATTCGTGAAGGGCTTGGGTTGCCAAATCCTACGGATGCATCTGTCAGTATTGTTATTCCGGCACACAACGAGGAACGAGTGATTGACAGATGTGCAACTTCACTTCGTGCACAATCGCATGCTAAGCTTCAAATTATCTTTGTGCTCGATAGATGTACAGATAAAACTCTTGAAATTCTCCAAAAGCACGCAGATGAAGATGATCGAATTTGCATTCTCGAAAATTTTGAATGCCCAGACGACTGGGCTGGTAAGTGCAATGCCGCTCGGAAGGGAGCCGCTCTGGCAACTGGTGATTGGTTGTTGTTTACAGATGCGGACACACAATTCCATAAAGAACTTGTTCGTTGCGCAGTCGCGTCAGCCATAAAAAGAGGCGCATCTTTACTTAGTATTTTAAGTTCATTGACAATTACAAAAAACTTTGAACGCATTGTCCAGCCAATTGCAAGCACATTTCTTGTAAGGCAATTTCCTGTTGATCGAGTAAATCGAGAAGAAAGGTCAAGACCGTTTGCAAACGGACAATTTTTATTATTTTCTCGGAAAGTATACGAAGCGATAGATGGACATAATGCAGTTAAAGACGACCTTTTAGAAGACATTGCATTCGCGAAATATATTGTAGGGAAGGGGCATGGCAAAGTGCAATTGTTGTACGCGGATGGAATGTTGAAATGTTCAATGTACCCAACATTTTCCGCATTTCAATCGGGTTGGAAACGGATTTATATAGAAGCATCAGGCAGAAGAATCAAAAACTTAAAACAGAGCGCGATATTAGCACTGGTTGTTGGCTTTTTATTTCCACTTGCAGGCGTTGCGGGCATCTGTGTCGGAGCACAAACTTCTCCAACGCTATTTTGGACAGCTGTCGCTTCTCTTATTTTTGCAACTGTTGTCATAACTTGGTTGTATAGAATTAATAATGCATCGATGGTGTACGCAATTTTTGCACCCATAGGTGCGGTCGTTGTAGCGAAAATATTTTTTGACGCAGCGTCAATGTTAAAAAACAAAACTCCAATTTGTTGGGGTGGAAGAGAATATATATTGGAAGCAAGAAAATGAAAATTTTACTAACAAACGACGACGGCATTAGAGCACCTGGTATCATCGCTTTGCACAAAGCCCTCTCTGGTCTTGGTGAATTAGTTGTGTTTGCGCCAGAAACCGTTCAGTCAGCAACGAGCCATGGCATTACCTACTCGACGCCTCTCATGACTCAAATAGTTCAAGTAACAGATGATATGTCTGGCATAGCAGTAGATGGTCGTCCTGCAGACTGTGTAAAACTTGCAATGCGTGCATTGTGGGAAGAACAATTTGGTGAAGGTTCTAAACCAGATTTGACTATTAGTGGAATGAATAGTGGTTCTAATGTCGGAATTAACATTATTTATTCTGGCACAGTTGCAGCTGCAATTGAATCTGCATTCCTTGGTGTTCCTTCAATTGCAGTCAGTTTACACTTGTCGAACAGGGCAAAGACTTGTTACGACCGCGCCGCAGAAATTGCCCGAGTTGTCATTGATAAAGTGTTAGAAAATAAACTCGAGTCGAGTGAAGTTATCAACATCAATGTTCCAACGTGTGAAACTCCAGACCGAAAAATGCCAGAAATTAAAGTGGTAGATATGAATGCTGGAGGCGATTTGGGTTTTTATGATAAACGCGTAGCGCCCGATGGCAGAGTCTATTTCTGGGCAGCGGGCGACGGGATGTCTTTCGCTCACACTTCAGAAGGTAGCGATGTAGAGGCCCTCAAACAAGGATATGCGACTGTGACACCATTGGATTATGTTCTAACGCACACGAGTCGCATGGAATTATGGCGCGACCGAGTTCAGTCCTAAGTTAACGGAACAAAATATTGATGGTGATGGTGATAGTTTCGTCGCCAACAAGCGCGTCGATTTTTTCGCCTGATGCACGCCAACGATATAAACTTGATTCGATGGTTCTATCTATGGAAAAACTTCCTGTGCTTACACGGATGACTACGTTTGTTGGTTTTCCATGTTTATTGATAATTAAATCAGCACCAAGGTTTCCCGCAATGTTTGAAACAGTTTGGTTTGCTGTAAAGGAAGGTCGTTTTGGTCGGAGAACTATTCCGTTTGCAGCAAGTGGTTTGCCTAGTTTCCATTGGTCTGGTGTAATCTGAATCACAGAAGTCGCTTCTGAATCTCGGTCAGAAGGATTGTTGTGTGGCTCGGCCGGCTCCTTTGGCTCAGTTGGTTCGGCAGGAACGGTTGGCTTCACTTTCTCTTCGGAAACAATTTCTTCTTTGACCTTGGTTGGTTGTTCAGCTGTTTCAGTCTCTTGTTGTTTCTCTGGTTCATTTTTTGATTTAGAAAACGGTAAATTATGTATTGAATCGAGATATTGGTCAATCGTTTTTTTGTCTGGCTTTGGTTCTTGCTTCACTTGTTCTTGTACAGGAGCAGAAGGAGACACTTGTTCATTCGCTTCCATTTCTGCTTGTTCAACTTCTGAAAATCGCGCTCGTTGTTCTTCGTACTCATCGTATCCAATCCAAGTGAGCGTTGAAGTTGTCGAATTGTCAATCCCTAGTTCAATTTCAGGTTCTTCTAACTTTGGCGTTTCAAGGTGCGTAGCTTTTGTTGTTGGAGAATGTGCAAGTGATTCAGAAGCTGAAACCATTGGCAACAACAGAGCGTGAATTCCTACAGATAT
>DTSO01000031.1 GCA_012965315.1 Phycisphaerales bacterium | reverse complement strand
AGATGATTTTGACCTAGAACTTTTATTGCTACCGCCAGATGATGGTGGTGCACCAGGTGGTCCTTTTTTACAAAAAGCAGATGACATCATCGATCCTTGGGGAAATCAATTTGAAATTTTAGTTCCAGGAAATGTGAACTTTAGTTACGATGTCATCAGTTGGGGAGAAGATGGGGAATCAGGAGGCGAGGATATCAACGCTGATATCACTCAATAACCAATGCAATCAAAGACTGTTTCCATACGAAAGGCATTTACTCTTTTAGAGATAATTATTGTCGTAATCATGATTGGAATAATGTCCTCTATTGTGTTGCCCCGTTTAGTTTTGATTGACATACTGTTTCCTATAACGTGCTTAGCGTACGAGTGATTGCAATTCGAGTAGAGGCAAGAGGATGGCAGCAAGCACAAAACATGCTAAAGATGCCATAACAATGAGTAAAACTGGCGGTAATGCCTTTGTAAAAATATTTAATGATGCATTAACTTGGCGGTCAAATGCGGTCGCAGAGTGCAAAAGCATTTCTTCAAGTTTACCGGATCGTTCGCCGAGGTTAACAACTTGAACAAGCAATGGTGGAAAAAGACCAGATCGTTCAAGTGGGTCTGCAAGTGGCTTACCACTAGACACTTCTTCTTGAACAGCGTCAACGGCCTCAGCGAGTGCAGCGTTTCCAAGTGTGTCTCGGGTAATTCGAAGTGCGTCAAGTATAGGTAACCCTGCCGAAGTTAATGTTCCAAGTGTCCGCGTGAATCGAGCAACAGCAACATCGCGAAGAAGTTTTCCAAGCAGTGGCATGCGTAGTTTTGCTTTGTCAAGTTTAAACCGATTTTCAGGAATCGAAATCCAACTTTTCCATGCGGTAATCAATGCACCTACAGCAACGATAATCCAAATCCACCATTGCAAGATAAAAGTTGCGAACCACATCACAACAACAGTTGGCCATGGGAGAACCATTTGCCCAGCGAGTGGTTCAATTAATCGAGGGACAAGAACAGTCACAAGCACGATGCCGCTTATTGCAATAAGAGCAGCAATAATTGCTGGGTATATAATTGCGCCGAGTAATTCGCGTTTTAATTCGAGTGACCTATCCATCAAGTCTGCAAGTTGGTGAAGAATGACACTCATCTGCCCAGATGCATCGGACGCACGAAGCATGCCAACAATTAAGTCGTCGAATGGCTCTCCCCATTCAGCGGCGGCTTTGTACATTGGATCGCCTGCTTCAACGCAAGCGATAAAATGGTCGAGAACATCACTTGCTGCAGGTGTTGCTTGCCTACGAATGGTTCGTAATGCTTGCATTAATGGAAGGCCAGCTTCTTGGGCTGTTGCAAGTTCACGGATCATCGCCGACATCTCAATTTTTGACAGTCGGCGCTTACGTGTTTTTGTTACAGCAGCCAACTTTTCGGAGGCTTTGATTTTTTCGACTTTTGTAGCTGTTTCACCACGGCTACTAAGTTGTTGAATTACATCAGCGCGGTCTCTCCCTTTTAAGACTCCACTTCGTGATTCTCCACTCGTAGAAATAGATTGAAATCGAAAATCAACCATGTTCGTTAAAAGTCACTGTCAACATCTTGTGTTGCGCGTAAGACTTCTCCGATGGTTGTAACTCCTTTAGATGCTTTGCTCAATGCGTCTTGGCGCATGGTGATATGGGATTCAGATAGCAGAGAAGTCAAAACAGAGGCTGTTCGGTTCTCTGAAATTGCACTGCGAACCTTCGGGTCGATTGTTACTAATTCAAAGAATCCAATTCGTCCGCGGAACCCAGAATTACTACATTTATCACATCCTTCGCCAACCCACATACCGTCATTGAAAAATTGACGTTCTTCAGGAGTCAAGCGGTGCGATAAATCGGGTGAGAGTGGTACTTGTTTTTTGCAATCGGTACAAATTTTGCGTCCGAGCCGTTGAGCAAGAACGCCTTCAAGAACAGAAGCTACAAGGTAGGGTTCTACGCCCATGTCGACAAGTCTGCCGATGGAACTTACTGCGTCGTTTGTGTGAATGGTTGAAAAAATCAGGTGACCAGTGAGGGCGGAACGAATTGCAATATCTGCTGTTTCGCCATCTCGGATTTCACCAACAAAAATAATGTCTGGGTCTTGTCGAAGGATAGAACGTAAACCAGCGGCAAAAGTAAGGCCACGTTTTGGATTGACGGGAATTTGGTTGATTCCATTCAGTTCATATTCAACTGGATCTTCAATAGTGATAATCTTTTTGCGTGGGTCGTACAATTTATTTAACGCAGCGTAAAGAGATGTTGTTTTACCAGAGCCAGTAGGACCAGTCACAAGCACAAGGCCATGCGGTTTAGCTATCAACTTATCCATTTTGTCTTGCATCGCTTGGTCCATGCCAAGTGAAAGCAAGTCAAGTGGAAGCGTGCTTTTGTCAAGAATACGCATGACAACAGATTCGCCATACAAAGTTGGAACAGTTGAAACACGAATGTCAACTTTTCGTCCTTCAAAACGTAAAGCGATGTGTCCATCTTGCGGAACGTAGCGTTCTGCAATGTTCATCGATGACATAATTTTGATACGACCAGTTAAAGCTGGTTGCAAATGTTTTGGTGGGGGAGTTTGCTCAACAAGTACACCGTCAATTCGATACTTCACTTTTAGTTCATTTTCAAAGGGTTCAATATGAACATCACTTGCGCGTTGTTGAATTGCTTCAAGTAATAGAAGGTTAACAAGATTAATGAGGGTTGGCTGCTCTGCCATGACAAGAATATTGTCGGTTTCAATCGCATCAATATTGTGATCAATTGTGTCGGCTTCATCCGCAGTGCCAGCTAGGCTTTCGGCCATTCTCGCAGCAGTGGTGCCATAATAATTACGCATGAGATCTGAGAAAATCTGTTTATCCATTCCACAGCGTGTAATTGGATATGCAGTAATAGTTGCAACTTCGTCTGATGCTTCAATGTCAGTTGGGTTTAGCATCGCAATTGAAAGTCGACCAGATTCAATTGCGATAGGCAAAACTCTAAGGCGTACAGCAAGCTCAGCATCTAACAGGTTGATTATTTCTTCATCAACTTCAGGTGCTACATCAATCCAGTTCAGACCTAATTTTTCGCAATCAGTTTTTGGGTCTTTGTTTGAATTGAATTCAATGTTATCTACGCTGGTTGTCATGCTTGCTTCATGTTCCATTTTTATAAATTCGTCTTAACTACCTGGTTTGCCCTTGTTGCCAAAACCGGAATTGTCTGGTTTACTATTCTTGTCGCCTTTATCTTTTGGACTTATTGCTGCTGGGATTCCACCTTGGAGTGATAATCCGCCTGGGCCAACGCCTGGCGCAGTATTTGGTAATGAGAGTTGCTCGTCGCGGGGTATCCATCGTCGTGAACCATCTAACTCTAAGAATTGTTCAGCAGACAGAAGTGCTCGAAGCATTTCGATGTACTCTTTGCCGAGGACTTCGCGTTTTTTAAATATATCACGAGTTGGGTCATTCAATTTTTGAGGAGTCCCACCACTTTTGCGAACTTGCCCTGCTTGCTCACGGTGAAGTTGCAATTCTGGTTCGTATTTACGAGTGAGGTCTAGAAGTTTGAAATTGATAGTCGCTAACTCTTGTATGTAACTTCCTTCGAGTGCGTAAATTTGTGCACTAATTTCTGGGGAGTACGTAGGGTTTTCTGCAGCTTGGCGAATGATACGTTGTGCTGGAGTCCTTCTGTAAATTCGTGTGTAGCCACGCTTCAGTGATCGGTTCCTAAAGTTCTCACTATCAACAGGAGCGAGTTCACTTGCAATTATTTCTGTGTACCTGTCGCTAAGGTCTCGAACCTCTATGCGTGCTTTAACAAGGTCACCGCCGAGACTTGAATCTCTTTTGTCATTTCCTGAGAGGATGTTGTCAAACAATTTCTTTGGGTTGCCACGAAGGATTGCATCTCGGGTTCGCATTGCAATGTCTAAAGCAACTGCGTATTCATCGAGGGTGTCCGAAATGGTGCTTTCAGCAACTGGGCTTAGGTCACAGTCTCGTGCGATAAGAAACAAGTCAACAGACTCACCACTTAGTCGACCACGGTTCATGTGTTTTTCTCTGTAAAGTCGTTGAGCGAATGCAGGCCAAAGTGCTCGTTGGTCACGGACTAAAATTGCTTGGATGTTTTCAAGAAGTCCCTGGTCAAGTTGGCGTTTTTCAACAAGCCAATCACCCAGTGTGTTGAGAACTGGCTCGAGCGTGTCGAGACTATTGGCTGGTGGTTTGTCACGCATCTCTTCAGCAACTCTGTTAAGTCGTTCTTGCGTAGTTGCCCAACCCATTTCAAATTCGTCTTCATACGCGTCAAACATGGCTTCAGCTATGACTTCCTGCGTATCATCTAGGTTTAGGCCCTCAGCAAAGAC
>DTSO01000030.1:8617-92509 GCA_012965315.1 Phycisphaerales bacterium | reverse complement strand
AAGTTGCTCCCGCTTCTCTCGGGTACCAGAGATCACATCCGCGTACTCGGCTGCCAGTTCCAGATCATCACGAGCCTCGATGAACTTCCTCAGTTGATTTCGGTTCTCCGTGGGGAGATGAGTTTGGTGGGTCCAAGGCCGCTTCTTAAGCAGTATTTACCACTTTACAACGGTCGACAGGCAAAAAGGCACGATGTTCGTCCTGGGATTACGGGATGGTCTCAAGTCAATGGACGAAATGAACCAAGTTGGGAGGATCGATTAGAAAAGGATGTTTGGTACGTCGAACACCAATCCTTTATTCTTGATTGTCGTATCATTCTTAAAACAGTTGGTAAAGTTTTTGCTGGTTCAGGCGTGAGCGCAGATGGCCAAGCGACAGTAGAGCCATTTAAAGGATCACAAGATAAATGAATAGAATTATTATCATTGGAGCTGGAGGACACGGGAGGGTGGTTGAAGATGCCTCTTCACTACCGTGCGTTTTTCTTGACGATAATACTGCACTTGCAAATGTAATAGGAACGCCAAGTCGTTTAAACGAATTCATTAAAGATGAAGATGGTGTTGTAGTAGCAATTGGCGACAACACAACTCGACTGAATTTACTTCAAACCATTGAACAAGCAACGGTTGTTATTCATACGTCAGCTGTTGTGAGTAAAACTGCTTCTCTTGGAAATGGAACTGTAGTGTTTGCACGAGCTGTTGTTAATCCAAACGCTATAGTTGGAATTGGTTGCATTATTAACAGTGGATCAACAGTGGAACACGACTGTGTCCTTGCAAATGGAGTGCACATTTCTCCAGGCGCAAATCTTGGCGGCAACGTTTCTATTGGCGAATGTTCTTGGGTTGGCATAGGCGCTAACGTCAAAAATGGAGTGACAATAGGAAAGCATGTAATAATCGGAGCAGGCGCCGCGGTAGTAAACGATATTCCAGATGGTGTAACAGTTGTTGGTGTGCCCGCAAAGGAAATTTCGTGAGTTTATCCACCCCTCCATCCTGGCCGATTTATGCAGAAGATGAACGCGAAGCCGTTGAGCGTGTGCTTTGCTCTGGAAAATCAAATTATTGGACGGGCGAAGAAGGAAAATCATTTGAGCAGGAATTTGCTCAGTGGTGCGGAATATCACACGGGCTCTGTGTTTTTAATGGAACAGTTGCTCTTGAATTAGCTCTACGAGCTTGTGGTATTGGAACTGGTGACGAAGTTATAGTAACACCACGCTCATTTTTAGCATCAGCTGCTGCTGTTGTTGCAGTTGGAGCAACACCAGTTTTTGCCGATGTCGATAGCACCTCTGGAAATATAACCGCAGAAACTATTTCATGTGTGATTACTGAACATACTCGCGGGATAGTCGTTGTACATATTGGCGGCTGGCCAGCGGAAATGCCTTCCATTATGAAATTAGCAAGTAAATACGAGATAAAAGTAATTGAAGATTGTGCGCAAGCACATGGTGCGGAAATAGATGGTCAACGCGTTGGAACATTTGGGCATGTTTCTGCATTTTCATTTTGTCAAGACAAAATTATTTCAACTGGCGGTGAGGGCGGAATGATTTTAACAAATGACCAATCGGTGTATGACCGAGTTTGGTCATTTAGAGATCACGGTCGGGATCGTGAATCGACCCTATTAACCGACCACCCACCAGGTTTTCGATGGCTTCAACATCAGTTTGGAACAAACGCACGAATGACCGAAATGCAAGCTGCGATTGGTAGGTGTCAACTACTCAAGGTAGGGGATTGGGTTGAGCAAAGGAATAAAAACGCTCGTGCTTTTTCAGAAAAAATGCAGTCGATAGATGGCGTTGAAATTTTACGTGTACCGAGTAACCTAAAGCACTCGTATTATCGAGTTGAAGTAGCAGTTTCAGACGAAAAACTTCGAGACTCTTTACTGCTTGGTTTAAATAGAATCGGAATTGCGGCGACGATTGGACCATGCCCAGAAATTTATAAAGAACCAGCATTTCAAAGATTTGGGCTTTCGCCCCAAATCCCCTTGCCAATGGCAGAACAATTAGGCCGACGAACGATCTCGTTACCCACCTTTCCAGGCATGGAAAGCATAATAGATGCATTTTTGCCCTGTAATTGCTTGGATAATCCTTGATTAGGTGGACTTAATTTGAGAGAATATTGAGCATGCCTGTGGGGTTACTACAGACAATCAAATTACTTAGTCGTCGCTCAAAAATGGCGATAGCAATGGCTGTTGATGCCATTATTGCCGCAGCCGCTCTTTGGATGACCTACGCAGCACCTACTCTCGAATTGTTCCCAAATTTTATCGTCAAATTTTGGTGGATTTTACCGTTAGCAAGTGCGACAACTATTGTTGCTTTTTATGTTTTTCGACTTTACCACACGGTTATTAGATTTGCGGGCTCACGGTTTTTCCTTAATTCAATGATTGCTAGTTTGTTTGTTGCATGGATAATTGGTATTGTCGCACTTATTAATGTTTACTCTGGTGGCGGTCGGCCAACAGCTATTTTTGTTATCTACCCGTTTTATTTAATGGTTGGGACGGCGGGTATTCGTTTACTTGCACGACGTTTGTTAGAAGTACAAATTTACCCAACAGAAGCCAAGAAGGTTTCAGTAATTTATGGGTGTGGTTCTGGGGGTACGCAACTTTTTTCATCTATTCGGTACGGAAGTGTTTATAAGCCGATTGCATTTGTTGATGACGACAAACTTAAACAAGGCCAAAGTGTGTACGGGCTGCGGGTGTATGCAGCGAAAAAACTTCCATCACTAATTAAAACTCAAAACGTAACCACAGTGTTACTTGCCATTCCATCTACGGAACCGATTCGCAGGGCGGAAATAGTGAAGTATTTACAAACACTAGATGTTCAGATAGAAACGATGCCTAGTTTTTCGGAACTTGTAACCGCACAAGCAACATATAGTGATTTGCGAACACTTTCAATTGACGATATTTTAACTCGCACCGAAGTAGTAGCTAACGAAGAGTTAGCAGGGGAATGTGTTACAGGAAAATCTGTTTTAGTAACTGGCGCTGGCGGATCAATCGGAAGTGAATTATGCAGACAAATTTTACAGAGAAACCCTTCAACAATTGTATTGTTTGACATTGCTGAAAGCGCCTTGTTTTTTATTCAACAAGAAATCGAAAAAAGAATATCTTCAGCAAGTTCAGACACAAGCGTTTTTACTGTTCTTGGTTCTGTAACAGACGAGAGTCGTCTAAGAGAAGTATTTTTGCAACATAAGGTGGAGTCTGTTTTTCATGCGGCAGCATACAAACACGTTTCGATGTTAGAAACAAACCCACTAGAGGGTGCCCGTAACAATATTGTTGGAACGCGCTGCGTGATTGACGCTGCGAATTGGGCGAGTTGTACATCTTTGGTTGTTGTTAGTACTGACAAAGCAGTTAAACCGACAAGTTTTATGGGTGCAACAAAGCGGATTGCTGAACTATTAATTCAAGCAAAATCGAGCCCAAACTCAAAACTACGTACATGTTTAGTTCGTTTTGGAAACGTTCTTGGCTCTTCTGGTTCAGTTGTACCTATTTTTCAAGAGCAAATTAATTGCGGCGGGCCAGTTACAGTTACAGATCCAAACGCGACTAGATATTTTATGACTATTCCAGAAGCATCGCAGTTAATTTTGCAAGCAGGTGCGATGGGTTCGTCTGCAGATGTATTTGTTCTTCAAATGGGTGAACCAATTAAGATTATCGATTTGGCTAAGCGCATGGTCGCACTTGCTGGGAAAACCATCAAAGACGAAAATAATCCTACTGGTGAAATTGAAATTACATTTACAAGTTTGCGACCGGGAGAAAAACTACACGAACAACTTTCTCATAACGAGAATTTAGAAAAAACTGCCCATGAAATGATATTGATGTCAAAAGAAGAGATGACAGATCGCGATAACACATTACTAATTATGAATAGAATTGAAGAGGCAATATTGTTGAGTGATGTAGAAGAATTGATTTTAGTAATGAAGATGCTAATCCCTGATTTTATTCCATCTTGGGACTCAACTCAATTGCCGAACGTAGATACGCTAGATCGTTCAAATAAAGCACAAGCAGAAAAAATACAGTAAAATAGCGGGTCTCTGAAGTTTTTGGTTTTTATGGGGGCACGAAAGGGCTGGCAAATGTCGGACGAACAACAAAAATACAATCCTAAAATTGCCGTGTTTGGTTGTGGTGGTTGGGGAAAAAACATTGTTAGAACAATGAACAAACTGGGTTATTTGGCTGCGGTTATTGATCCTTCCGAGTCGGGTCGGTCCACCGCTTCAGAACTAGTTCCCGAAGTGCCTATTTTCTCAGACGCAACCGAAGTGTTGGCGAATGAAGAAATTGATGCAGTTATGATTGCAACGCCTGCAGAAACCCATTTTGATGTCGCAAAAAATGCAATTCTTGCCGGCAAAGATGTGTATGTTGAAAAACCGATGACGATTGATATTGGTGAAGCAAAGGCACTCGTTGAACTAGCAGAATCCGAAAATAGAATTTTGATGGTTGGCCACTTGTTGGAATACCACCCAGCAATTTGTAAGATTGAGGAGATGATTCAATCTGGTGAATTGGGAACAGTCCAATATATTGTTTCAAATAGATTGAATCTTGGAAAGCTTCGTACTGAAGAAAATGTTCTTTGGTCATTTGCGCCGCATGACATTTCGGTAATCCTTCGTCTCATGAATGCATACCCAACAAATGTTGTCGCGACTGGGGGAACGTTCCTCACGCCGGGAATTGCAGATACAACACTTACGCAATTAGCGTTTGAAGGTGGTGCAAGAGCGCATGTATTTGTTTCATGGTTGCATCCCTTTAAAGAACAAAAGCTTGTCGTCGTTGGCGATAAAAAAATGATTACCTTCTGCGATATGACAAAGGAACTGGTGCTTCACGATCAGCACGTTGATTGGCAAGATGGTCAACCAGTGCCGGTGAAGGGCGATGGCGTGCGAGTCGAATTTTCTGACGAGATGCCACTTGATATTGAGTGTCAACACTTCGCGGATTGTGTTGCAAATCAAACACAAGCTCGCACCGATGGACGTAATGGTCTTCGCGTATTGACCATTTTGCATGATGCGCAACGATCACTCGATGCAAACGGAGAGATTGTCACTTGTAAACTGGGCGACAAAAAGGAAGTCACGCATGCCGCAAGTTGATGCAACTAAATTTCCAAACGTAAAGGTGCACGAATCTGCGTATATAGACGAGCCCTGCGAAATTGGCGAAGGAACATCTATCTGGCACTTTAGCCACGTGATGCAAAACTCAAAAATTGGCAAGGGCTGCAACCTTGGACAAAACGTAGTTGTCTCTCCCGATGTAACAATCGGCAACAACGTGAAAATACAAAACAACGTTTCAATTTATACCGGAGTGGTTCTTGAGGACGATGTTTTTTGTGGCCCATCTATGGTTTTTACAAACGTCATTAACCCAAGGTGTGAAATTAATCGCCGCGGAGAATACCAGCGAACCCTTATTAAAAAGGGCGCAAGCATGGGTGCGAACTGCACGATCGTTTGCGGAAGTACAGTGGGAAGGTTTGCATTTATTGCTGCTGGAGCAGTGGTATCTAAAGATGTGCCAGATTATGCATTGATGATTGGTGTTCCTGCGCATCGCCATGCTTGGGCATGCCGCTGCGGGTACACGCTACCCGAGACAAACGAGTGTGCAGAATGTGGCAACTCATATAAAGAGGTTGATGGAACACTTCAACCAATACACGAAATCCAAAACAAAACAGAGGAAGTTTGCCCATGACAGTTGCAACAACATCGGTTCCATTACTTGACCTAAAGGCTCAACACGCAACAATGCGCAGTGAAATTGCAGACGCAATCGCAGAGGTCGTCGAAAGCCAATGGTTTATCATGGGACCAAACGTTTCTGCACTTGAAGAGGAGGTGGCTGAATATGTCGGCGTGAAACACGCAATCGGCTGCGGCTCTGGTTCTGATGCTTTGCTTCTTGCCCTTATGGCAGTTGGTGTAGGGCACGGCGACGAAGTCCTTTGTCCTTCGTACACTTTCTTTGCTACCGCTGGAGCCATTTATCGCCTTGGTGCAAAACCAGTTTTTGTTGATTTGGATCCGACAACCTATAACATTTGCACAAAAAGCACGCGTGAAAAAGCAGCAACGTGCACAAACTTAAAAGCAATAATTCCAGTTCATCTTTACGGTCAAAGTTGTGACCTTGATGGAATAATAGCACTCGCAGACGATTTACAAATTCCAGTTATCGAAGATGCAGCCCAAGCAATCGGAACCAAAGATACCAAGGGCAACATGGTTGGCACTAGAGGTTTGATGGGTTGTTTTAGTTTCTTCCCATCAAAAAATCTTGGTGGTTATGGTGACGGTGGAATTATTACAACAAATGATGATGCAACCGCAGAAATGTTGCGTGTACTTCGTGTTCACGGCAGTAAGCCAAAGTATTATCACAAATTCGCAGGTGTTAATTCACGACTCGACGCGATTCAAGCCGCAGTTCTTCGCGTAAAACTTCCGTACTTAGAAAGTTGGCACGAAGGTCGCGCGAAAAACGCAGCACTTTATACCGAACTATTCCACGGCGCGGGTGCAATTACTTCTGACAACGCACTTTCAACTGATGGTTTTCAACTTAGAACACCATTGGCGCCAGATGCTCCTGCTCGTCATATTTACAATCAATACTGTATTCGAGTTCCAGCCACTTTAAGAGATGAACTTCGAGATCATTTAAAATCGAACGACATTGGCACAGAGGTTTATTATCCTGTACCCCTTCATATGCAAGATTGTTTTGCAGAATTAGGTTGCAAAGAAGGCGATTTACCAAACACCGAATCAGCGGCACTTGAAACACTTGCATTGCCAATTTATCCCGAACTTTCAGAAGAACAAGTTCGATACGTTGCAACAACTGTTATTGATTTTGTAAATAGTCGGTCTTAGCTTGAAGAGCAAAACGTCCTTTGTCGTTTTTGATAACACAGACGACAGGTGTATCTGGTTCGTGATATAAAACCAGCCGCCAATGTTTGCTGTGCGCTTCTTCGAGTAGTGCTTGTTTAGTTTTGGCATTGTCCCAGGGCAACATATCGTAACCCATCGAGTAGGCGATTCCAACGTGGTTTGTAGTCGGCATGACATCGGAACAAAAACAAACCATGCCTTCACAATCCTGAAATTGTATGGATTGCAAACCCCAAGTGTGGCCTCTTCGAACGGTGAGTTGGATGTCTCCGCAGACAGTTTCATCGCCATCTACAAGTACAAGCCGATCGCGTATCGAATCGAGCACTCTTGGAAGGTATGTACGGCTCATTGTTGAACGATTGGCGTTTGCATCTTCCCATTCTTGCTTTTGCACAATAACCTTTGCATTTGGCAATAACGTAACGCCCGCCGCATGGTCAAAGTGGAGATGCGACAAAATAATAGTATTGATGGAGTCTGGGTTAATTGAATGTTCGTTGAGGACGTCGAGAATTGTGGTGCCGTTCATAGCGAACATGTCGACTTCTTTGTTATTCCAACCATCGCCGTACCCAGTTTCGATGAGTATTCGTTGCCCATCTTGTTCAAGAAGAACGCAGTTACATGCTTCTGGAATTCTATTTTCTTCGTCTGGCTCTACTAGTCGAGACCATAATGCTTTAGGCACAACTCCAAACATAGAACCGCCATCTAGGGCGAATCTACCTGCGTCTAGAAGCGTCCAATTCCAAGTCATGCTTTAACGAGTCGTGCCCGAATATCGTTGCAACCTGCAAGTGCATTTCGAGTATCAACAACTAGTGAAGCATTCGTAGCAATCAAATCCCAATCGATAGCGGTGTGGTCTGTGACAATTAAAACAACATCAAAACTAGAAACATTTTCTTGAGTTAAAGCTACGGAGGATAAATGAATATCGTGCGCTCTCATTTCAGGGAATTCAGCAACCTGAGGGTCATGGTATTGAACGTTTGCTCCTCGTTTGCATAGGTCTTCAATAATTTCCGCAGCAGGAGTTTCGCGAACGTCATCCACATCTGGTTTATACGCAATACCGATGATGAGAACTTTTGCACCGTTAATTGCTTTACCATCTTCATTAAGAGCACTAGCTACGCGATCCACCACGATGTAGGGCATCTTTTGGTTAATTTCACCAGCAAGTTCAATGAATCTTGTTGGCATGCCAACTTCTTTCGCTTTCCAGGTCAGGTAAAAAGGATCAATTGGAATACAGTGACCGCCAAGACCAGGACCAGGATAGAACGCTTGGAAACCAAAAGGTTTTGTTGCTGCAGCTGCGACAACTTCCCAAATGTCAACGTTGAGTTTTTCAAGGATAAGTTTCATCTCATTGACGAGTGCAATATTGACTGACCTGTAAATGTTCTCAAGCAGTTTTGCGGATTCTGCAACTTCTGCTGAACTTACCAAGTGCGCGTGTTGAATGACCTGACTATAAAAACTAAAAGCAATGTCTCCACTAAGTTTATCAAGACCACCAACTAGTTTTGGAATGGTTTGTGTTGACTCTGACTTGCGACCTGGATCTTCGCGTTCTGGGCTGTATGCAACGAAGAAATCTTTACTGTGTACTAATCCCGTTGCTTCGAGAATGGGCAACATCTCATCGCGAGTGGTCCCTGGGTAGGTTGTTGACTCAAGAACAACGAGTTGTCCCTTGCGTAGAACATTTGCAACGGCTTTTGTACTTTCAAGCACGTATGTAAGGTCTGGCTCGTTGTGTTTGCCAAGTGGCGTTGGGACGCAGAGCAAAATAATGTCTGCGTTTTTTAACGCTTCAGGGTTATCGGTAGCGGTAAATCTATCTGTTGTTGCGAGCTCTTTTGAAAAATCCTCTCCAAGGTGCTTTAGGTACGGAGTGCCGTTATTTAAACACTCGATTTTTGCAGGGTCAACATCAAAACCAAGAACTTCGTATCCAGCATCGAAGATAGCGACCGCGAGAGGGAGACCAACGTATCCCATTCCGACAACTCCAACACAAGCAGTTTTGTTTTCAATTTTGCTTTTTAATTCAGCGGCAACATTTGTCATTTGTTCGGTTTTCATATTGTTGGTATTAATTCTTCAGGGTTTTCTAATAATTCGATAATAGTACGCAAGAATCTGGCTGCCTCTGCGCCGTCTACAACGCGGTGGTCACAACTTAGGCTTAGGGGCAAAATTTTTCCAGCGTAGAAGGCGCCATCTTTGGTTAAGACCTGTTCTTTCGATCTGCCAACACCAAGAATACCGACTTCTGGATAGTTAATAATAGGTGTTGAGAACATTCCACCATAACTTCCAACATTGGAAATGGTGAAAGTACCACCGGAAAGTTCTTCTCTTGGAATAGAACGATCTCGACATGCTTTTGCAAGCCGAGTTGTTTCATCTGCAAGTTGTACAGGACTTAGAGCGTCAGCGTTTTTTATCACAGGAACCATTAATCCGTTGTCGGTATCAACGGCACAGCCTAAATGTACATTTGAGTGAAGTAAAATTTCTTCAACAAAATCGTCAACGGTTGAGTTCATCGCAGGGTGTTTTTTCAGCGCTTTTGTGACGGCGGTCATGACGAAGGGAAGCATGCTTAATTTTCGACCGATGAGTTCGCTAATCGCTTTTCGCTTGCGATCAATTTGTGTTACATCCGCTTCATCCATTACTTGGAAGTGCGCAGTGGTGTTAATACTATGCATCATTGCTTCTGCAATTTTTCGTCGAATGCCTCGGAATGGTATTCGCTCAGAAACGCCTTCTTGTGGCACGCTTACTCTTGTTGCAAGCGGCGCGGTTGGCGTTGGTTCAATTGGCACGACGGTTGCAGGCGTACCGTGCGATTCGATATCCGAAGCTGTAACTCTCCCGCCTCTACCAGTAGGAGTGACGGCATTAATGTCAATATTTTTTTCTTTTGCGATTCGGCGAACAGCAGGGGTAGCGGAAGCCTTTTCGCTTGATTGCGTTTCTGGTTCTGCGGTGGTTCTCGCAAAACTAGCGGGAACGGTCATGCTGTCTTGAACGGCACCAACAACACAGCCAGTGTCTGGAGGCGCGTCTGTACCAGTTGCGGTTTCAGCAGGTGAATCAGCCGCAGAAGTACCAATGTCGTAATTAACAAGAATACTTCCAACATTAATAATGTCGCCTTCATTTCCATTTAGCGATTGAATTACACCAGCCCATGGGCTAGGTACTTCAACAAGAGCTTTGTCGGTTTCCATTTCAGCGATGGTTTGGTGTTCTTTAACAGTGTCACCAACAGAAACTCTCCACTTAATGAGTTCTGCTTCGTGTACACCCTCACCAAGGTCAGGAAGAATGAAATGCGAATGATCAGTTGGTTGTTTTGTAGCCATAATTAATACGCCAACGTTTCATTTATTGCTTTACCGATGCGTTCCGCATCCGGTAGGTAGTCAAGTTCTAGTTTGTAATACGGCATGACGGTATCGAAGCCACATACTCGTTGAACGGGTGCTTCAAGGTGTAAGAAACAATGTTCCATCACTCCAGCAGCAATCTCAGCGCCAAGACCACAGGTTTTTGGTGCCTCGTGTACAACAACACAACGCCCAGTTTTATTTACGGACGTTGCGATGGTGTCTATATCAATTGGGGAAATTGTACGAAGGTCGATTAGTTCAATCGACTTACCAGATTTTTCAATTGCATTCATACACTGAACAACAGTTGCACCCCACGAAACCATCGTAAGTTCATCGCCTTCGCAAACTTTTCGGGCAACGCCAATTGGAATGGTGTACTCGTCTTCTGGAACTTCTTCTCGAAAGGCGCGGTAAATCCGTTTTGGTTCAAAGAAAATAACTGGGTTAGGGTCTCGGATAGCGCTGATTAATAAACCCTTTGCATCGTATGGTGACGATGGCATTACGATTTTTAAACCAGGCGTGTGTGTGTAAATTGCTTCTGGGCTGTCGCTGTGCAACTCTGGGGCATGAATGCCACCACCAATCGGAACGCGAAGTGTAAGTGGGCACGTTAATCCACCGCGGGTTCTACTGTTAAAACGAGCGGCTTGATTTGTGAGTTGGTCGAATGCTGGACCCATAAATCCTTCAAATTGGATTTCAGGAACAGGACGTAGTCCGCCCATTGCAAGCCCGATGGCTGTTCCCATGATGCCTGACTCTGCAAGGGGTGAGTCTACAACTCTGTCACCTCCAAATCGCTGGAACAACCCCTCGGTTGCACGAAAGACTCCGCCATTGAGACCAATGTCTTCTCCTAAAAGAAGTACACGGTCATCTTTTTCCATTTCTTGAATAAGGGCAAGATTGATGGATTGAACTAATGTTAGATTCGCCATTATTTGACCACACCCTCTTGAGCTGGTTGTGAAATTTGAGATGGATCTTGACCAATACTACTTGTTCGCATGGTTTGTCGTTGTTTTTGTAATTGCGGTGGGAGATCAACGAACATCGAGTCAAAGAAGTCGTTTGAAGTTGGGGCATCTATTTCTTCAGCATTTTTTACAACCGAAGAAACGATGACCGATGCAGCCGCGAGTTGCTCTTCTTCTTTTGCAGCAGACCAAAGGTCTTTTTGTTCAAGATAATTTCGAAGTCGAATCATTGGATCTCGTTTTTCCCACATGGCAAGTTCGTCTGCGTCTCGATAGCGCCGAGCGTCGTCAGCTGTTGTATGGTCGCCGAGTCGGTACGTCAATGCTTCGATAAAAGTTGGTCGATTATTTTCGCGTGCGTTAGTAACTGCGTCGCGAACCACCTTTACCATTGCAAACAAATCGTTTCCGTCCACTTGCACACAATCCATGCCGTAAGCAATACCGCGTTGCGCAACTGTTGGTGCGGAGCACTCAAGTTTCGTTGGGGTTGAAATTGCCCACCCGTTGTTTTGGCAAACAAACACAACGGGTAAATCTAAGTTAGCAGCGAAGTTAGCTGCTTCGTGGAAGTCGCCCTCGCTTGTTGCGCCGTCACCAAAGAATGTGCAAGCAATTGCGCCATCCTTTTTGTACTTACTTGCCCAAGCGAGACCAGTTGCGTGGAGCAATTGCGAGCCGATTGCGATTGCAAGTGGTGTCACATTACATTCATCAATATGGTTTCCACGCTCGTCGCCCATCCAGTGCAAGAGAATTTTTTCCATTGGAAGACCGCGCCAAAACAAACCAGCGTTTTCTCGGTAACAGGTCACCATCCAATCTTTTTTTTCCAAAACATAAGCAGCAGCAAGTGATGGAACTTCTTGGCCTCTGTTTTCTGGGTATGTACCCATTCGTCCAGAACGTTGTAATTTGAATGCAATTTCATCCAGATGACGGCAGACCATCATGTGTTTGTACATGTCAACAACATCTTGGTCAGGAATTAAGCCGTCGCCTAGGGCAGAGTCAAAATTTCCATGTTCATCAAGAATAGAGACGTGTTCAATTTTTGTTTCAAATATAGTTTTAACTGGCATGGATACCTGTTTCCTGTGTGCCTGCGATTCGTTGCTCTGCAATTTCTACTGCAGCTGCGTAAGTTGAGGTAGAGTTGTTTCCGCGATTAAGAATTTGAGCGGTTGTTTCAAAAATTTCGTCATTTTTGGTTTGTAGTAATTCGTTACTCATTCCAAGGTGCATTCCCGCTAAGTGAATAAGCCCGCCTGCGTTGACAACAAAGTCAGGTGCGTAAAGAATACCAGCAGTTTTTAATGCTACGGCGTCTTCTTCTGGATCGCCGAGAATGTTGTTTGCTGCACCGCAAAGAATGCTACAGCGTAGTTTTTGGATAGATGAACCATCGATTACATTTCCAAGAGCACATGGCGCAAGGATGTCACACTCTGTTGTAAGAATGTCCGCGTCATACACTGCAGTGCAACCGTAGGTATCGACAACATAATCAACACTTTTCTTATTGATGTCAGCAACGGTTACTTTTGCACCCGCTTCTGTAAGTAGTTTGCATAAATTTTGTCCAACGTGTCCGACACCCTGCATTGCAACTGTGATGCCAGAGAAGTCATCTCCGCGGCCAGCATGAATTAGACTCGCGCGCATTCCATGGAAGGTTCCCATTGCAGTCCATGGCGACGGATCACCACCACGGCATACAGTTTCACCACCCATAACATGTGAAGTTTCTGAAGCCATCCAATCGATAAATTGTGTGTCAACGCCCACATCTTCAGCGGCAATATATGCGCCGTTAAATGTGTCAACAAAACGTCCCATCGCTCTCGCTTCTGCTTCGGTACGTACCTGTTCTCGATGTGGAAGAAGTATGACACTTTTTGCACCACCCATTGGTAGTCCAGAGACCGCTGCTTTATATGTCATACCTTTTGACAATCGCAAAACATCATAAATCGCATCTGCTTCAGATTCGTAGTACCACCTTCTCGTTCCACCTAGTGCATTCCCAAGAGCTGTCGAGTGAATAGCAATGATTGCACGCAACCCTGTTTCTGGGTCGTGGTGAAAACAAAGTCGTTCATGACCTCTGTCTGCGATTTGTTCAAAAATAGATTCAGTGTTATGCATGTGTTGTATATCGTAAATGAATTAGTGCGTTGCGGTTTCAGTTTGTTCTAAAAATAGGGATCCACCACCGAATTGTTGTAAACCATCTTGATTGTTTACTTTTCCAGTTCCCAATGCTTCATCGTTAGGCGTGCTTTCTGGGATGTAATAATCGCAGTTTGGTAATGTTTCTCCAAATTCCCACGCTTTTTCTGCGGCTTTAAGCATTGTCGCATCTGCATTTTCGCGAAGACCTCGGAGCCAACCATTAATTTTGTAATTAGCGTAAGACATAATATAATCAAGCATTGCACGATCATGTGCTAGTTGTTTTTCATCAAGACCATTACGGATGCTTTTGTCCATTTTTGAAATTGAACATGCCATTGCGTGAATCCAAATGGAAATCCAACTTAAACGATATTGCGTTGTTTGGTTTGTAATTAACGCTTCTTCTTTTTCTTTAAACATCAACTTAACTTGGTGTGAAAGTTCACGAATGTGATTTGAAAGTGCGCGCGTGTGTACATCAAGCGATGGATCAGCCATGGTGATTTTTGGCGCCCCGCGTCGAACACCAAGGAATAATTCCATTCCAATTTTCAACGCTGAACCAAAGTTTTTCATTGGTGCAGCTTTAACACCGAGCATGTATTCGCCAAGTTGCTTTGAGCCATACGCAAAAATAAAACTGTGCATAACTTCGTTAGCGCCTTCAACGATTGGATTGATACGCGAATCTCGCCAAAGTCTTTCAACTTCGTTTTCAGCCATGTATCCTTCGCCTCCCATGACTTGCATCGCTTCGTTTGTACAACGGAAACCATATTCGGAACAAAAGACTTTACAAACAGCGGTCTCAAGCATAATGTCTTCGTCGTTGCGGTCGACCATGCCGGTAGTGATGTAAAGCATTGCATCCATTGCCCAAACAAACGCACCCATGCGCGCAAGTCTTTCTTTCATTAGTTCAAATTCGCCAATTGGACGGTCGAACTGATGTCGATATTGAGCCCATTTAATTGCTTGTTCGTAAGCAACTGCGCCTGCGCCAACCATTCCAGCTGAAAGTGTGCAACGTCCCCAGTTCAAACAAGTCAACGCCAATACAATTCCTTTGCCTTCTTTATGCAAGAGATTTTCTCGTGGAACTTTTACATTGGTAAAACGAACTCGACCTTGCCAAGTGCCTCGAATACCACACTTTGCACGGTTTCTGCTGAAGATTTCTACGCCCTCCATATCAGGCGAAACAATGAGGGCATTAAATTTCTCTTTTGTTTCACCCGTTTTAGGGTCGGTCATTTTATATTTTGCCATCACGGTGAACATGCAAGATTGTGCCGCCGAAGTTGCCCACTTCTTTTCTCCGTTGATGATGTAAAACTTGCCACACTCAGTTAGTTCGCATGTTGTGTGTTGGCCTTGTGCATCGCAACCAACGCTTGGCTCTGATAAACAAAAAGCGCTTAGTGCTTCATTTGCAATTTTTGGTAACCAAAATTGTTTTTGTTCTTCGGTACCAAACAATGTAACAGCGTTGCAACCAATGGAAAGGTGTGCAGATGCCATGACCGCAGATGAACCACAAGAGCGACCGATTCTTTCAAGGACGCGGTTGTAACTTGTAACCCCGAACCCCTGACCGCCATATTCTTTTGGAACGATCATCCCGAAGACACCCATTTCAAAGAAACGCTTAATCACCCACTCAGGAATTTCTTGATTCTGGTCAATTTCTACTGTTGGATGTTCGTTGCGGAAGTAGGTGTCCAGTTCTTCCAACATTAGATCGCAACGCGCGCGTTCATCTGCTGGTTCTTCTGGGTATGGGAAAATCATATTTTCACGGAAATTACCCCAGTAAATATTTTTAATGAACCCCATTGTTTCTGGTTCAGGACCAAGCATCTCTTCAGCATTTTTTATTTGTTTAATGTCTTTCTTAGAAACATTTTTAAGCTGGCTTGTAATGTCTGATTTGCTCATATCTTCAATTATCCTTTAGATAAAAATGCATCGAGTTTTTCTCGAGCGACTGGGGTGTTGCGGAGCCTCACCAATTCACATTGTTCGATAGCGACTGCGGCAGACCAACCTTTTTGAATGCCGGTTTCAACAGCGAGGAAAACGCCTTCGGCTGCCTCAGACTGTTCTGTTTCATTTCTAGCAATGTCTAAAGCCGCAGAATACTTTTCACTTTCGGAAGGGGTAATTGCGAGCGGAACCTGAGATGTTGGTATTTGATTTTGTAACACTGTTTCTGCCGCGGCTTGTAGATCATCCGGTGTCTCGACGAACACATCAATGAGACCTTCAGGTGCAGTTGAAATCATAAAGGGCGTGCCAGTGGCGGTTGCTTTTATTGCAGCAACCGGGTCAATTCGAGCTGGTAACATTTGTGAACCACCCCAACCAGGGCAAATTCCAAGACCAGCTTCTGGTAAGCCAATTGGGTATGGCTTTCCATTTTTTGTTGTTTTTGATGCTATAAGTTTGTCGCAATGCATTGCAAGTTCGAGCCCACCACCAAGAGTTGCGCCGTTGATACATGCGACTGTTGGGAAAGTCATCGAAGAAATTCTTCCAAATACAGTTGTTCCAAATGCAAGGTAAGCATGCAGTGCTGGGTCATCAAGTCCGTCTATCTCGGAAAGATCTGCGCCTGCGACAAAAACTCGTTCGCAACTGCTACGAAGAATTAAACCGTTGATTCCCTCTAGTTGAGCAATTGCATCAAGCGTAAAGTTCAACCGCTGAATTAGCGTTCGATCAAGAACAACGACTGGGCGTTTGCCACTATCGAGCCAGAGCGTCACTATTCCCGCGTCATTTACATCAAATTCGAGTGTATTTTGTTGGGTAGATGTGGTCATAAAATCTTTCTAGATATCCCGTTTTTTGGCTGAAAACCGAGGTATATCGCACCCCTCATTGTACTCGATTCTCGACCTTTTCGGTGTTTTTCAGCCCGTTTCCACCACCTGAATTTTGGTGCAGTCCCCGATAGGTTTCCAAAATGGGTCAGGCTCAAATTATTTGGCGTAAATTTGGCGTAATCGCTCTTGCGCTTCGTCACCAGCGATGATTTTGGCGGACAAGTCCGCTCCTCTTTGCAACATTGCTTCGTTTAAGGACCCGTCAAGCTCATTTAACCAATGTTTTGTCGTGGAAATAGCGTTTTTACCACCTTTAGCGAGGTTTTCTGCAAAATCCGTGACGGCTGACGGCAAATCGTCCAAATCACATAAATGGGTTGCCAAGCCAGCTTCAAAGCCTTGTTTCCCTGAAATGGTACCCCCAGCGAGCAACATTGCTCTCGCTTTTCCAGCGCCAATCTTTTTAATGAGCCAAGGTGCGACTACCGCAGGGCAAACACCAAGGTCAACCTCTGGATAGCCAACTTTTGACTCGGGATGCGTGAACGCAAAATCACAAACCACCATCAAGCCACACCCACCACCAACCGCTGCGCCTTGGACTCGAGCGATAGTTGGAACTTGAAGACTTCGTATTCGTAAAGACGCCTTGGCAAGCTCGTGCAACATTTCTCCCATTGCAGGGGGATTATCAATTACATCTTTGAGATCCATCCCAGCACAAAACGACCTTCCTTCACCCGCAAGAATGAGCACGCGCATGTCAGCATTTTGCTCAACTTCATCCAAGCCAACATGAATAGCACGTATCATTTCAGCAGAAAGAGCATTGTGTTTGCCAGCACGGTTCAGGGTGAGGGTGACGATGTTGTTTAGTTCTGTAATTCGAATCATTTGTGTAGGGTACCCCCTTATGTTGGATTCATGCGGATGAGTTTTGCGAGCGCCTCACCGGGATCGGGTTGTTTCATTAAAGATTCACCAACTAACACAATATGCACACCATGTAAGCGTAATTTGTCCAAGTCTTCTGGCTTCGTTATCCCCGATTCACTTACGATTGTCGTTGTATCTTCAACAATATCAACCATGCGAACGGTGTGATTTATGTCAGTTGTCATCGTTTCTAAATTTCGATTGTTGATTCCAAGTAAGCAATAGCCCGCGTGTGGAAATCCAACATATTGCTGGATTTTTAATAGATTTCCCATGTCGTGCGCTTCTAAAAGCGTCGTCATTCCCAATTTCTGAGAAAGAATCATATAGTCAACCAGTTGGCCTTCTGATAGGACCTCAGAAATGAGCAAAACAGCATCCGCGCCAGCAGCTCGTGCTTCCCAAATTTGATATTCATCAATTATAAAATCTTTTCTAAGGACGGGAAGTCTTACTTCTTCGCGAATTTGAGTGATAAAGTCAATGTTTCCACCAAAAAAACGCATATCTGTGAGACATGAGATAGCGGCGGCTCCCGCCTTCTCGTACGCTTTAGCAATGGCAACTGGATCAAAGTCTTCACGTATATTCCCGGCTGATGGGCTTTTGCGTTTTACTTCTGCAATTACGCTTGTACTGCTTTTCGTGTGGCCGTTTACAACAGCACCGAAAAAGTTTCGAGGTCGCTCTTGTGCTTCTGCTTCTGCACGTACTGCCTCAACAGGTTTTTCTTGGCGAAGTTTTGCAACTTCGTCTCGTTTAAATTCAATAATTGTGCTTAGTGTGATTGTCATGTGCTCTTCAGTTGCCAAGGGTAGCGAAGAAGTTGAAATTGTGGAAGCACCATCGATCGATTTAATCACGCTAATGCTTGTTGGATTTTCAATTGCTATCGGAATTTGGTTCGTAAAGTCTGGACAAACACTGCTTCCAAGGCGTGGATATCTTGATCCAGCAATTACTCCGACCATGGCTCTTCTTCTGTGTGGAGCGATGTATATCCTCGCTGGTGTTGGTGCGTGGTGGGGTTTTCAATATGTCTCGGACGAAAGTAGCATAATTAATGGCTACGCCTGGACGATTGGCTTGTCCATGATTGCGCAAATCCCAATTCTATTTTTGTATGTACATTTCCGAAGGAAATGCGGTTCTAGGCATATTTTGCCGGTTTTTCTCATCGCGTATGCTGTGTTTGTTCCAATAGCGCTCGCTGTTGCTGGCCTTGGACACGCATTGTTAGTCGGAGTTGGCCTAGAACCTGCAGGCGGTGTCGGGCACGAGGTACTTCAGCAAATAAAGCAAGCTCCTTCGTCGGGGTCAACTTGGATTGTCATCATCTGCGTTACGATTGGCGCTGGAATTTTTGAGGAATTAATGTATCGCGGGCTATTATTGCCTTCATTTGCAGCAGTTATTGGTGGTAAAACTGTCTGGCGAGCTATCTTTGCAACAAGTCTACTATTTGCAATTATGCACATTGGTATTGCACAGCCTTCGGCTGTGGTTGGTCTCTTTTTTCTGTCCATCGGTCTATGCTGGGCACGGGTCAAAAGTGGCGGAATTCTCGCTCCGATATTAATTCACGTCGTTTTCAACGCAATGAATATCGCATTTGTTTACAGTACAACTATATGAGCACACGCGAAGCAATTCTTACAGGCGACACCCCAACGGGACAGTTGCATCTTGGTCACTATTTTGGTTCAGTTCGGCGTCGAATCGAGTTACAAGAAACACATGATTGTTATTTCTTGCTCGCAAATATGCATGCGTACACCACACGGTCGGATGCTCCGAATGAAATTTACGCAGACACCTTAGAAATCGTACGCGATTATTTAGCGATGGGAATTGACCCCGTCAAAGCAGCGATTGTTTTACAGTCCGAAGTTCCAGCAATTGCCGAACTTACTTTTTTGTTTGCGATGTTGTTGCCATTCAATCGAGTAATGCGAAACCCAACCCTAAAAGAAGAAATTAAAATTAAGGGCTTGGGAGAAAATTATAGTTTTGGTTTTCCGCTTTACGCGGTCGGGCAAACTGCAGACATTCTCGCTTTTCGTGCGCATGCAGTTCCGGTTGGCGAAGACCAAGTTCCACACATTGAACTTACTCGGGAAGTTGCACGGCGATTTAACAAACTGTATTGCGGTGTTGATGAAAATATTGAAGATGACGATCCGATTATGCAAGAAAAGGGCGTCTTCCCAATTCCAAGAGCGGACGTTGGCAAAGTTGGAAAATTAATTGGAACAGATGGTGTTAATAAAATGAGTAAATCACTCAACAACGCAATTCTTATTACTGACACGCCGAAGAAAGTTAAAAAGAAATTAGGACAGTTATACACTGGTCGTCAATCAATGACAGATCCAGGCGACCCCGATAGTTCGCTCATGCAATATGTAGAACTTTTTATAACAGATGAAGCTCGCGCAGCAGAGTTGAAAGATAAATATGTTCGCGGCGACAACATTGGCGATGGACACATTAAGGTGGAAGTTGCGGAATCAATCAGCGAATTGCTCGCCCCTATGCAAGAGCGAAGAGCAGAATACGAGGGCGATGACGACACTATTATCGATATTATTCGTGATGGAACAGCAAGGGCGAATGTAAAAACAGAAGAAACACTTACGATGGCAAAAGAAGCATGTGGGTTAGGATTTTTTAACCGTTCAATTTCCTTCGGAGATTCAAAATGAAAATAGTAGTAACACTAGCAACCTTACTTTTGTTAACAGCATGTCAAAATCCTTCGGGCAACCCCGAACTTGCATCAGCACCATACCCAATGGATTTACATGTTTCCAACTCTGTTCCTATTCAGGTTATTCGCGACGGAGAGTTTGTGAAAATTGTGAACAGCACCGCAGACGATTACAAAAACGCAACGCTTTGGGTGAATCAACGATTTTCTGGAAAACTTACACCGCTTCTAGCAGGGGACACATTGCGGCTAAACCTTTGGATACTTCGAGATTCATTCGGCGAGCAATTTAACGCCGGCGGAATATGGCGAACAGATGAGCCCACAGAACTCGTCATTGCAGAACTTCAAATTGCTGAAGACGTACCGCTTGTTGGTTTAGTGGTGATAGGTCAACAGGACTAAGAATCGTGTCAGTTAATATGCAACCCTCGCAACCAAGCGATGTTTCTCCTGAAGACATTTCAGAATTTGCAAAAAACGTAACGATTGACCCGAGAATTCCATCAATAGTTCCAGGTTTTGATGTTCCGTTTTTTCAGGCGGGTTTAGCTGGCTATAGCGATGGCGCAATGCGATTGATTGCACGAAGGCACGGCTGTCCATTTTGCGTAACCGAAGCACTTCTAGATCGCACACTTATTTGTGGTGGAAAGGGTCGTCGAAAAGAAGATCCAGATCTACTTGCCGAGGAGGCAGGGGAAATTGAAGGAAACAGAGCCGCTGGTTTAGACGACCATCCAATTGCAGGACAAGTCATCGGAACGAATCCAGAAGAGATGGCAAAGGGCGCTAGTATTCTTGTTTCCATGGGGTATGAAGTCATAGATGTAAATCTCGCTTGCCCTGTAAAAAAAATACGCAAACGAAATCGTGGCGGTCATTTTTTAACCGATCCATGTCAAGCGCATGACGTTTTATCTGCCGTGCGAGGGTCAGTACCAGAAACTATTCCCGTGACGGTAAAACTGCGACGGGGGTGGGATGACACTTCGACTTCTTCAGAAAATTTTTACTCTGTTTTTGATCACGCGTATGAGGTTGGTTATAGTTGGGCGACTGTGCATTCCCGCACAGTCGAACAGCGTTATATCGGTCCGTCGGATTGGCTATTCTTAAAAGAACTCACAACCAGAAGACCAGACGGTCTTATTTTTGGAAGCGGAGATGTGTGGTGTGCTGCAGACATTTTTAGGATGATGCAACAAACAGGAGTAAACGGCGTATCGGTTGCTCGTGGGTGTATTGGGAATCCTTGGATTTTTAATCAAGCGCGCGCCCTTATGGCTGGCGACACTCCGTTGCCACCAACAGTTGAACAGCAACGCACAGCGTTGTTAGATCACATCGCTCTTTGCATGCAATTACACGGCGAAAAAAAGGCATCCCGCTTGATGCGAAAGTTTGGTATTCAGTTTTCGAAATATCATCCACAAGCGGAAGAAGTTCGCAAGAGATTTATAAAATCACAATCGTTGCTGGAATGGAAAACAGTAATTGATGCTTTTTATTCTTCAGACTCAAAAGAGTGACGCAATTCTTCTGGCAACAAGCGTAGTAATACGTTATTTGTCGCTTTGTCAAATTCATTTATTTCGGCACTCTTTTGCATTAGTTCGTTTTTAATTTTATAAGCCGCTGTATCAGTCTGTTGACCACAGCCTCGCGGCGTTCTGTTTTTTCTTAATCGTATTCCAAATAGCAAGTTGTTTTGAAACGCTCTCGTGTATTTTTGTATCATTGCTATTTTTGTAAATCCAATTTGCAATTCGTTGCACTTCTTCTCCAGTGTTGAGTTGTGGGTAAAGAGCAGCGGCAACTTCTTCGTCAATGTAAGGTGCAATAATGTCAAGATACTCACCCCAGCGTTGCATAGACTGTTTTTCGTATGCTTTACATTTGAGAACATTGCCACCAAGCTGTAAAACGGAAGCCATAAATCGTTCTGTTCGATCTTTATCAATATTATTCAGAAGAAAAGTATCTATTTGAAAGAGTACGCTGTCTGGAACCGTGGTTATGCTTGGAACATCTACCCAAACTGTCGCAGGCCACGGGTTCGTAAATTTTCTAGCTTCAAGTAAAACACTTCGTCGAAGGTTTGCGATGCTAGTACGCCATTCAATGTCATTATTTATTACCGAAAGCGATGAGAGCAATTCGTCAAATAACATATCCGCTTCTGTTGCGCGTTGCAATTCTATGGCTAGTTGTTGAGAAGGCGTAGTGTCTGCATTTTCTGTTTCGCCCGAATTAATTGCTTGGACTTGTTCTGCATAATCGTCAAAAATTGCTTTGGCAATAAACTCGTTGTCACCCTGAATTGAATTCCCAAAAGCATTATGGAAATCTCGTGGAGTGCAAATTGGTTGAACCAAACCGCTTCCCATTAAACTTGAAAGTACTGCAATAACTAAACTTGTGCTCATATTTACCCATCATACTCAGCGTCATACCCGACGTGGGGAACCTGATGGGAGTTTAAATCGACGTTTTTAAGGCCTAGGGTGGTATTTTGCCACAACTGCTTTAAGTTGCGATCGGTCGATATGCGTATAAATTTGCGTTGTGCCGATGTCGCTGTGCCCGAGTAATTCTTGAACAACACGAAGGTCAGCGCCACCCGCAAGCATGTGGGTTGCGAAACTGTGCCGAAGTGTGTGCGGGTGCACTTCTCCAAGATCAGCGTTCTTCGCTAACTTTCGAATAATCTGCCAAATTGCTACCCTTTCAAGGGGCCGCCCAGTATTTGAAAGTAATAAGAGACCGTTATCTCGTCCGTCATCAAATCGCAATAGTTTTGGACGAAGTTCTTCAACGTATTGTTGAATGGCGCTAATGGCGGGTTTACCAATTGGCACAAGTCTTTGCTTGTTCCCTTTGCCCGTGACCATAACAACGGCTAACGTTTCTTTAAAGTCAGTTGGTTTTATGCCAGCAACTTCACTTGCGCGCATTCCGCCCGCATACATTAATTCAACAAGTGCTCTATCACGTTGCCACAGTCGACCGAATTTAGGATTTGCAGCTTCAATAAGTTGTTTCATTTTTTTCGGCGATAAAACATCAGGCAAGCGTCGCCACCTAGTCGGTGTTTCTAATAATCTTGCAGGATCACTTTCAATTCGATGTGACGCCTGTAAAAAACGAAATAACATTCGTATAGTTGAAAGGTGACGTGCAACACTTGATGTTTGCAAGCCACGATCTCGGTGCAAGTAACGAATGTGTGTAGCGAGGTGTTTTGGAGTGACATTAGCACAACAAACTATTCCTTCAGCAATTAAACTTTCACGCAATAAATCAAGGTCACAACGATAAGCATCGAGTGTCGATACCGACAATCCGGCTTCTACCCGTAGGTAACCAAAAAAATCACGAACCTGTTGGTCGTAGTTCGATAACGTGGCCATTGATTGTCATGTCTAGAGAAGCGTTAAAAGTAACACCAGCAAGTTGCTGGTACATCGCGCAGGATTTGTACGAACCAAAACAAACACTACACGCCTGGTCAAGCCGCCCAAGAGTAAAGCGACTAGAGCACGCAGCGTGACCGTCTTCAATATATGGGCAACAATGCAGTGTTGAAAGTTGTGGTTGTGGTTTCACCATTTCGCTTATGGAGTATCGGCAGGATGTACTCGGCAGAATCAGAAGATGGTTTTATTGCCTTCTAGCCCACACTTCAAAGGATAAATCGTGTGTATTATTTTCATCTGCTTGTCGATGCAAAACGTCAGTTCGTTTCCAAATTGTCTCATCAATTTTTGGGAAAAAAGTATCACCTTCTATCGTTGTATGAATTCGAGTGATGTGCATCAGTGAGACTCCGTTTATTGCAGAGCGATAAATTTCTCCACCGCCAATGATGAACAATCCCTCTTCGCCCGCAACTTGTGCGGCATCTTCGATTGAGTGTACAACGGTTGCACCATTCGCTTCGTAATCCGTTTGTCGAGTAATGACAATGTTTAGTCTGTTGGGCAGAGGCCTACCAATCGAATCCCAAGTTCGCCTTCCCATTGCAACAGCGTGGTCGGATGTAATTTTTTTGAAGTGTTGTAAATCTGCGGGGAGATGCCAAGGCATATCACCCCCTGCACCAATTACATAATTGTCTGTAATCGCAACAATTAATTCCATTCGTTACACCGCCACCGGCGCTTTGATATGTGGGTGTGGTTCGTAGCCGACGAGTTCAATGTCGTCATAGGTAAAATCAAAGACAGATGAAATATTTGGATTCAATTTTACTATTGGCAACGGAAGAATATCTCTTGAAAGTTGTTCGTTTGTTTGTTCAATGTGATTGGAATACAAATGAGCATCGCCAAAAGTATGTACAAAATCTCCCAATTCTAAATTAGTTGTTTGTGCAATCATCATCGTGAGTAAAGCATACGACGCAATGTTAAATGGAACGCCAAGGAAAATATCAGCAGAGCGTTGATACAGTTGGCACGAAAGTTTGTTGTCTGCAACGTAAAACTGAAACATTGTGTGGCATGGCGGTAGCGCCATTTGATCTACTTCGCCGACATTCCATGCACTAACAATATGCCTTCGCGAGTCTGGGTTGTTTTTAATCCCATCGATGAGTTTTGTGATTTGATCGATAGATCGTCCATCTGTTGTTTTCCAAGACCGCCACTGTGAACCGTAAACTGGGCCGAGTTCACCATTTTCATTTGCCCATTCATCCCAAATGGAGACACCGTTTTCTTTTAGGTACGAAATGTTCGTTTCTCCACGAAGAAACCAAAGTAATTCGTGGAAAATGGAGCGAGTATGGATTTTTTTGGTTGTAACAAGCGGGAACCCATCAGCCAAATTGAATCGCATTTGCCATCCGAAGACACTTTTGGTCCCAGTTCCAGTGCGGTCATCTTTGGTGGCTCCGTGGTCACGAACATGTTGTAATAAATCTAAATATTGTTTCATGGTTATTGGTTGTCGAAGATACCATACCTACAGCAGATGATGGACAACAACAGACCACTACTTGAAATTCGTGACCTAAAAGTAACATTCCCACACGGGAAAAATGCGATTACGGCGGTGGATTCGATTTCCTTCTCGGTTGATCGTGGAACGACGCTTGGAATCGTTGGCGAGAGTGGTTCAGGGAAATCAACGGTTGCTCGCGCCGTGATGCAACTTATCGCTCCCAATAGCGGAGAAATTCTATTCGACGGTCAGAATTTAACAAAGATGTCTAAAAGCGAAATCCGCGACATTCGTAAACGCACCCAGATGGTCTTTCAGGATCCAGGCGGTTCGCTGAATGAATATATGCAAGTTGGAAAAATTATTGCAGAGCCACTGCTTGTGCATGGAATTGCAAAAGGCAAAGAGTTACAAAAGAGGGCTGAAGAACTATTGAATCAAGTTGGTCTAGAACCCAAAGATGCAAAACGCTACCCACACGAATTTTCTGGCGGTCAAAAACAAAGAATTGCAATTGCTCGGTCTATCGCAATTCATCCAGAATTACTCGTTTGTGACGAACCTACTTCTGCATTAGATGTAACTGTGCAAGCGAAGATTTTAAAATTGCTTTCAAACCTTCGCGATGAATTGGGGTTAACCATTTTATTTATTTCGCACGACCTTGCGGTTATAAATGAGTTTTGCAGCAAAGTACTTGTAATGGCGAATGGGAAAATTGTTGAAAGCGGCGCTGTGAACGACGTAATTCAAAATCCCACACACGAAATTACAAAGGAACTGATTGCGTCAAGTTACGCTTGAAACTTTTCAGATTCGCCATCACGCATGCCATAAGGATGTTTACCCAAAGTACTTGCGTTAACATTGTTCATCCATGTTTTTGCGACGCTGGCAATTTCATTTCCAATACTTGCAGTTGGTTTAGCAAACGAAGGTTGCCATTTAGTTAATCCCGCGAGGTCTTGCATGACAACAACTTGTCCGTGGCAGTCTGTTCCTGCGCCACACCCGATTACTGGAATAGAAGTTGCAGCGACAACTGCTTTTGAAACTTCTTCTGGAACCGCTTCAAGTAAAAGCATTGAAGCACCCGCCTGTTCCATAACAATTGCATCCTCAACAATTTGTTTTGCAGCTTCTGCATTTCTACCCGCGGTTATATAACCACCGGTTTGTTTTGCTTGCTGTGGCCTTGAACCAAGGTGAGCAACCGCTGCGATTCCCGCATTACAAATTGCAGCAAATCGGTCTACCCATTTTCCATCTACCTCAAGTTTGACAGCATCCGCAGTTCCCTCGGTTAAGAAACGGCCAGCGTTTTGAATTGCAGAGGCTTCGTCAACTTGATAACTTAAAAAAGGCATATCGCCCATGACAAAACAATTTGGCGCTCCCCGTTTTACTGCAGCAGTGATTGTGATTAAAAAATCAAGCGGAGCATGAATTGTGCTGTCGTAACCAAGAATCATTTCAGCAGCAGTGTCGCCAACAAGAAGTGTTGGCAATCCAGCTTCAGCCATCCACCGTGCAGTGGTCGCGTCGTAACAAGTAAGCATCGCCCATTTTGTATTTGCTTTAGACCACCGTCGTAATGTACGAAGCGTCACCGGACCATCCAAACAGGTTGGAAGATTCATGGGTTTTGTTTCAATAATTGGTTGTTGTTCCATAGTTGAACTCACAGTATAGGGTTCGATTAGTTAATTTCCAACATATCTTTCGAAAATCGCCTTTGCGCGGCGAATGTCATCTGTGCCGTGAATAATGGCTCTGCCATTATGAAAGCAGAGTAACTTAATTGCAGTTCCGTCTGCTGCTTGCTCTTCGTGAAATTCTCCGCGAATCATCGTGTCTGAGCACTCAAACGAGCCATGTTCCTGAAGTTTTTTTGCTGTGGCATGTAAGTCAAAATGTTCAGGGCTTGGAAGCGATACAGCAAGTTTTCCGCAAAGAGCAACGGGTTCGCTGACAGGTGCTGCTAAAAAGTCAAACTGTTCTTGGTGGCAACATGTGCAGTTATCTACCGGACCGTCGCATGAAATTCGATTACTAACCGTGTTCCACAAGTCAAACGTAAGAATCGTTCGGGAAATGTTATCTTGATTTCCAGTTAAAAATTTTAGGACATCCATACATTGACATGATGCAGCGATTCCAATTGCCGGTGCGAGTACACCAAGGGTGTCGCAGGTATCTTGTTCACTCGATTTTGGCGGGTCGGGGAACAGACAACGAAGGCATGGTGTTACACCAGGAATAATTGACATCACATTTCCTTGACTTGCAATTACCCCAGCAAACATGAATGGAGTATTTGTTTTTACTGCGTAGTCATTGAGTAGATATCGAGTATTAAAATTATCAAGCCCGTCAACGATGACGTCAACTCCAGCAAGAAGTCGGTCGATATTTCTTGCAGTTAAATCTTCAACATGTGCAGTAATGGAAATGTCACTATTTACAGCGGAAAGTCGCGTTGCCGCGGCAGTCGCTTTTGGTTGTTGTGTGGTTGCATCTTCCTCGGTGAACAATATTTGTCGTTGCAAATTTGTTTTTTCAACAATGTCACGGTCAATTAGAATTAAATTCCCAACACCAGCCCTTGCGAGGATTGATGCAGACATACAACCAAGTGCACCAACGCCAACAATAGCGACAGTCGAATTGATAATGGCACACTGACCCTCATCGCCGATGCCATCGACGAGCCGTTGGCGGTGGTAACGATCAGGAGTAACCATAATTTAAGCTACTTTAAATGATGTCCAATTAAAACGCAAAATGTGAGAACGCTTTGTTAGCTTCAGCCATGCGGTGAGTTTGTTCACGCGTGTTAACTGCTTTGCCCTCGCCTTTTGATGCATCCCAAAGTTCTTTTGCAAGGCACTGTGCAAATGGTTTACCCTTTTCTGCACGGCAAGCAACGATAATCCATCGGAACGTTAAACTTTGGCGACGACGCGCGTTAACAGGCATTGGAACTTGGTAGTTCGCGCCGCCAACTCGTTTTGAACGAACTTCGACATTTGGTCGTACATTTTCGAGTGCTTTGTGAAAAATATCAATGGATGTTTTCGGAGCATCATCGTCAGTGCTTTTTTCTTTTTTGAGTTTTGCCTCAATACGGTCGAGTGCATCGTACATGACTCTTTGTGCGACAGCTTTTTTGCCATCTTTCATGAAACAGTTAATAAATTTTGCAAGAACCTTGTCACCAAATTTTGGATCTGGTTTTAGTTGTTCTTCTGATTTTGTGATTCGTCCAGCCATTGCTTCTTCCTTTCAGCTCATCTGTCACCGAATTGTGACTTTGTTCACCGTGCCTCATACTGGAATTTTTCAAATTCCACGAGCACGATTACTTGCTTGCGCAATCTCACATAAGATTGCGCGGTTGATTATTTACTCTTCTTAGTTCCATATTTGGAACGACCTTGCTTGCGAGCATCAACACCAAGTGTGTCAAGTGCGCCGCGAACAACGTGGTATCGAACACCAGGAAGGTCACGAACACGTCCGCCACGAACAAGCACGATGGAGTGTTCTTGTAAGTTGTGTCCTTCGCCACCAATGTATGCTGTAATTTCTTTTCCATTAGATAAACGAACTCGTGCAACTTTTCGAAGCGCGGAGTTCGGCTTCTTAGGAGTTACAGTACGAACCTGCAAACAGACACCACGTTTTTGTGGGCTTGCTTCGAGGTCACGAACCTTGGATTTGACCTTTGGGGTCTTTCTTGGTTTTCGTACGAGTTGGTTGATTGTTGGCATAAGTAGTTCCGAGTTCTGAGGTTATTCGTCTTCCATCAGGCGAGCCACGTATCATACCAATACTAGCGAGAGAAGCAACCATCCACGGCCAAGCCAGTTGAAAACGGGCAAAATGAGTCGAAAACAGAATCGACAAATATTTTGGTGATAAATTGGCGAAAATAATTGGCCCAGTTCCATGGGGACAATCTAAAAACGGTGCCAAAAAGGGCATTAGATGTAATGAACACGGAATTAGTGCAGTAAAAATTCGATATTCGCACTCACCCGTTACTGAGAAAATCTTTCAGCTTCTGCGGAAGCAATGGTGTCGCAACGTTCATTTTCTGGGTGACCGGAATGGCCCTTCACCCAAATTGTTGTGATTTGGTGTTTTTCACGGAGCTCCGAGAGGGGCTTCCATATATCTTGATTTGCAACGGGTTTCTTTTGCGCATTTTTCCAGCCCTTGGCAATCCAACCATCCATCCATTGCGTCAACCCTTTGGTCACATATTGGCTGTCAGCATGAATTTCGATTACGGACGGTTCTTTCAATGACTCAAGTGCTCTAAGCACTGCGGTTACTTCCATTCGTTGATTTGTAGTGTCAGGGTCGCCGCCACTTCCAACTATTTCTCCAGCATCATTTCGCAAAATATATGCCCAGCCACCAGGTCCTGGATTGCCTAAACACGCACCGTCAGTAAACAAAATAAAAGTAGGAAGATTCGTCATGGTATACATGGTATCGTCAGTTCTACCTCTGGTACCCTACACACATTATGACAGTGTTTCGCATCGAAGTCACACCTTCCGCCAATTGCTCAGATCCTCAAGGTGAAGCCGCACTGCACCAAGCCCTACAAGTTGGTTTTTCTCCTACGACAATCGAAACAACATCGGTTTACCTTGTTGAGGGAAATGTAGATATTGCTTCAGCAGAATTAATTGCAAGCGAACTGCTCTGCAATCCAGTTTCTGAAAAAGTAATTATTGGTTCTTCTGAACCCCACGCAGATTCAATGGTTGAAATTCACCCACAACCTGGCGTGATGGATCCTGAAGCACAAGCAGTTGAGCTCGCAATCGAGCGCCTCTTGGGCACAAAAGTACAAGTACAAACGGCACGTCGATTTGACTTGCACGGCATTGATGCAAACGAAGCGGAAAAACTCGCTCGGCGTTGTTTTGCAAACACAGTTGTGCATGAAATCCATACGTCGCCATATCACCCGAGTGAATTTCCAAAAGGGCACCCGCACGATATGGTTGTGCCAGAAATTCCAATTTCTGAACTTTCAGATAATGAACTTGAAACAATGTCCAGAAACTCTCATCTTTTTCTAGATTTAGAAGAGATGCAAGGAATCCAGACACACTATAAAAATCTAAAGCGAGAACCACGCGAGATTGAACTTGAGACATTAGCGCAGACATGGTCTGAGCACTGTGTTCATAAAACGTTAAAAGCAACAATCAGGTACACAGGCCCAGATGCAATTAACCGTCCTAACCACGAAGAACATGAAGACGGTTCTGTCACAATTCACAACTTGTTAAAAAGCACTGTTGCTGCAGCAACGTATGAATTAATGGACGGCGAAGTAGATTGGTGCTTGAGTGTGTTTGTTGACAATGCCGGAATCGTAAAATTTGATGACAAGCACGCAGTTTGTTTTAAAGTCGAAACACACAATCACCCGTCTGCACTTGAACCATACGGTGGTGCCGCTACCGGAATTGGTGGGTGCATCCGAGACATCATGGGAACCGGCTTAGCGGCAAGACCAATTGCAGCAACGGATACTTTCTGTGTTGCAAATTTTGATAATGAAACACCCGCTGGTTGTCTTCCATCACGCCGTGTATTGGGCGAAGTTGTTCGTGGTGTTCGAGATTACGGTAACCGAATGGGCATACCAACAATAAACGGTGGTGTTTGGTTCGATAACAATTACGCAGGAAACCCCTTGGTTTATTGCGGATGTGTTGGCGTGATGCCTATCGATTGTATTGAAGGTGATGCACAGCAAGGCGATCGTATTATTGTCATCGGTGGAAAGACCGGCAGAGATGGAATTCATGGCGCAACTTTTTCTTCAGCAGAGTTAACAGACACACATGCTGATGAATTTTCACACGCAGTACAAATTGGAAACCCTATTACAGAAAAGAAAGCGCTCGATGCAATTCTTGAAGCACGAGACCACGAATCTGGTTGCCTCTTCAGTGCAATAACAGATTGTGGCGCTGGCGGTTTTTCAAGTGCGGTTGGAGAGATGGGCGAGAAAATAGGCGCAACGGTAAATCTTGAGCAAGCACCATTAAAATACCCGGGACTGACCCCGTCGGAAATTTGGATTAGTGAAGCGCAAGAAAGAATGGTGTTGTCCGTACCCACTGAAAAAGTCAAAGCGATTCAAGAAATTTGTGATCGACACGATGCCGAACTTTGCGATTTAGGAGAATTCGGCACGCCGGGTAACGAGTTGATTTTAAAATACGACGGTGAAATAGTTGGGCAAATTGATATGCACTTTTTGCACGAGGGATACCACGGTGCAACAAGAACGGCCCACTGGAAACCCGTGCCAGTTAAGCAAGCAGGTGCAAACGAAATTAACATTCAGACAATGTTGCCAAAACTTCTTTCGCATCCGAACATTGCTTCCAAACAGTCAATTGTGCAACAGTATGATCATGAAGTTCAAGGCAGAAGTGTTATTCGTCCTTTCGTAGGTCCGTCCGGAAGCGCGCCTTCAGATGCAGCGGTAATTACTCCTGTTCGGGGTTCAAATAAAGGCCTTGCAATCGGAAGTGGCCTCGCAACTGGTCTCGCAGACGACCCATATTTAATTGCAACAGCTGCAATTGATGAATGTGTTCGAAATATTGTTTGTGTTGGTGGCGACCCATCAACAATTGCAATTCTGGACAATTACTGTTGGCCAGGCGTGAAAGATGAAGAAAGTTTAGGGCGGCTTGTTCGATGTTCACACGGATGTTACGACGCTGCGAAAGCATTCGGAACTCCGTTCATATCAGGCAAAGATTCGCTAAACAATCAATTCACCACTGAGTCAGGTGAAACAATTTACATTCCACCAACGATGTTGATTTCGGGCTTTGGAATGGTGGACTCAATTGACAATTGCGTGACGATGGACGCGAAAGCATCCGGCAACAAACTTGTTCTTGTCGGCGAAACCAAACAACAAATGGGTGGTTCGCATTTGCTTATGATTGACCCAGATGCAAACTGCGATAACGAGCTCGCATCCACATCATTAATAGATGGTCCTCGAAATGCAAAGTTTGTGCATTCTGCAATTCAATCTGGGCTCGTCGTTTCTGCACACGACTGCAGCGAGGGTGGCATTCTTGTTGCTGCCGCAGAGATGGCATTCGGAGGAAACCTTGGTCTTGACTTACAACTTGAAAATGAATCGCTGTGTTTCTCTGAAACGGCATCTAGATATTTGCTTGAAGTAACACCCGAAAACATTGAACAGATACAAAAACATTTTGACGGAGTCCCCATTGAAGTTGTTGGTTCATTCAACGATGGAAAAGCGTTACATTTGGGAGCCGCAACTTGGAATATAGATGAGTTAATGCAGTGCTGGATGACTGGGATGGTGATTTAATGATAAAAGCACTTATCATCACTGCTCCTGGAATTAACTGCGACTTAGAACTTGCAGAAGGATTCGCTCTTGCGGGTGCAACGCCTTGGTCGGTGCATATAAATGAACTGTTAGATAACCCAACTCTTATTGACGAAGCAGATTTAGTTGGGCTTCCAGGCGGTTTTAGTTATGGCGATTCGATTGCTGCTGGTCGCATTATGGCGAATCTCATGCGCAAAACGTTGTATCCGAAATTTGCAGATGCACTAAGGCGCGGGGTTCCAATGATTACACCGTGCAACGGTTTTCAAATCGCAGTCCAACTTGGTTTATTGCCTGGACCAATTCCAGGAAGCGACTGGAGTGACGTTGTACCGCAACCTACGGTTGCACTTGTGCAAAATGACACAGCCCGCTTCATAGATAAATGGGTTGAGTTTAAAGTACCAAGCAACACGCGTTGTATTTGGACAAAAAACATTACGTCTACACCAGAAACTTCGTATATTCCAATTGCACACGGCGAAGGTCGGTTTGTGCCCGCCAATGAAACAGTTATGCAAGAAATTGAAGACAGCGGACGTGTAGCGTGCAGGTATGGCGCAAACGATAATCCAAATGGATCAATTGGCGATGTCATGGGAATTTGTGATGCAAGTGGGTTGGTGTTTGGTTTGATGCCACACCCAGAACGTTTTTTACGTTGGACACAGCATCCAACGTGGACCCGCCTTCCAAAAGAACAACTTCAAGGCGACACGCTCGGGTTACAGATGTTTAAAAACGCAGTAAATCATGCAAAGCAGAACACCTCGACATCATGTGTTGAGCAGTCAGTATGACAGACCACATACAACTTGCAGTCGACTTATTTAATCATACACGTTCTATTTTTAGTACCAAAAATAGAACGGCTGAACAAGATGAAGAGATGGCGCATACCGCGCACGTCTCACGTTACCGTTTGGATTTGGCATTTGCAAATAAAAGGTTAGCGAGGGTCTTAGTTTCAAATGATCAACAGCAAGCAGAAGTTCACTTAGCAGAGGCGCGGCAAATCGGCGAACAGATAGAAAAAGATGAAGACCGTACTTGGCTTCATACAAATCTCGACGAAATTGCATCGATGTTTGATGCAGACTAAGCAGCCAATTACATGTTTGAATTGCGGGTACGACATGAGAGGTTTATCACCTTCGGCAAATTGTCCCGAGTGCGGTATTTCTAAATCTGCAAGCGCACAAAGTGGAACGTCAGTTAATCTAGCGGATGAATCTCATTCATGTTTGAATTGCGGATATGACATGAGAGGATTACCACCTTCGGCAAATTGTCCCGAGTGCGGTATTTCTCAATCTGCAAGCGCACAAAGTGGAACGACAATTCATCCAGCGGATATGCCTCCTGGCAAACTTATGAATTTGATAAATTCGAATATTGTGGTGAAAGGTCTAGAGCCAGTTCCCGATATTCGAGTTCGCTCGAAATACTGGATGCGGGTCGCCGCAATGTTTGTTCTAGCGCTCGCTTTTGTTCAGTTCCTTGTGGCATTCGGCCTGATTCCAATAGCCCTCTATCGAGTAGTACTGTTTGGGATGTCGTTGTTCTGGCCGAGCATTGTCATTGGCTTGATGCCAGCGAACGTAGATAATTCTATGCCACCAATGTACAGAATTATACGAAAGTGGATTCCAATAACGCAATGGGGTTGGGCAGTTGGATATGTCGTCTGGTTTGTTTTTTATGTTCCAACCGAGGCAGGAACTTTTGGTGGCATTTTAAAAGACTTCATGCCTACGTTCATCTTGCATGCAATTGCAGGAGTTGGGTTAATTGGTCTTGCTTTTTGGTTACACGACCTTGCACTTCGAATTGGTTTAGATTTTGTTGCAAGAAAATGTAACCTCGTTACATTTTCTATGGCTACGCTTGGTGTAATTGTTTTTGTGTCACCCTGGAAAAGGGTTGCAGTAGATAGTAGTGGTGGAATTCCTCCCGCTTTATATTGGCTTTATTTAGTCATAGTACTGTTGCCTTGGATTTGGACTCTCACAACTTTTGCAAGAGCTTTGTTGGAGTTTGCTTCAGATAGTACGCTGTCATTAAAGCATGAAAAAAATCTCGTTGGTCGGCAAGACCGAATCAACAAGAAGCGCGACGAGTATGACAACAAACGTGGCTGGTAAGGCGATTAAGTTTCAGTGCCCCAACCAGAAGTTGGTGGCGGGGGAGCAGCAGTTAATGGCTTTGGCATGTCTTCGTTGCGGTTTAAACAAACGATAAATATTTCAGTAGAAATTGCTCTCGATGCTTTTGGTTTATACCCTCTGGCTGTGTCGAAAGAATTAGCACATCGTTTTAACAACTCTGGGTATGCCTCGCCCTCTAAAACTTTCATTACAAGGTTTCCACCCGGTTTTAAAAGTGTTGCGGATAAATCAAGCGCACTGTGGCAAAGATGTACAGAACCATGATGGTCAACGGTTTTTGTGCCAGTTGTACTTGGTGCCATATCGCTCAAAACTACATCGAACAACTTGCCATCAAAATCTTTGGGTGTAAGTAATAAAACGTCTTCTTGTCTTGTAGTAACGTTATATGGAAGACCCTCTTCAATCTCTTTAAGATCAACCCCAATCACCTTGCCGTGTTCTCCAATTCGCTCAGATACAACTTGAAGCCAACTTCCTGGAGCTGCGCCAAGGTCTAAAACAAAATCACCTTTGCTTAAGATATTTTTTTTGTCATCTATCTCTGACAATTTATACGCGGCCCGGCTTCGATAGCCCTTGCGTTTTGCCTCTTTGAAAAAGAAATCGTGTAGTTCTCGTTGCGCAGCCATTTCTTATTTACCAAGATATCCAATCAGTACTGAAGAGTGGTTCACTACCAACAGGGTCAGCAACAACGTGAATTCGAATGTTGCCATCAACAGTTCGCATTGTAATTGGGTTTGTTCCGCCATTAAACTTTGCAACAAGGTGATCACCCGTTGAGCCAGGCAAGATGGTGGCCTCTCCTTGTCGAAGATCTAAGGATGCATTACCACCAATTGCCGTTGCATCAATTATTCCAGAGGATTCACCTCGAACGCGGAAGACAATATTTCCTCTTCGATTTTCAATATCGACAGCGCTATTAATCACAAGCGGTGTTACGACTCGGACATCACCATCGCTAGTTTGAATAGATATTGCACCAGAAACTCCAAGAAGTGTGACGTCACCATCCTTGGTTGCGACGGTTACGCCATGAATCGAATTCGCTCGGATAACGATATCTGCACTGATTAGATTTAATGGGTTTTCATCACACGTTGCAATAATGTGCACAATCTGTCCTGTAACGCCAGTTTCAATTTCAGTCGTGCATCGCATTTTCGCTTGTGCAAGTGGCACTTCACCGATACTGTCTTCTAGTTGCATTGCTGTCACCACTGTGCCCACAACGGTCGGGTCGACAATAATTTTGACATCTCCGCTGAAGGACTGCACATTGATTTCGACAGGACCAACCGTAGAGAGATTTGTTGCTTTATAGTTGACCACTTGCTGGGATTGACACCCCGCAAGGGCAATAATTGCGATGAAACATAATTTTTTCATAAGGTCATTGAGGATTGTAGCGAAGGTAGAATATGGGGATGAAAGAAACCAATATAAATGTAGGACTTCAGGAACATGCGCTACCAATGCACGGAGCGGATAATCCTTCTTCTAAGAAACAAGGTACTGCGCCAGGCAGTTTTTCCTTAGAAGCGAATATCGGCGGTGCGACCATGTTTAGTTCACCCGATACTCCTGGAATGCCCTCGCCTTCAACAAAAACGGCTTGGGATTTCAATCCAGCTCCCAACGCTCATCCAGTAACACAACTAGAAAACGCTCGCTTGGGTGTTGTTACGCCAGAGATGATGCGAGTTGCAGAGCGTGAACCTCACCTAACAGCAGAACAGATACGCGATGAAATTGCTGCAGGACGTTTGATTATTCCAGCAAACATAGTGCACCTTGCGATGGATCTTGACCCAATGGCAATTGGTAGAGCTTCGCTAACAAAAATAAATGCAAACATGGGAGCATCGCCAGTTTCATCTGGAATTGAAGAGGAACTCGAAAAATTACATTGGTCTGTGAAGTGGGGCGCTGACACCGTGATGGATCTTTCAACAGGCGGTGATTTGAATGCTTGCCGTAGTGGAATTATCAGCCAATCATCAGTACCGATTGGAACGGTACCAATTTACGCGATGATCATGAATAAGAAAATCGAAGACCTCACTCCGGCAATGATCATGGCAGAATTGGAAAATCAAGCAGAGCAGGGCGTTGATTATTTCACCATACATGCAGGAGTATTGCATGAGCACATTCCGTATATTAAAGACAGATTAATCGGAATTGTTTCTCGTGGAGGTTCGTTGTTGGCTAAATGGATGATACATCACAACAAGCAAAACCCAATGTATGACTGTTTCGATGATATTTGTGACTTAATGCGACAGTACGACGTTTCGTTTTCCCTGGGCGATGGTCTTCGTCCGGGTGGCCTCGCTGATGCGACTGACGAAGCGCAAATTCGCGAATTAGAAGTGCTAGGTGAATTGACAGAACGTGCATGGGCAAAAGGTGTGCAAGTAATGGTTGAAGGACCAGGTCATGTTTCTTTTGACCAAGTGGAATACAACATGAAGTTGCAACGATCACTTTGCCATGGTGCACCGTTTTATGTTCTTGGCCCGTTGGTTACTGACATGTTTCCTGGTTATGACCATATTACGAGTTGCATTGGCGCAACTGCAGCTGCATACCACGGCGCAGCAATGCTTTGTTATGTAACTCCAAAGGAACACCTTGGTCTTCCAAAGAAAGACGATGTAAAGCAAGGATGCATTGCATATAAAATTGCAGCACATAGCGCGGACATCGCCCTCGGAATTCCAGGCAGTCGTGACAATGATGACGAACTAACAAAAGCACGTGCAGCACTGAACTGGCAAAAACATTTTGATTTAAGTTTTGATCCAGATTTTGCACGCGCGATGCACGATGAAGATATGGATGTCGATACAGATTTTTGTGCAATGTGTGGACACGACTGGTGTAGTGTTCGAATCAGTAAAGAAATTCAAGAGTTTGCTTCAGGCAAAGATGAAAATTACGCTTGGGATAAACCAAAGGTTTCTGCAGCACTGACTATTGAGCAAAAGGAAATTCTTGAGCAACGCGGTGTGCTTTCTCCTGAAGAAGTGCACAAACTTGCGACCAAAGTTAAAGGAAAAATGGGAACAACAGCCGAGGGCAAGGCATCATGTCATAGTGATGTAGTTGATGCAGAAACCGCAAAGGAACTGCAAGAAACATAAATTCCCTTGCTTTTTAGCAACAACTAGAATCCGAACAGCAATCGTTTGTTTGCTCAACAATAGGTCCAGAGTCTGTGTTTCCTTGAGCATCTGCTTTGCATGCAATTACTGTCATTGAACGGAATTCAATACCGTTGACCCTTTCGCCTTCTCGGACATATTTACTTGGGTCGCCACAGCCGTAATCACAATCTATTACTTCTTGGGGGTATTGCTTTGAGCCATTTTTCATCGTAATCGACAGCGCAGCACAAAGCGGATTCGAACGTTGTTGCAGCGGGGGAATAGCGGTCATGACAGGACGATTCAGCGTGTTTCTTGTCCATATTGGTATTACCTCGCTTTACAGCATGAAATTAGGGTAAAAGATGTATTGTATTCGTTCAGTGGGCTCTCTTCAATATTAGTCTTTGGATTTAGTTGGAAAAGAGGTACACTTTAATTATGTATAACAACATTATTTTCACCGTTGCATTTTCATTTGCTGTTGCAGGCACATCATTTGCGCAGGCACAAAAGCGTGGCACAACCCAGTTTGATAAATGGGATGCCCAAGATGTTCGAGTAGTTTCTTATAACTTGCACGGCGACCTTGACCCATATAACCTTTCATCAGATGCTTTCTCAAGAGTTATATCTGCGTTAAATCCAGATATCGTCGTCTTTGAAGAAGTAACAACGAACAATGATGATGCGCTTCAATTTGCAGATTGGTTAAGCCACCACATGCCAACCAACGGCTGGAGTGTCCACCTTGGGATAAACGCTGGAATTAGAACAATCGTTGCGTCGCATTTACCAATGTCAATGCTAGAAGTAGATACGACGCCTGCAAGTTCAACTCGTGGCGTAACTATGGCCTTAGTTGATTTGCCAGATAATTTGTTCGATAGGGATGTGTACATTCTTGGCGTTCATTTTAAGTGTTGTAGTTACGGGGACGAGGATATTAAAAGACAAAAAAGCGCAGACGCTATTGCAACGTGGATGGGCGACGCGCGCTTTGTTGGTCGAAACATTGACTTGCCTTGGGGTACGCCGATGATTTTGACTGGTGACATGAATCTTGTAGGCGGGCCTCAACCAGAACTTACTCTTATTACTGGTGACATCATAGATGAGTCTACGTATTGTCCAGATATAAAGGGCGATTGGGACAATTCAAATTTGTTTGATGTAACTCCCGCAGATCCAAACACCGGCGACACCTTTACTTGGCAAGGAAGCGGAAGTTGGCCACCGAGTAACCTAGACAGATTGATGGTGACCGATAGCGTGTTGGCAATCGGTAACAATTTTGTATTTAACACAGACACAATGTCAAACAGTGAGTTGAGTATTCTTGGATTGAATGCTTCCGACACACTAGTTTCATCGACAAGTGATCATTTGCCAATTGTTCTAGATTTCAAGCCGATCCAACAGGGTGTTGCGTGCGATAGCGACATAAATGGAGACGGTATAGTCAACGTGTCAGATTTATTGATTTTGATTGGCCAGTGGAATCCAAACGGGGCGGATTGTTGCCCTGGATGTGAGGGCGATATCGATGGCGACTTAAACGTTGGCGTTAATGATGTTCTTATGTTGATTGCAAACTGGGGAAATTGCCAGTAATTATTTATTCCAAAGTTGGTTTAACATCTTTTCAGTTTCCTCTCCAAGAGCGGAAGCCGATTGTTTAGCAGGTTTATCAAACCGCTCATCATCAAGAGAACCATCAAGTTCATTTAACCACCGCTTTGTTGCTTGAAGAGCAATTGGCGGTTTTTGTGCAAGTGCTTCAGCAAGTTCATTTGCAGTGACGATTGCTTGTTTGTCTGTTTCTACTAAATGAGAAAGTAAACCAATTGCGTATGCATCACTTCCGTCAATAATTTCTCCACTAAGAATGAGTGTGCGCGCTCTTCCTTCGCCCAATTTTTGAAAGAGCGTTGGAATTGTAACCGCAGGCGAAATACCAATTCTGTGTACTGGATATCCATACTTCGCAACTTGTGAACCGATTACAAAATCACATCCAGTTAAAATTGCACAACCACCCGCAATTGCAGCACCATGTGCTGCAACAACAACAGGAGCTGAAAGTCTTCGGAGTGTTCGGATGAGAGTCGTCAACCGTAAAATATATTGTTCTAATAAAGGCAAGTTTCCTGCGCATGCTTTCATATCAAACCCAGAGCAAAAAACAACACCCTCACCCTTGAGCAATACGCACTTCGTTTGAGTGTTTGCTTGTTCTATTGCTTCGCCTAACGCGTCGAACATTTTAATGCTAAGTGCGTTTCGCATTGCATGGTTATTCAACGTGATTTGAAGAATTCCAGAATCTGTGTGCTGGTGATTTACTATTGCCATAATTGCAGTATATAAAAAGGAAAGGGTCGACTGTTAAGTCGACCCTTCCAATCAAGGGAGGAAAGTACATGGCACTACGTAGCCATGCACAAACGAATCAGAGTGGATGTCATAGATAACGGACGAATCTGCGGGGTCTGTAGGGCACGCGGTTGAGATACCAACATCTATGAATGAAGCGAATACTTCAGTGTCGATAGGTTTGATTGAAATGGTTCCAGTTTTATGGAGGAGTGAGTCCATAACACCTAAGTCTGGCTCGTTAACACTTTCGCCAGTTATATCGCTCATGTATCGAGCTAAGGTAGTTGCTGCGAGCATAAGCGCGTCGTCATACTCGCGAACATGCGCCGATATTCCTTCATCAAGTTTAGATGTAACAACGGACTGCATTCTGAAGTCTGCGCAAAGAGGCGAAACCGATGTAGAAACTTCATGCACAATTGCGTGTGCATCGCCAGCTTCGATGGGTCCGTATATGCATGCAACCCACTTTGTTTCACCATCACCACAGAGGATGGTCGCACCTTCCAACAAATCTTCTCGAGCGAGAGCCATCATGGCATCGCAAGGAGTGAGTGAGGAAATATCGACACACCATCCATCAGTGGTAGTGGTTAACTTAATTCGCAGAGTGCTGACCATTGAAGCAAGAGATGGTTTTGCATTGTTCCACTTTTCAGTTTCGTTTTGGTTGTTTATTGGTGAGTTCATGTGTATCTATTCTTAAAAAAAGCCCCGTCTTGGTTAGGCGGGGCTTGTCGGTGTTTGGTTTTGAGTAGTTACTCAGTTTTTCCGATTTGCTCCCGCTATGGGATTTACGATGATTGACCAAATGAGGTTCATCGTAAAAGCGAATTGTGTTGCAGCTTGCTTCCATTCGCCTTTTGTACAACAACGATATGAGGCCATAAAACAACTTGAAGGTGTTTTCGCTGTACGAACAGCAACTTTATGACTCTTATGAGACAATAAGTTTTGAAGCATTTCTTTTCGAGTTTCTTGTTTCATTACTACTACTATGCACCTCAATCGAATATGGTCAACGAATATCAATATTTTTTTATTAAATTGTGATTATTGTGGTTTATGCCATCATCAGAGCGTATTCGTACAACACCAAAATGAGGATAATCGCTTCTAGTGTTGCAAAACGCGCTAATTTACAGGATTTTACAGGTTATCTAGAAAGAGTAATTGATCCCTGCGGTGAGTTGTAGATCAGAATTATCTACACCAGCATCAACTTGGGAATTGTATTCATGATGAAAACCAATTGAAAACTGGATGTTTTCGATGTTGCTCATTTGTAAATTCCACGAAGCATTTGTAACTAAACGGTAATTTGAAACATCGTCGTAATCTGGATACCAAGTTGTTGAAGCGGTAAGCGTTTGTTTATCTGAAACAACCCAATTAACCCCAACACCGAGCAAACCCTCCGGAATTAAGTGGTCATTGTTCGACTGAAACTCTTTTCTAAAGCCACTACCAAGACGAAGTGTTAGCGTAAATTCTTCATTATTTTCTATTGTTTTCAATACTTCGTATTCCACGCCTAAGTCGCCAACAAGACGTTGATCCCACGATTGAAATTCTGCCCAATCAAACTGCAACGTAGTAAAAACATCCCAAGGGCTATCAGTTTGATACCAAGTGTTTCCCCACGAACTAGCAAAACGATTCAATGTACGCTCACCATCTGTTTTTGACATTTTATAACGGATGTCAAAGGCAACTTTGTGCTCGTCTTTAGTTCTATCTGCGTGGTAGGCAGTAGATAAGTCAGAAGTATTTTTTTGTCCATTCTGAATACCGAGCCCAACATTTATAGATTGGTTCCAGAGTGTGTCATCATGGTTTTCTTCTGGCTCTTCATCGGGTGCAATTGCGCTTGACTCGGGTAAGCGTTCACCATTTAGGGTAGTGATGTTTTTTAACTCAATTGAAATGTCTCCCAAAATCGCGTGTTGCACATGAACGAACTGACCATCTTGACTTTTGATAGTACCTTCAAGTTGTTCGCCACTTGTTAGCACTATGACATCGCCGAATACTGTGAGAGATAAGATAAAAATTGAAGCAAGACTATATATATGTTGTGTCATTGCGGTACTGTACCTATCGAGAAACATAAATGACAGATTCAAGCAACGAACAAGCAAATATTAATGCAACATCTAGTAAAACAAATCGAGGCGGCATTTGGTTACCAACCACCATTGCAGCAGTAGGTTTTGGAATTGTGCTCTACGGCATTTTTACTGGAGCAACAGGGCTTTACAAAAGCGGAATCGAGGTCACCGTTGAAATTGGATTGCAAGAGTTTTGGCGGGAACTTGTTCGGTTGGTTGTTTTTTCTTTGTTGTTTCTTGCTGCGGTTAGAATTAATTGTTGGCGTGTGCGTCGTACATTTGGCAATTTACCCATCGTGGCACTGCGTTGTTTGGCAACGGTTTCTTTAATTGAAGCAGTGCGCGTTGTACAAATGGACCACGGCGTCGCTCGCATTTTGCTTTTGTCCACTTCTCAGTTTGTACTTTGTTGCATTGCGATGGTTGGTTTTTTTGGAATTACTATTCGAGAAGCAGCGGTGTTTACTATCGGTTGCACAATCGGTGTGTTATTGCTTTGGCTTGGCGCACACGTTGGCATGTGGATTATTTAAAAACTAACTGACGCGTTGTACTTGCTTACTGCGGTCCAGATCCCATTTTTGGTGGTATGGCGCAATGGTTAACTTGCTATATCTCGTTTCACATTTGTAACAAACGAGTCGATTGAAACTAAAAATTAGGATAATGATGTCTATGAGAAGAACACTAATCATCGCAATGAGCATTAGCCACGTTGTTACTAGACCAAGCAACCCCGCAACACCACCGGCAAACGCTAGAACAATAACGATGGCAGTTATTTGAGGGAAAGTTCGTTCTCGAAACACATCACCTCGACACAACACACAAGCTCGCAATCGCCCCGAGTCATCAACGGTCGAATTCCAATCAAGGAAAATATCGTCGCCACTTTGTTCAAGCCGAACTTTCGATGGACGCTGTTCAATTGCAATCGAAAATTGGTCTGTTTTTCGTCCATCTTGGTGCAGTTTGACAAGCATTTCTCACATGGTAACCATCACCCCTTGCAAAGATAGTCGCATTGCACGATAGTGCAGCACATGAACGAAATTGCATCTGCATTAGCGGGTAAATTTATTGTTTTCGACGGCCCAGACGGTTCTGGTAAATCAACGCAAATGCGTCGATTTATGCATTGGTGCAGAGAGGGCGGGGTGGTAGTCAAAGAAGTTCGTGAGCCAGGCGGAACTTCCATCGGGGAACAAATTAGACAAGTTTTGCTCGATACGGATAATGAGTGCATGACTATTCAGTGCGAAATGCTTCTATATATGGCTAGCAGAGCTCAATTAGTCGAGCAAGAGATTGTTCCATCTCTAAAGAGAGGCGAGCTAGTTGTTGCAGACAGATTTGTTAGCGCTACTCTGGCGTATCAGGGCGCAGCGGGTGGATTGCCTAAAGAATGGATTCAACAAGTAGCAGAGGTGGCTGTTTCTGGGAATTGGCCAGATTTAACGCTCATTTTGGATGTTGACGACGTAACAGCGGCTGGGCGGTTAAATCCACTGCTCGATAGAATGGAATTAAAAGGAAAAAACTTCCATTTCAAGGTCAGAGAGGGGTTTTTGGACCAAGTTCGAGCGATGCCGGAACGATATTGCGTCATTGATTCCACACAGCGTGAAGATACCGTTGAATTAGCTGTTCAAAATGCAATTCGAGAGCGATTTTGTTAAGTAAAACACGCAATTTGCTCGCAAAACATGTTTTTTTTGAAAAATAGTGAAATTGTAAACCTTTTTAGATTAAGGACTTATGTACTTTTGGGTTTCTTGTCTAAACAAAATCGGACGTAAACCTGTGGTGAATTTGCGCCTTGTGCCGATAAGTCATAAATCCCAAGGACCCGCGTTGTGGTCCAAATTGTCAGGGATGGCTAGTTAGGCCACAACAGGCTGGGTTCACGGAAACTAAGGAGATCTCTATTATGAAAAACGCATTAGATACTATTAAAGCATGGGCATGGGGCTTCATTGACCTTATGTTAATCTTCATCGCTGTAGGTGTATTAGCTCAAGTAATTTGGGCTGGTAACGACAACTTTTTCTCGGGTATGGTTGGCCGCTTAACGGGCCTTATCACTGAGTTTAGCGCAGGCGGATTCGTCGGCCTAATCGCTCTTGTTATTGTTCTTTCCCTTTTCAATCGCCGAACTGCATAAAAGTTTATGATTGATAGCGAAGTTTACTTCGCATGTGCCTCCTAATCCAAGGATGGATTGGTATCAGGCAACAAACCACTGTCTTTTGACAGATTAAGAATACCTAGCCGCAACTGCCCTCATCGGAGATGAGGGCAGTTGTTTTTTGGATTTTCTGGGACTGTCCCAAAAGTATTACCAGCGAATAATGATTTTGCCGAATTGCTCGCCAGATTCTAGTCGAGCGAATGCTACAGAAGCGTCGGCAGCATCGTGAATTGAATCGACGACAGGCTTCATGCCATTTTTAAAGAGTGCAACAACTTCACGAAATTCATGCATGTCGCCCATCGTTGAACCAAGTATTGAAAGTTGGTTCCAGAAAATTCTTGCAAGATCAGTTTTTGTGGCTGCACCAGCGGTGCATCCGCAAGTAACAAGTGTACCGCCACGAGAAAGTGTTTTAATGCACTGAAGGTGAAGTGGTCCACCAACAGAATCGACACAAACATCAACTCCGCGTTTTCCGGTCAACCCTCTCACAGTTTTTGACCAATCTTCACCCTCGTCAAGTATCGCATAGTTTGCGCCAAGTCCAATTGCACGGTCAAGTTTCCATTGGTGCCTTGAGGTAACAATTGTGTTGCAACCAAAAAGCTTGCAAATGTTGAACGCAGCAAGTGCCGCACCACCACCAATACCGGTAATTAAAACAGTTTGCCCTGCGCGTAACTGTGCGCGTGTAACAAGCATTCGCCAGGCAGTTAAATGTGCAAGACCAAAAGCAGCAGCTTGTACTGGATCAACATCGCCAACGTCAAGAACATTGGCAACAGGCGCAACAAAAAACTCTGCGTTTGTTCCGTGGTCGTGTTCACCAATCATTCGGATATCTTCGGTAGATGGGCTAACAGCAGGAAGATTTTTTTCGGGTTGCAAAACAGCAGCATTTAATAAAACGCGCTTTCCTAACCACGATGCGTCCACTCCCTCGCCCACAGCCGAAACAATTCCACACCCGTCTGAGCCACTTATTCGTGGGTATTCAAGACCTAGGCCCGGCATGCCTATGCCAACCCAAAGGTCGAGATGGTTGAGTGCGGATGCTTCAGTTTTTACTAAAACTTCGTTCTGTTTGGGAGTAAGTTCATTCCAATCATTTACAAACTGAACATTGTTTGCAACAGGAGTTCCCTCGCTTTTAATTACTGCAGCTTTCATGCCGTTTCCTCTTTGCTGGCTCTAACTTTTTCTAATAAATCTTTAGTACGAATAATTCCTTCAAACTCGCCAATTTTTCCACCCTCATACTCAATGCCAATCCATCCTCGATACCCAGCATCGAGAACAATGCCAATCATTTTTTCATAATCAGTATGCAATTCATTACCATCAGCACCAAAGTCGTGAGATTTTGCACTTACAGCTTTGGCGTAAGGCATTAATTCGCGAACGCCTTTATACCTGTCATATTCTTCACGCGTTCCCCAGTCTAAAATAAAATTACCGAAGTCTGGAAGTGTGCCACAGCGCGGGTTGTCAACCATTTTAATAACACCGGCAAGCCAAGATCCATTTGAACTTAGTCCGCCGTGATTTTCGACAATGACATTAATTTTTTTAGTGTCACCAAACTCAGAGAGCTTTCTTAAACCGTCTGCAGCAAGTTTTTGTTGTTCTTCATAACTGCCGGATGACTGAGCATTAACTCTGATGGAATGGCAACCAAGTTCAACAGCGGCATCCACCCATTTGTAATGATTTTCAACAGCTTGGTTGCGCGCCACTTCATCAGGGTTGCCAAGATGTCCTTCGCCATCACACATGATGAGTAAACTTAAAACTCCATAATCACTGCAACGAGTTTTTAAGTCGTTAACAAAGTCGACTTTAGGCAAACGGTCAGGAAAAAAACTATTGACATACTCAACAGCGTTAATTCCAAATTGTTCTTTTGTAATTCTTGGAAAATCAATAGACTGGAGATACCCACTTTGAAATGCACGGTGGAGGGACCACTGCGCAAGAGAAATGTTAAATAATGTTGGTTTCATTTTTTAGGTTCCTTGTCCACATCTTCATCGAGTAAACAATGAAACCCAACACATGGAACTCGTTCGGGTTCTTTGCTCTCGTGAATTTGCTCTATCAATTGATGCACCTGTTGTACGTGTTCTGCTTTAAGTGGGATAGAAATTACCTGTTGACCTATAGTTGAACCGGTTATTGTTGTTAGAACAGCAACTGTATCCTCTTCTTCCAATGCAGCAATAACATGTTCACCTACTTGCAGAACAATTGGGTGAAGGGGGGTTATAAAATGTGGAACACCTTCGTTTTTTGTTTCAAGTGCTTCAGTTTCCTGCAAGTTTGTTTCTTCGTTTGGTTTTTCTTCAGTCATGTTGTTGCCTCCAAAGCAAATGTGCTTGCCGTATCCATCGCCGATGGAACGTTTTCAGGTTCTTTACCGCCCGCTTGTGCTGTGTCGGGTCTACCACCACCACCACCTCCGCAAGCACCAGCAGCTACGCGAACCCAGTCGCCAGCTTTCAGTCCTTTAGAAATAAGTGTTTTACTTACACCAGCCACAATAATTACCTTACCTTCTTCTTCGTCAGCAGTAAATAACATTACCGCACCGTCAGGTCGCTTTGAACGAACTGCGTCAAGTGCCACCATCATCGAATCTTTATCCGCACCATTTATTGTGGCGACAATTATTGAGTCTTTTAATTCTGAAATTACACGAGCTTGTTCAAGTACATGATCTTTTCGAGAAGATGCAGCATTCTTTTGAATGCTCTTTACACGGTTGTGTAGAGATTTGAGTTGTTGATTTGCTGCATGTCGTGCAGTTTGTGAAATTGATAGTTCATCTACTTGTCGAAGTAATTCTTCGTGCCGGCTTACAAGCGTATCGTCGGAGTACTTTGTTGCCTCTTCGATTTGTTTTAGCAAGGAAGTGCCCGCTTCATGCGAAGCCATCGCGGCTACTCCTGTAAGTGCAATAATTCTTCTGATGCCAGAAGCTAGCGCTTGTTCGTGTTGAACTACGAAATGCTTTACTGAGTCACAACTTGGAACGTGTGTTCCACCACAGAATTCTACGGAACATTCGTACCACGCTTTATTCGTTGGATTTTCTAGTAGTGCATCAACAGTTGCACCAATGCTCACAACTCGAACTGGGTCGGGATACCGCTCACCAAACACTGCCCGTACACCATATATTTCTTGAGCAAGATTCAATGGAACGTTCTTCGCGTCAACAATGCTATCAGAGTTAATGGCATTATTTACAAGTTGCTCAATATTTGCAATTTCATCGTCAGTCATTGCGTGGGAGTGTGAAAAATCAAAACGAAGTCTATCTTTGTCGACAAGAGAACCGCGTTGTTGAATGTCGTCGCCAAGAGTTGCTCGAAGGGCGTGATTTAACAAATGTGTTCCAGTGTGGTTTGCTTCTATGGCAACCCTTTGTTTTTCACGAACAATAGCATTGACAGAGTCGCCCATTTGAAGAGAGCTTCCCGAAACTCGCCCAACGTGCAGAACGTAATCTCCGTAACAATGTGTTTCTTCAACGACGAAGTCAGACTCAGAATGATCGCTGGTATGTTCCCTAATTAAATGCCCGCAATCTCCAACTTGACCACCTTGTTCTGCATAAAAAGGTGTTTTGTTTAGGATTACACCAAATAACATAGAATCATCCGCCTTGCCGACGAGTTCCTTGCCATTCCAAATTGCTTTAACCGTTGAAACAGATACTCCGCGACCAAATTTTGGTGAATCGTCTGTTGGATTTATATTTAGAGATTCAAGTTTGCCCAACACTTCCGGTGGTAGATGCATTTTCATTTCATCTTCAGTCGTAGCACGTGAAGTTTCTCGAGCCTCTTCCATGAGAAGTTCGTAGCCAGAACGATCAACTGTGAGGTTGCGTTCTTCAGCCATAACTTCAGTTAAATCTATTGGAAAACCAAACGTGTCATGCAGAGTAAAAGCACTTTTTGCGTCGATGGATTTTCCGTCACCGTTTTGTACGGCTTTATCAAATAATTCTAAACCGCGATCGAGCGTTTTAAGGAATGCTTCTTCCTCATCAAGTATTACTTGCGTAATATGTTTTTCGTTTTTAGATATTTCTGGGAAGACATCGCCAAGAGTTTCAATAACCGCTGGAACGAGTTTATAAAGCAGGGGACCGTCAACATTAAATGTTTGGTGTGCGTGCCGAACACCCCTTCTTAATATTCTTCGTAATACATATTCACGTCCGGCTGAGCCTGGCCTTCCGCCATCTGCAATGGCAACAACAAGGCAACGTATGTGATCAGCAAGAACACGATACGCAATGTCCGTGTGGTCCTCAAGACCACCAGCGTATGGTGAAGCTCCAGTAAGTTTTGTAATCAAATCAAAAATAGGTGTCCACAAGTCAGTGTCATAATTACTGTTTTTTCCTTGCAAAACTCGTACGATTCGTTCAAGTCCCATGCCAGTGTCAACATGTTGATTTGGCAATGGTGCAAGCGTACCGTCGTCACCCCGATTGTATTGGATGAAAACTAAATTCCAAATTTCGATTACATCTGGGTCATCTAAATTTACTAAATGTCCACCACTTTTATCTGGCGTACTGTCATAATGAATTTCACTACAAGGTCCACATGGTCCAGTGTTTCCCATCTCCCAAAAATTATCTTTTCTATCCCATCGCGTAATGTGCGAATGGTCGATGTCCGTCAATTTTTTCCAAAGATTTTCTGCGTCGATGTCAGGCTCTAAACCATCTTTTTCATCTCCAGCAAAAACGGTGACGTATAGTCGATCTTTCTCAAGGCCCCAGACCTCGGTAAATAATTCCCACGCCCATGCGATTGCTTCTTCTTTGAAGTAATCACCGAACGACCAGTTTCCTAACATTTCAAAAAATGTGTGGTGATAGGTGTCACGGCCAACATCTTCAAGGTCATTATGTTTCCCACCAGCTCGGATGCATTTTTGGGTATCGACAGCACGTGTGAATGGTCTACTTCCGCGCCCAAGAAACACATCTTTAAATTGATTCATCCCAGCATTTGTAAAAAGCAAGGTTGGGTCATCGTGCGGCACGACTGGGCTTGATGGAACCTCGGTATGACCACACTTCTCGGTGAAAAATTCTATATATTGTCTTCGAATGTCGGCAGCGCTGGTCGGCATAAATGGATTCCTGCATGAGGGGTTGAAAAAGCGGATTGTACTCGCAGATGTGAGTAAATCACGAGAGATTCGCCGGTTTCTGGTATCCTTACCGATTCTTATGACCAAACGTACACCCATTATTGGCGGCAATTGGAAGATGAATACCGATTTAGAATCGGGAATGCTTCTTGCTGGTGCAGTTGCAGATCAGTTTGATTCTTGCGACTGCTGTGACGTGGTCATTTATCCGCCATTTTTGTATCTTCAAGCGGTGGATAGCGTCATTGACCAATCTATGGTTTCACTCGGAGCACAGGATATTTGGCATGCACCAAATGGAGCGTTCACTGGTGAAATTAGCGCTGATATGCTTAAAGAAATCGGTGTTACGAGTGTCTTAATTGGGCATAGTGAGCGTCGACACGTTTTGGGTGAATCAGAAGTATTAATCGCAATGAAAATGAAAACATCACTTGCTGGTGGATTTCAAACAGTTCTTTGTGTTGGGGAAACGCTTGAAGAAAGGGAGTCTGGAAATACCCTTTCAGTCGTTCTTGGGCAGGTAACATCGGGCCTTGAGGGTGTGGGTGCTTCACAGATGGAATCAGTCGTCATCGCGTATGAACCCGTTTGGGCGATTGGCACAGGTAAGACCGCTAGCCCAGAAGATGCACAAACTGTCCACAAAGAAATCCGCGAATGTGTTCGTGGGATGTATGATGAAATCGTTGCGGATACTCTTCGCATTCAATATGGTGGTTCTGTCAAACCCGACAATGCTGCCGAGTTATTTGCCTGCCCGGATATTGATGGCGCCCTCGTAGGTGGTGCGTCCTTATCAGCAGACTCGTTTAATGCAATTGTTGCCGCTTCTTGTAAGTCGTAACACAAGCTCTGGAAAGTATGAAATGAACAACACGTTCCTTATTCTCACAATAGTACTCATCGTCATTGCAATCGCAATGATTCTCATCATTCTTGTTCAGCGACCCCAAGGCGGTGGACTTGCCGCAGCATTTGGTGGCGCAGGTGGTGGCGGAACAGACACAGTATTCGGCGGTCGAGTTGGCGATGCACTGACGGTTATGACTGTCGTTGCATTTATACTTTTTCTTGGCACTGCGGTTGCTTTGAATTTAGTTGAAAGTAAAGGGATAATCGAAGAAGAAGTCGCTCCTGCCGCACTTATCTCAACAGATGCTACACCCGCAACAGCGACAACCGCCGAGCCAGGAACTTTCACTGGTAATCCAATCACAGATGGAACTTCTGAACCAATTTCAAACAATTCCGACCACCCTACTAGCACAGATAGTTCAGGCTCCGAGCATCCAACGGGTGGAAATTAATACATGCTTCGATCTATGACTGGTTTTGGAAGCGCATCGTCCTATGAAGACGGCACATCGCTTCAGGTAGAAATTCGCACGGTTAATAATAAGTTTTATAAATCAAATGTTCGATTGCCAGATTTGCTTGCAAGTCTAGAGGCAGAAGTTGATTCCGCTGTATCGAAACACCTTTCACGCGGGAGTGTCACGATAAACGTGAAGTTTATTGATTCACCAGAGCGGGGCGTTGCAAGCATTAATGCAGACATTTTAGGTAATTATATTAAGCAATTACGCGAAGTAGATTCTTCAGTATCTATTGAGGTGTCAAGGCTTCTCTCGTTGCCTGGCGTTTTGAAAACGGATGAGGACGTAGACGTTGCCAATCGCATGAAAACTGCCGTGCTAAACTTAGTTAAGGAAAGTTGCGCCAAGGTTATTGAAATGAGACGCAGAGAAGGGCAATCGCTTGAAGAAGACCTTGAATCACAACTTGTAAAAATTGCTGACCATCTACTTCACATTAAAGAAAGAGCACCTGAAATTGTGTGTGAGTATCAAGCTCGGCTTCACCTGCGAATGAAAACGTTGTTCGCAGAAGTTGGAGCAAATGTTACAGAACAAGACACGCTTCGGGAAGTTGCTATTTTTGCTGAAAAAACAGATATTGCTGAAGAAATCACGCGTCTTGATGGTCATCTAGTTCAATTTAGAGAACTCGTAGCAAGGCCAGAAGACGAACCAATTGGCCGCACCCTGGACTTTCTTGCACAAGAAATGCTTCGAGAATCAAATACCATTGCTAGTAAGTGCTTGGATGGTGAAACTAGCCGGAGAATTGTTGAAATAAAAGGTGCAGTCGATCGCATCAAAGAACAAGTACAAAACGCAGAATAATGATTCTCAAGCTGTATTTTTCAAGCAAAACTAATTTGACATAAAATATCAGTGTGACTAACGAAGCAGACAATATTGATCGAATGCCACATCTTGGACCACTTGTCGATGATGAAACTATCGCAGAAGAAATTGACGGTCAAGATCTCGTTATTGTTTTAAGTCGTTTTAACATTGGGGCTATAGAAAAAATTGTTGATTACCGTAAGGGTTCGCGCCGTGCAGCAAAAATGATTGTTATTACCGCCAAAGGTCAGTTTCTACTGAAGCGTAGAGCTTGTGGGCGAGATGGGAGAACGCAAGTTGATTTTGCACACGCAGTTCAACGCAGGTTGTCCGAACATAGATTTCCAGTTGCAGGGTTAATCGAAACGGTAGATGGCGAAACGCTTGTAGAACACAACGGTCGCATATATGAACTATTTCGATTTATTCGTGGTAAGCGATTTGATAAATCAAATCCCGCAGCGGCAGAGTCCGGCAGAGTGCTCGCTCATTTTCACGACATACTTCGTGAGTTTCCGAACGAACCCGAAACTAAAAATTCGTTTCATTTGAATTTGTCTTTCGTTTCAAAAATTGGCGAAGTAGTTTCGAAACTTAAATTACACGAACCATCCGAAGAACTTAAAGGTATAGAATCATCCGTTGCATATTTACAATCACAATATGAAATTGCGTTTACTAAAGTTGAATCTGTAGACTTTTCCTCGCTTCCAACATCTATTGTTCACAGTGATTGGCACCCCGGAAATATGTTGTACAAAGATGGCGAAATAATTGCAGTGATTGATTTTGATTCACTGAGGGTAAGCCCAAGAGTTTCAGATATTGCAAATGGAGCGTTGCAGTTTTCGATGCGAATGGGCGAAGCGGAAAATGTAGATTCATGGCCAGATAGTTTTCGAGGGCACACTATTCAATCTCTTGTGCAATCGTACGATCAATTTACAAAACTCCCACTCATGGCATCAGAGCGTTCAATAATTCCATTCTTGATGATTGAAGCATTGATAGTGGAAAGCGTTATTCCGATTATAAAAAGTGGTTCATTTGGAAGAGTGCGCGGTTCATCATTTATCAGAATGGTCGAAAGAAAATTGCGCTGGCTTGAGCCAAGAACACAAAGAGTGATTGATGTTATTCAGCCCTCAATGGGAGATGAGGATAGTTTTGCATGAGTAAAGATTTAGTCACAATTATTTCTCCTACTTCGGAATTTGAAGCAAACGTTTTAGCAATAGTCTTGAAAGACAACGGCATTGACGCATTCGTTTTTGGAACACCCGCGATTGGCATGGGCGTAACTTTTAGCGCAGGTGTTGTTGGCGTTCCGGTACAAGTTCGACGTGAAGATGTCGAAATTGCGCGACAAATTTTGATTGACAATAAACGGGACTCGATAGATATCGACTGGGACGACTTTGAATGTGTAGATGGCGAAGAAAATTACGATGCTTACAGGCCGATGCCAATTACTGCTCGCGTTGCATTTTTCTGCGTTGTTCTCGCATTAATAGCAGGGTTGTTGGTCTTCATAATTCAATTAACTAGTGGTTAACTAAACTGCTCAAGAAATTCATTGATGGCGTCTGCGTCTGCGGGACCCATGGGTCCAACGGGCGTCATGAGCACCCAGTCTGTTATGTCGGTTTTCGCGATAGTTTCCTTCTGACCTTCGGATAGATTTTTTACGATGTCCGGTTCGTGGGCAAGTTCGCCAACAACTTCTTTACCATTTACTTCAACAATCCTAAACCAAAGATATTCCCGCGGTGCTTCATCATCATCAATTTGAGCCCACGGAACTTGCACCATACAACCAGCGTGTTCATTTTCGCCAATTTGGGAAGCTGTTTTTAATAAAAGGTCCCAATTATCTTGAGCCAATTTTGCACTGCGTTCGGTGGAGCGAAGTGTTTGTATAACCGCGGTCTCACCAGCGTGAAGCGTTAGCAACGCATCGTGGGGATAGACTAAAGAAGCGTCAGAGCTGCTTATTACAACACTCGGCGTGTCTCTATCTTCGAATCCGGGCATTTCCTTCGTCAGCATGTCGATTGCATCTTTGCAAGGCAAAAGCGAAACTAGGAGATTTGACCCTAGTGACATTGGCTGCCCCGCAGGCGGTAGTGAAGTTTCAAGTGTAAGTGCAGCAAGGCCGTCAACAATCTGTACCGCTTCAGATACATAGATTGCGCAAACGCCCAACATCTCTAACTCGAATCGACCACATCTTGTTAAGCCGTGTGTTGAAACCCATGCCCACCGGTCCTCAGGTTCAACACCTTCAGGCGCTTCGACCAACCGAGTAATCCAAAGTATCTCTTCCGGTGGTTCAATAGTATCATCAACAAACACCTGTTCTAAAATATTTTTCGGAAACCACCGACCAGTTGGTAAATCACAAATGGAATGAACATTTAATTCGGCTCCAGCAAGAAGCCGCATTAAATTAGAGAAGTGCGTTAGTGGATCACCGCTATGTAAAACAGTTTGCAATGCTAATACGCACCCAGTGTTAATATCTGCGGCTTCACGAGCAGAATCGTTTAATGGTTCTACCCAAAGCAAAATATCGGTTGGCAACCCTTCAATTCGTACGCGCGTTGCCCAAGGGATTTCTTGACTCGGTGGCTCGACTGGCTCCGCTTCAATGGCTTCACCAATATACGTTGCAATCGCCTTCATTACGGATTCCATCGTTGGTAATTCTGCGCTTTCTAGTACAGCACGAAGGTCGGTTGGAGTGGGCTTGTGAAGTTCCCACGGTCGCTCATCAGAAAGCCCAGCGAATTCTAAAATATTAAAGTTGTTTGTCATGGATAATAAATATTAGTTTGCAACTATGTTGATAATTTTATTTGGAACAATGATAATTTTTTTAATGGTGAGCGTTTCTAATAGTGCACTAATATTTGGGTCACTCAAGGCAGCTTTTTCAATTTCTTCGTCGCTAGCATCGGTCGATACAGAAACTCTGCCTCGAACTTTACCCATTATTTGTACCGGTAATTCGACTTCGTCTGCAATAAGTTTTTCAGGGTCAAATGTCGGCCACTCTGCAACGGCGATGTATCCATCTCCGCCAAGTTTTGCGAAAATTTCCTGAGCGATATGTGGTGCAAACGGAGCTAGAATTCGCACGAATTTGTTTAATTGATCTGAAGACAACTTGTTTGCTGAAGTTGCTGTGTTTACAAACTCAATCATGGATGCTATCGCCGTGTTGTAGGCAAGTTTTGGAATATCATTGGTTACTTTTGCAATGGTGCTTGCAAGCGCTCTTTCAATGGTTTCGTCTGGAGCATCTTGTAACGATGCGTGCATTTCCCCAGTGAGTTCATCAGAACAAAGCCGCCAAACGCGTTGTAAAAAACGATGTACGCCAACAATATCACGCGTGTTCCACGGTGCAGATGCTTCGAGTGGCCCCATATACATTTCGTACAACCTAAGTGTGTCTGCACCATACTGCGCAATGACATCATCAGGGTTTACAACATTTTTGAGCGACTTGCTCATTTTTGCAATCACTCTTTCAACCTCTTCACCGGTTGCAATTTCGAAAAACTTTTCATCCCGTTCTTCGACTTGATCAGATGGGACAAGCGATTTGTTTGTTCGTTGATATGAGAAACTGGTTAACAACCCTTGGTGGAATAATTTTTGGAACGGTTCGTTGCAAGAAACTTCCCCAAGGTCAAACAACATTTTGTGCCAAAACCTCGCGTATAAAAGGTGGAGCACTGCGTGCTCTGCTCCTCCGATGTATAAATCGATGCCGTCACCCATCCAGTATTTCTCGGCATCGCTTGCTACAAATCTATCATTGCAATGTGGACTGCAGTAACGAATTTCATACCAGCATGAACCCGCCCAGCCAGGCATCGTGTTTGTTTCGCGAGTTACAGGTGTGTCTGGGCAAAGAAGTTCTGGGTCAACTCCCGCTTCACCTGCGGTTGTGTGTAGCCAATCAGTTGCCTTACCTAGAAGCGGTGTTGGGTCTTTCGATTCAGCGGGTGTGTAATCTTCAAGACTGGGCAACACGACAGGTAAATGAGATTCGCCGACAGGATAATGGTTCCCTTTGGCATCAAAAACAATTGGAAATGGCTCGCCCCAGTAACGTTGCCTGGAAAATAACCAGTCTCGCAAACGATAATTTACTTTTGCCACTCCAATGTTTTTTTCAACAAGCCAAGCAATGATTTTTTGCATGGCTTCATTCGTATCTAAACCCTCAATGGAAATATGTTCACTTGCAGAATTGATTGAAATTCCTTTGCCAGAAAAACACCCATCGGTACTGGAAAATGATTCATCCGTTTTTGGTTTAACTACTTCGACGATTTCTATGTCGTGTGCTTCTGCAAAAGCATGATCGCGTTGATCGTGCGCAGGCACAGCCATAATGGCACCATGTCCATACCCCATCAATACATAGTCTGCAATCCAAATTGGAATAGTATTTCCAGTTGCTGGGTTTGTTGCATACAGACCAGAGAACACGCCTGATTTACCTTTTGCGTCCGCCATTCTGTCAACGTCGGCTCGGTTTCGAGCTTGGGTTACGTATTCATCGAGTGCATTGCCATCACATTGTTCTGGGGGTGTTGCAATGAGTTCATTTACGATTGGATGCTCGGGCGCAAGCACCATAAAGGTGACACCAAATAAAGTGTCGGGTCTAGTTGTGTAAACACGAATAGAAACATCAGTGCCATTGATTGAGAAATCAATATCTGCGCCTTCACTGCGCCCAATCCACTCAGCTTGCATGCGGAGTGTTGATTGAGGCCAGTCAAGACCCTCTAAATCTTCAAGTAGCCGATCAGCGAATGAGGTGATGCGGAACATCCATTGACGAAGAGGCCTTCGAACTACTGGGAATCCACCACGTTCACTTAATCCGTCAATGACTTCTTCATTTGCGAGAACGGTTCCGAGTTTTGGGCACCAATTTACAACTTGTTCGCCAAGGTAAGCGAGCCGTTGTTCGTTGATGTACAACGTTTTTTCGTCTTCGGAAAAGTCTTGCCAGTTGCCCTCAGCAGGTTTTACTTCACCGGAATGTAAACCTTCGATAAGTGATGTAATCGGTTTTGCTTTTTTGAGTTTAGGATCAAACCAAGCGCTATACGCTTTAAGCCAAATCCACTGTGTCCATTTATAATATTCTGGATCAATAGTTGCAAATTCGCGTGACCAGTCGTAACTAAATCCAATTCGTTGCAGTTGACCACGGAAGGTATCAATCGCTTTGCGCGTTGTTTCGGCAGGGTGGATGCCAGTTTCAATTGCGTATTGTTCGGCAGGTAAGCCAAACGCATCCCAGCCCATGGGGTGAAGAACATTGAATCCTTGCATTTTTTTGAACCGAGAAATAATGTCACTACCTATGTAACCAACAGGGTGTCCAACATGAAGACCCGCACCACTTGGATATGGAAACATGTCTAGGCAATAAAATTTTGGCTTCGAAGAATCGAAGTCAGCATCACCTGGATTGCCAATTACATTTAAATTGTCGGCAGACCATGCAGATTGCCAACGGCTTTCAAGTTCGTTTGCAACTTCAGCACAATAGCGGTGCGTTTCAATTAATTCGGGCTTGCAATTCATAATGAGGTGCAGGATACCGCAGGAACGCTTATCTTTTCGCTGCAATTGCAGCAAGATGCTTTTTGGTGTCTCCAACGAGATAGAAGCTACCTGTTACACAGATTAAATCTTCTCTACTTGCAGCTTGGGCAGCGATTTCAAGTGCTTCGGGAAGCGTGTCAGCGATTTGCGTCATCTTTCCACTAATTTCAGCAAACTGTTTTTGAAGTATTTTTGGTTCTGCAGCCCGGGGGTTACCCTTCGCTTTTGTGAAGATAATCTTATCGGCGCCGAGCGCAATTTTATTAAGCATGCCAGTGACATCTTTATCTTGGCAACAACCAAACACTAAGACCATAGAGTCGTAGGGAATGTGCGCGCCAATAGATTTGATAAGTGTTTGCAATGCTGTTGGATTGTGTGCTCCGTCAACGATAATTTTAGGACGGTTCCACACGGTTTCCATTCGCCCTGCGATTTTTGTTTCCGCAAGGGAGTTATATAGTGTTAAGTCGTCAAATTTAAAACCAAAATGCTTTAGTTGATCAACAGCAGAAATTGCAAGTGCGCAATTCGTCGCTTGGTGTTCTCCGAAAAGTGGAACAGGAATATGCATGTATTGAGATTCTTCTGTGACAACACAAATACGCGTGTGTTGCTTGCCATCCGATCCACCACCAAAACGTGCACTAAACTCAATATCATTTGCAATTACTCTAACTTCAGTTTTGGATTCTTCTGCACACGCTTTCAAAATTGCTGTAACTTCAGGGGTTTGGTGTGCGCTAATTGCAGGAACGGAAGATTTGAAAATACCAGCTTTTTCACGAGCAATTTCTTCAACGGTTGTACCTAATATGTTCATGTGGTCTAAATCAATTTTTGTAATGAGAGTAATAAGTGGTGTAATTACATTTGTAGAATCGAGCCGGCCCCCTAAGCCAGTTTCGATAATAGCAATGTCAATCGCTTGCTCTGCAAATTGTTTAAACGCAACTGCGGTGATTAACTCAAAAAAGGTTGGAGTTAATTTATTTTTAGTAGCGGCTTCAACAACCTCTTTAAGAATTGTTGTGAAAGTTTCTTCTTTAATCATCTCGCCGTTTACAACAACTCGTTCTCGTATGTCGATGAGGTGTGGGGATGTGTATTCGCCGACGGTGTAGCCATTGCCACGTAACATCGATGAAAGCATTGCAACAGTTGAGCCTTTACCAACCGTGCCAGCAATATGTACCAGTGGAACTTTGTCTTGTGGATTGCCAATTGCAGCAAGAAGCGTTCGCATACGATCAAGTTTGAATGTTGTTTCGTCGTATTGAACAACTCGCATTCGCTCAAAATCGGTTTGCTCAAGCAAGTATTTTACTGCTGAGGAAAACGTCTCAATGGCCTTAATAGGGCTCTTTTTTGCGGTTTTCCGCTTCGTAGCCACTTTTTTGGTGGTACGTTTTGCGGTTTTCTTTTTTGTTGTTGTCTTTGAAGTAGCCATAGCCGTGCTATTCTACCATAAATCAGTTTTAATTTCAAATGCACCAATGTAACTCCTTATAAAATAAAGACTTACGAGCAAATAAAGGTTTTTTAGAATATGCCAAATAATGCACTTTCACTCGAATCATGGCGCGTTTTACGAATTCAGGGCGAATTTGTTGAAGCGATTGACGCTTTATGCAAGTTGCCGCCCGCGGTTTCGGTTTTCGGATCAGCTCGTTTGCCAGAAGACAGCCCGCATTATCAATCGGCAGTTACGTGCGGGAAATTGCTTGCCGACGCAGGTTTCGCAGTTATTACAGGTGGTGGCCCTGGAATTATGGAGGCGGCAAATAAAGGTGCCTTCGAGGCAAAAGGGATGTCGGTTGGCCTGAATATTTCATTACCAATGGAACAGGAAGGGAACCCCTATCAGACGTTAGAATTAGATTTTCGATACTTTTTCATTCGGAAGGTAATGTTTGTTAAATATGCACGAGGTTTTGTAATTTACCCAGGTGGGTTTGGCACGCTTGACGAGTTTTTTGAATCTTTAACTCTTATTCAAACTTTAAAAATCCAACCATTCCCAGTGGTTCTTGTTGGGAGAGATTTTTGGGGTTCACTTATCGACTGGATGCGAGAAAAACTCGCAACAGAATTTAAGACGATTAGCCCTGAGGATTTAGATTTGTTTTCAATAGTAGATACACCTGCTGAAGCCGTGAAAATAATTCATGACCACTTTACAGGCGTAAAAGTTGTTGGCGAAAATTTACCTCGGTTTGAATCTGACGAACAAGAACCAACAGGTGAAGGCACTCGACTTGGAGTTCCTCCAAAACGGCGGTCTCTAAAGGAGACAGAAGAAAAATAACATGAAGTAATTCTCCTTCATACAATCCTTACCAATGCAAGAGCAACGCCACCAAAACGAAGACGAACCCGTCATTGAAGTAACAGAATCTGTTTCTTTAGTTGACGAACACGTTGCTGATTTGATGTCGCACACCATTGATATCTCTGCCCTTGCCACTGCCGTAACAAAACAAAAAGCCGCAGATGCTGCAGATACACTCGAAGACCTTGCGGATGATGAAGCTGCAGAAGTCATCGAGTTGATGGAAGACCAAGCTGCCGCAGACGCGCTTGCAGAGATGGAAGTTCCGCTTGCAGTAACTATCGTTGAAGATTTATCTGCCGATGGTCGTATCGAATACGCTTCAAAACTTTTGCTTCTTCTCGCACCAGATGATGCAGTAAGTATTATTCGTGGCTTAAACGACGAAATAATAGAACCAATTTTTGTATCAATGCCAGTTGGTTACGTAAGAAAACTTCGTCAACTTTGTGATTACGAAGAGGAATCTGCCGCAGGGATTATGACTACGGATTTTGTTTCACTTTCGGAAGACATGACAATTTCTAAAGTTGTTGATTTGCTTCGCGAACGTGAATTGCCCGAACATGTTCAGGATTTACCAGTAATAAACAAAAATGATGAACTTGTCGGCGTTGTCAGTTTACGATCTCTCTTAATTGGGATGTCGAACGCGACTGTCGCAGAAATAATGGTACAAAAAGTAGCAGCAGTGCATAGCGGAACAGACAGAGAACAAGTTGCCCGCGAATTTGATCGGTACGGATATGAAATGCTTCCTGTATTAGATGGTTCAAACCGGCTACTTGGTATTATTACTGTTGATGATGTCATTGACATTATTGAAGAGGAACAAACAGAAGATGTTCAAAAGACGGTAGGTGCTGGTGCAGGGGAAGCAGTCTATTCTGGCGTTGGCGAAAAGTTAAAAGGTCGAATGCCTTGGCTTATTGTGTCTGCAGTCATGATGTTGCCCGCTACCTATGTTGTTCTTGGCTTCGAATCTATGATTCGAGAAGTTGCACTGTTGGCCGTTTTTATGCCACTTATTGCAGCGTTAGCAGGGAATGCGGGGCATCAAGCACTTGCAGTTACATTGCGTGGCATTGTTCTTGACGAAGTTCGACCCGATAGAATTTTCCCGCTAATTCGGCGGGAATTATTTGTAGGCATTATTACTGGCGCGACTATTGGCGGTGCGGTTGCGTTATTGCTCTGGATATTTGGTTCTAGCGAATTAGAAACAAGAGTGGGAATTATTTTCGCATGTGCGATGGTCGTTTCTATGGCAGTTGGTACATTAACGGGTGCTGCAATTCCATTAATAATGAAGCGAGTGGGCGCAGACCCAGCGCAAGCTTCTGCAATTTTTTTAATCATGGTTACAGATGCAGTTGCTTTTTCAACACTTCTGAGTTTTGCTTGGATAGCACTTCAATGGATGAAGGAAACATAAATGAAACAAGATATCGATAGAATTTTAATCGCACGAGGCGCAATCTCAGATCGCGTTCGATCCCTCGGGGAAGATATAACCAAAAGTTTAGAAGATGTTGAAGAACAACAAATTGCTTTGGTTGCAGTAATGACAGGAAGTTTGATTTTTGTTGCGGACTTAATGCGACACTTGCCAATGAAAATACAAATTCAGTTGATGTCAGCGACTAGTTACATTGGGAAAAGTACCAAAACCAACAATGACCCAATGCTTGGCAAACTTCCTGATGTGAAAGATTTGCATGTCTTACTTGTTGATGACATTTTAGACTCTGGGAAAACGCTGACTAGAATTAGAAACGGTCTTATTGAAATGGAACCAAAGTCTATTCAATCTTGCGTGTTGTTACGGAAAAAATTGGATTCAGCAATGAGCGTGCCGTGCGAACATATTGGTTTTGATATTGAAGATGAATTTGTAGTTGGTTATGGTCTTGACTACGATGGCTATTACCGAAATTTCCCAGACATTGGTGTTATTAGTCCGTAATAAAAGTTGAATTAAGCAGGGCTTGGAACTGTTTCTAAAACCTGTTGCATGATTCTTCTAGTTGCATTTGTATCTCCATCATGCATGTAAGTTCGACTTACAACTCGGTGCGCGCAAACTGGCAGAACATTTGAAATGATGTCTTCTGGGATGCAGTAATCTCTGTCGTTAAGCAGTGCACTTGCTTTTGCAACTTGGGCAAGAGCCAGACCGCCACGAGTACTAATTCCAACCTGTAAATCTTCGGCATGCCTTGTTGCTGTTGAAAGAGCGATGATGTAATCAATAAGAGAGTCTGCAATTTTTATTGCATCAACGTTTTTCTGGGCGGCTTCAATTTCATCTGTTGACATCAGAGGCGTTAAAGTTTGCAAAGTGTTACGCAGTGGTTGTTGTTTGATGACTCGACTTTCATCATCAGGGGATGGGTACCCTAAATGTATTCGCATCAAAAAACGGTCGAGTTGATTTTCAGGAAGAAAATAAGTTCCCTCAAACTCGTACGGGTTTTGTGTTGCAATTACCATAAACGGTGATGGCAGTGCTCTTGTATCGCCATCTACGGTTACAGAGCTTTCGCTCATCGCTTCAAGTAGCGCAGACTGTGTTCTTGGTGTCGTTCTATTAATTTCATCCGCAACGATAATGTTATTGAACACCGGCCCTTCTCTAAAAGTAAAATCTGTGTTTGTTCTATTGAGCATATTTACACCCGTAATGTCACTAGGGAGTAGGTCTGGAGTGCATTGAATACGAGCAAATGAACCTTTTATCGATTTAGCAACAGCACTTGCGAGTATGGTTTTTCCCACCCCCGGTACATCTTCGATAAGAATATGACCCCTTGAGAGCAATGTAATGATGACACGGTCGATGGCAAGGGCGTTCCCCATGTACACTGATGCAATGTTTTGGCGTAGTTCCTGAAGATTTTGAGTAAGCGCTGTGTCCATAATATAAGTACGAGTATAGCATTCGAACCGATATGACCACTGAATCTAAAACAAAATCTCCAATTGCAGACGACCTCAGTCAAATGCGGGTCGCGCTAAGCATGCCTTGTAGACGTTGTGGTTATGAATTAAAGGAGCTGGGAGCGGATGGTGATTGCCCAGAATGCGGCGAACCGATTCGTCTGACGATTATTGAAGTAGTCGATCCAACTTCTAGAAGGTTGCAACCAATTCACAAGCCAAAATCAGTTGGCAATTCAATTGCTAGCGTTGTGCTTTTCTATTTTGTTGCAATAATAATTGCTGTTCTAGCATTAGTCTCTCGGGCACCCGAATCATTACCGATACCAAGTGCGCTTCGAAGTATCTCAACAATTAGTTTTGTATGGACTTCAGCGCTAACAAGTATTATCGCATTTACTTGCCTTCTTCCAATGATGCGTATGTGTAAACGTCAAGAATTAGCTGGTTGTCGAAAAGGTTTAGTAATGACGTTCTCTGGTCTTTGGCTCTGGGCGATTAGTATGGGTATAAATGCTTGGCTGTTGTTAAATATAAAAATGCAATCGACCGAAGTTGCGATGTTGTTTGATATTTGCTTGCCCGTTGTTTCGGCTGGATTAGTTTTTTCAGGTTTTCGACACCTCGTTCCACGGCTTGGTCAACGGAGCAGAGCGTTTCGTCAGGCACAAGGAAGTCGTCAGCGAATGAATGATTTGCTTGCGGCACTCATTGTGATTATTGTTGGAAGAACTTTCTTAGCAGTTTCGGACACGGATTCAAATCTGGCGTTGCTTGGACTAATCATTATGGTGATGAGTTTGTCTCTTATTGTCATCGGCCTTGGCTATCTTCTTCGGAATGTTATTTGGATTCGAAATGCGCTCATCACTCCTCCGCCTGCGTTGATTGACCTTCTTCATCTGAGGGGTTGAATTAGAGCAAAACCATTGTCTGCCAACGTGGCAGTCAGCCAAGTGTAATAGGAGTGTCTGGCGGAGCAAAATTTACGGCGAGGGATAATTGGGGCAAAAAGCGTGTTTTTGGATCTCTTTTTGGTGTGGAATTTGTACTTATTAGTCGTAGTCGTTGGCATCGTGCCACCGACAGTACAGGAAAGGTTCGATTCGCAAATACCCAATTTGGGTGGTGAATTGAGGATTAGGAGATTATTTTCATGGCAGTAAAAGAACTGGCATTTGATGTCGAGGCTCGCAAAAAAATGTTGCAGGGAGTAGAAAAACTCGCTGCTGCGGTTAAGTCCACACTTGGACCCCGCGGTCGTAACGCAGTTTTGGATAAATCTTGGGGTGGCCCAACGGTTACTAAAGACGGCGTAACAGTTGCAGAAGAAATTGAACTTCGTGACCCAATTGAAAACCAAGGCGCGCAACTTGTAAAAAATGTTGCCTCAAAAACTTCTGATGATGCTGGCGACGGCACCACAACCGCAACGGTACTTGCAGAAGCTATTTTCAAAAGTGGACTTCGTCATCTCGCAGCAGGTTGCGATGCAAACGCAATGGTTCGTGGCATTCGTAAAGCAGTTACCGTTGTTACAGCTTCGATTTGCGATATGTCGCAATCAGTTGAAAACAATATTGAAGCAGTTGCTACCATTTCTGCAAACAATGACGAAGAAGTCGGCAAAATTATGGCTAAGGCATTTTCCAAAGTTGGAAAAGATGGAGTCATTACGGTTGAAGAAGGTAAAAGTTTAGACACAACAGTTGATGTTGTTGAAGGTATGCAATTTGACCGCGGATTTTTAAGTCCTAACTTTGTAACCGACGTTGACGCAATGACGACTGTTCTCGATAAACCTCTTGTGTTTATATACGAAGATAAACTAGATTCAGCAAAGCAAATCGTTCCTCTGCTTGAAAAAGTAATGGAATCGAAAAAATCACTTTTGATTATTGCTGAAGATATTACAGGCGAAGCCCTATCGACACTTGTTATCAACAAGTTGCGAGGCGTTTTGCAAGTAGTTGCTGTAAAAGCACCAGGATATGGCGATCGTCGGAAGGCAATGTTAGAAGACATCGCAGTATTAACCGGCGGCGAAGCAATTATGAAAGATCTTGGAATTGATATTGAAAAGATTTCATTAACACAACTTGGCCAAGCAAAGAAAATTGAAATTACTAATAAAGAAACCACCATCATGGAAGGTGCTGGAACTTCTACATCAATCCAAGAACGCATTGCACGGATACGTGCTGAAATTTCAAATAGCTCTTCAGATTACGATCGTGAAAAACTTCAAGAAAGACTCGCAAAACTTGCAGGTGGTATCGCGCAAATAAATGTTGGGGCTGCAACTGAAGCAGAACTTAAAGAAAGAAAAGCTCGTGTTGAAGACGCACTACATGCAACACGTGCTGCAATTGAAGAAGGCGTAGTCCCTGGCGGCGGCGTGAGTTTCATTCGTAGCATTGACGCGTTAAAGAAAGCGCGAATTTCAGCTCGAGGTGAAGAAAAAGTGGGCTTTGAAGTTATTGCAGATGCACTAACTTTACCACTCCGAACTATCGCGGATAATGCAGGTGCTAAAGGCACAGTCGTTGTTGCAAAAGTAATGGAAATGACAGGAAGCAATGGTTTTAATGCATTGACACTTGAGTACGGCGACTTATTGAAAGATGGTGTTATGACACCTACAAAAGTAGATCGTTGTGCACTTCAAAATGCATCATCAGTAGCTTGCATGCTTCTTTCTACTGATTGCATTATCACGACAGTTCCATCAGATGAAGCTGAACCAGAAGGTGGCATGGATCCAATGGGTGGCATGGGCGGAATGGGTGGAATGCCAGGTATGGGCGGCATGCCGGGCATGGGCTTCTAAACTTACTAAGTAACTTATTTATAAAACTACACATATAAAAACTACACACACTGGAGACAGAACAATGGCAGTGAAACCACTAGAAGACAGAATTTTAATTAAACCGGTAGAACGGGAAACACAAACAGCATCAGGTATTTTTCTACCCGAGTCAGCATCAGAAAAGCCAATGCAAGGCAAAGTTGTTGCGACAGGCCCAGGAAAACTTCTCGATGGCGGCGAACGCGCAAAGCCAGCAGTAAAAAAAGGCGACCTTGTTGTGTTCGGTAAATATTCAGGAACTGAAATTGAAATCAAAGGTGTAACACACCTTATTGTTCGCGAAAGCGAACTACTTGGTTTGATTGCAAGCTGATTAGAAAGAAATACATAAAATGACAGCAAAACAAATGAAATATGACAGCGCCGCTCACGAAGAATTCAGAGCCGGTGTAAAACAAATGGCAAAAGCGGTTGGGATAACTCTTGGACCTGCCGGAAGAAACGTAGTTGTGCAAAAATCGTGGGGTAATCCTTCGGTCACAAAAGACGGCGTTTCAGTTGCTAAAGAAATTGAACTAGCAGAACCCTTTCAAAACATGGGTGCGAAAATGGTCCAAGAAGTTGCAAAGAAAACTGCGGATGTTGCTGGTGACGGCACAACCTCGGCAACAATTCTTGCTGATGCTATTTTCCAAAACGGTTTACGACATGTTGCAGTTGGTGCAAACCCAGTAACAGTACAACGTGGAATTACTGCTGCAGCAAGAGTTGCAACCGAAGCAGTAAACATTATGGCAATAGATTGCAAAGATAAAAGTGACTTACAAAAAGTAGCAATGGTGTCATCGAATCACGACGAATTGATTGGAAATCTAATTTCTGAAGCAATCAATAAAGTTGGTGGAGACGGCGTTGTTGAGGTTGAAGAAGGCAAAACTGCTGAAACAACATTGGAATATGTTGAAGGCATGGCTTTCGACAAAGGATTTTTAAGTCCTTACTTTATGACTGACCCAACAACAGCAGAGTGCGTTCTTGAAGACTGCATGATTTTGATTTATGAAAAGAAAATTTCAAATCTCGCAGACTTGCTTCCATTGTTAAATAAAATGGCGACTTCGAGCAAACCACTTCTTTTGATAGCTGAAGATATCGAAAACGAAGCACTTGCTGCTCTTGTTATAAATAGACTTCGTGGAACGCTGAAAATTTGCGCAGTGAAGGCGCCAGGTTTTGGTGACCGTCGCAAAGCAATGCTCGGTGATATTGCAACTTTAACTGGTGGAATCTTCTTCTCAGAAGACATCGGGCGAAATTTAGAAGATGTCGAGTTGACAGAACTCGGAAGTGCTAAACGAATTGTAATAACCAAAGACGCTACTACGATTATTCGTGGTGGAGGTAAAAAGAAAGATATTGAGTCACGAGTTAGCCAAATTACAACTCAGATTGAACGCTCAACAAGTGATTACGATAAAGAAAAATTACAAGAACGCCTTGCGAAATTGACAGGTGGCGTAGCGGTAATCGAAGTCGGCGGCACTAGCGAAGTCGAAATGAAAGAACGCAAAGATCGTGTTGACGATGCACTTGCAGCAACTCGTGCAGCGGCTCGCGAAGGGTATGTTGCAGGTGGTGGCGTTGCATACATTCGTGCAATTGACGCTGTTGTAAAAGCTCGAAAGAACGCAAAAGGTGATGCAAAACTCGGTTTTGATATTCTCGCTAGCGCGCTTGAGTCACCAGCTGCACTCATTGCATCAAATGGTGGCGACGACGGCGATGTAGTAGTTGAAAAAATTAAAGAAGGCAAAGATGGCTTTGGTTTTAATGCTTCAACACAAACATATGAAGACTTAATCAAAGCAGGGATAATCGACCCAGCACTCGTTGTTTGTACGGCAATCCAAAATGCAGCATCTGTTGCAGGGTTAATGCTAACAACCAATGTTGTAATTACAGAATTAAAAGACGGTGAAGATCCAATTGACCAGGCGATTTTCTAATTGAATGGAATTTTTGGCACCGATGAAAGCATCGGTGCCATTTTTAACTTATGACTGTTTCACGTTGTTATTACGAAATTCTTGATGTTACCCGCACCGCAGACGGTACGGAGATTAAACGTTCGTATCGTCGGTTAGCGATGAAGTATCATCCAGACCGAAATCCAGAAAATGCGGATGCCGAAAAAAGTTTTAAAGAATGCGCTGAAGCGTATGAAGTGCTTTCTGATCCGCAAAAAAAACAAATTTATGATCAATATGGTCATGAAGGATTGCGCGGACGTGGGCATGCGGGGCATGATTTCAATTCGATGAATGTTGAGGATATTTTCTCAATGTTTAATGATATTTTAGGTGGAGGACGGGGCGGAGGTCGTGGTAAAAATCGGCAAGTGCGTGGCTACGATCTTGAAACCGATGTTGAAATTACGCTTGAAGAAGTTCTTACAGGAACGGAACGAGAAGTAGAATTCGACCGCCTTGATGTTTGCGAAACTTGCCAAGGGAATGGAGCGAAGCCCGGCACAACACCAGAAACTTGTACTACTTGTCAGGGGCAAGGCAAGGTTGCGCAAGCGGGTCTTGGCGGAATGTTTAGAATGGTTTCGGCTTGCCCAACTTGCGACGGTAGAGGCAGCGTTGTAAAAGAAAAATGTGAAGATTGCTACGGCCGGGGTCGAAATGCAGTGCACCGTAAATTGCGTGTAAAAATTCCTGCAGGAATTCACCACGGTCAAGCAGTCCGAGTGGCCGGCGAAGGCGAGCCACCAATTCCTGAAGTATCCCCAGATGGCACAGGCACAAGAGGCGACCTTCACGTGTTGGTCCGAGTCGAAGAAGATTCTCGTTTCGAGCGAGATGGAGACCATCTGATTCAAATTGTCTCAGTTGCGTTTACTCAACTAGCATTGGGTTCAACAATTGAAGTAGTTTCTATTGATGAAACTCATAGTTTAGATATTCCTGCTGGAACTCAGACTAACGAAATATTTAAAATCGAAGGCGCCGGTTTGCCCGATTTACGCACAGGAAGGAGTGGCGATCTTGTAGTAATAGTCCGCTTGGCTGTTCCAACAAAACTTTCTGACGAACAACGCGAGCTTCTTGAAGAGTACGCAAAAACGGAAGACATCCCTGTGCACGAAGCAGAAACATCATTTTGGGATAAACTAAAAGGGGCAGTGACTGGTAGTTAACCCTACATACGAGGATAAAAATGAAAACTGAACAAAATACAAATGAAGAAATTGATAATCAAGAAGTTGAAGTTGAGGTAGAAGCCGATGAAGAACAACTATCTGAAGTGGATCAATTGAAATTAGAACTTGATGAAGCAAATGAAGCAAAACTTCGCGCACTTGCTGACTTTAAAAACTTTCAACGCCGTAGTATTGAAAACGAATCTCGTGCGACAACAAGTGGAATGGCTCGCGTTATTCGTGCAATTCTTCCATCGCTTGAACAAATTAATATGGCAATCGAACATGCTGGCGATGATGCAGTCGTTCAAGGTTTTCAAATGGCACGCGACGGGCTTCTTCAAGGATTAGCAGAATGCGGTGTGGAAGAAATCATTCCTGAAATTGGCGAAGCATTTAATCCCCTACTTCACGAAGCAATGATGCGTCAAGATGCGCAAGACATGGAAACAGACCATGTGGTGATGGTGATGCAAAACGGTTTTCAACTTGGTGAAATAGTTATTAGTCCAGCAAAGGTTGCTTTGAGCAACTAAAAATGCCAACGTACGAATATCAATGTCAAGAATGCGGGCATACGTTTGAATTATTTCAACAAATGAGTGCCTCAGTCAAAAAGAAATGTCCAGAGTGCGCCAAATTGAAGCTTAAACGCCTCATTGGCTCTGGATCTGCAGTGATGTTTAAGGGAAGTGGCTTTTATGAAACTGATTACCGTAGTGAATCTTATAAAAAAGATGCCAAAGCAGCTAAAGAATCTTTGAAACCCAAAAAAGACGACAAAAAAAAGTCGAACAACTCTAAAAAGAGTTCTAAAGGTACCTCATCTTCGTAATAGAAGGGTTAGCATTTACTAATGGCTATGCGATTTACAAATAGACTCCTCGACCACCTCACGCATGATGGATATCGTCCCACAACAATTAGAAATATTGTTAAGGATTTGCGTATCTCCCATGATGACAGGGCGGCTTTTGACGAAACAATTTCAACCGCAGAAGAAAATGGACTCATTGAACTCGGACGCGATGATTGTGTTCGCCTTCCTGCGCTTCCTGAGGAAATTGTTGGTTCGTATCGTTCTAATAAACGTGGTTTTGGTTTTGTAAAACCGAATCAACGATTTCGTGAAGGCGATGTTTATATTGGTTCTGGCGCTGAGGGCGATGCGGTTTCTGGTGACACAGTTCGTGTTGTCATTTCGCAAAGCGGCCGATGGAGTGGGAAAGGCGCTGCTGGGAAAATAGTTGAAGTACTTGAAAGAGGTCGAGGTGAATATGTCGGGACATTATTTAAGCGTGGTAACACGTGGCTAGCTCAACCAGACGGAAGAGAACTGCATGACCCAATCATAATTCGCGACATTACAGCAAAAGATGCAAAAGATGGCGACAAAATTGTTTTTGAAATGCTGCATTACCCAGAAAAAGATTATTACGGCGAGGGCGTTATTTCAAGAGTCCTCGGAGATGCAGGCAAGCCAGATGTAGAAACTCAAGCCGTAATGCTAGCGTATGGTTTATTTGAAGAATTTAATGAAGATTCAAAAGACGAAGCTCGCAATGCTGCGACACATTTTGAAGAAACGGGCGATGTTAATCGCGAAGATTTAACATCACAATTTATTTTTACTATTGACCCACCAGACGCACGCGATTTTGATGATGCAATAAATATTACATATGATCAAGACAAGAAAGAATGGGAACTTGGTGTACATATCGCAGATGTTGCGAGCTTTGTTTCAGTTGGAAGCGCACTAGATAAAGGCGCGATTGAACGAGGCAATAGTGTTTACTTGCCTCGAAAAGTTATTCCAATGTTGCCGGAAGTATTGTCAAACGGCGTTTGTTCATTACAAGAGGGAGTGCGCCGTTGGGCTAAATCGGTTTTTATTCGGTTTGATGACAAGGGCAGAGTCTTAGGGCACCGTTTGCAAAACACCGTAATTTGTTCAGCAAAAAGATTAACGTATCTAGAAGCACAAGCACTTATAGATGGCGATGAACAAGAAGCTCGTAAGAATACTGTTGCTGGCGGGGCCTATTCGGAAGAGTTGATTGCAACATTAAAACTTGCTGATTCGTTAGCTAAAAAATTATTATCACGAAGAAGACGCGACGGCATGATTGAATTGCAACTTCCAGAAGTTGTATTAGAGTTTGATGAAGACGGTCATGTTATTGATGCTCATCCAGAGGACGATGCGTTCACCCATAGAATTATTGAAATGTTTATGGTTGAAGCAAATGAAGCCGTAGCAAGAACATTTGCTGGGATTGATATACCAATCTTGCGCCGAGTTCACCCAGAACCAAAATTTGGCGACATGATTGAATTGCGCTTGTTTGCTCGCAGTGTTGGAGTGGGTATTTCTGAAGAACCAACGCGACATGATTTGCAGAGATTGTTGCAAGCAACAAAAGATAGCGACTCGTCAAGAGCAGTTCACTTTGCTGTTCTACGCACTTTATCTCAGGCAATTTATAGCCCAACAGAAGTGGGTCACTTTGCGTTAGCTAGCCATCACTATGCACATTTTACAAGTCCAATCCGTCGATATCCTGACTTGACTTTGCATCGAGCAATAGCAGCATATTTGGATCACACTGATAATGGAACGATTACCAAGGGCGGAAAATCTAAGCGATCTATTATCGGCAATATTCGCGATGATGAACGTGTTCTTGATGAAGGTGTGCTATTAGATATCGGTGCAAACTGTTCATCTACAGAACGAAATGCAGAACAAGCAGAGCGTTCGCTAAGAACATTTTTAGTTATGCAATTTCTAAACGATAAGCATTTGGGCGATGAATTTTCTGGAATTATCACAGGCTTTTCTTCTTCTGGTTTGTTTATATCTTTAGAAAGATTTTTAATCGAAGGACTCTGCAGGTTTGATACGTTAAAACAATCGTCTAAATCTTCAGGGCGCTGGGAAAAACTTGAGGGAACAGGGCAAATAGTTGCGGTTCGTAGTGGAGCAGTTCTTTCGATTGGTGACAAAGTCACAGTACAAATTTCAGCGATAGACTTACCAACTCGTCAAATGGAATTACATGTAATCAAAATGCCGAAAAAGCATATTGATGAAATTGCAGATGTTGCACAACCAGCACGCAATTCAAAACGGGGTGGTAGAAATAAATCTACATCTAAAAATAATAAATCTAAGCGCAGAGGCAAGGGTAGAAAGTGTAAGTAAGTCGTATCATGTAGGAAACCAAGAGGAGTTTCAAAATGACAGACTCAGTAAAAATTGAATCAATACTTCACGAAGATAGAATCTTCTTGCCTCAAAAAAACTTTGATGAAAGAATTAGTGGTGCGTATATAAACTCTACGGAAGCCTACGACGAGATGTATGCTCGCTCAGTGAAAGACCCAGATGGTTTTTGGGGCGATGTAGCGGATGAATTAGATTGGTTTGAACGATGGGATACTGTTAGTTCGGGAACATTCCAAGATTCTAAGTGGTTTGAAGGTGGCAAAACAAATATTTGTCATAATTGTATAGATAGACATATCAACATGGGGCATGGCGATACAACAGCAATTATTTGGGAAGGTGAACCCTGTGGTAGCGATGGCCCCGAAGTGCAAAAGATTTCTTATTATGATTTGCACGCTCGAGTTTGTAAATTTGCAAATGCGTTGAAATCGCAAGGTGTAAAAAAGGGTGATGTTGTAACAATATACATGGGTATGGTTCCAGAACTTGCAATTGCAACGCTTGCGTGTGCAAGAATAGGTGCGCCGCACTCGGTTATTTTTGGTGGCTTTTCATCACAAGCGATTGCCGATCGTGTAAACGATGCTAATAGCTCAGTTGTGATTACTTGTGATGGATCATGGAGGCGGGGTAAAATTGTTCCACTTAAAAATAATGTAGATGCTGCAACTGAATTAACTGATGTAATCAAAACAGTTATCGTGTTAAAGCGTTGTGAAAATGAAATAACCTGGTTAGAGGGTCGTGATTTTTGGTGGCACGATGTTTGCGAAAGCCAAGAAGAAGATTGTCAATGTGAACAAATGGACGCGGAAGACATGTTGTTTCTGTTGTATACAAGCGGTTCAACCGGTAAGCCAAAAGGCATCATTCACACAACAGGTGGATATATGGTTTACACCTACTTAACAAGTAAATGGGTGTTTAATTTAAAACCAGATTGCGACCAAATCTATTGGTGCACCGCAGACATCGGCTGGATTACTGGTCACAGTTACATCATTTATGGTGTGATGCAAAATCGTGTTCCGACGGTTATGTATGAAGGTGCACCAAACTTTCCAGAATCAGATAGATTTTGGGATATCGTAGAGCGACATAAAGTTACACAGTTTTACACTGCGCCAACTGCAATTCGTGCGTTTATGAAATGGGGAGATGAATTCCCTGCGAAACATGATTTAAGTTCGTTAGTACTGTTGGGAACTGTTGGAGAACCCATCAATCCAGAAGCATGGATGTGGTATCGAGAAGTAATTGGCAGTAACAATTGTCCGATTGTTGATACGTGGTGGCAAACTGAAACTGGCGGTCATATGCTCACGCCAATTCCAGGAGCTACATCGACAACCCCAGGTTCTTGCACGACACCTTTCTTTGGTGTTGATGCAGCAGTCGTCAATGAAGATGGCTCGGAGGTAGAAACAAACGCTGGCGGATTACTTGTCGTTAGAAAACCATGGCCAGGAATTTTGCGAGGTATCTACGGCGACCGTGAACGATTTATAGAAACCTATTTTGGTCGAGTAGAAGGAATGTATCTTGCTGGAGATAGTGCACGGCGAGATGAGAATGGGAACTTTTGGATAATGGGTCGAATAGATGATGTGATAAATGTTTCTGGTCATCGCTTAGGAACGATGGAAGTTGAATCGTCATTAGTAAGTCACGAATCAATTGTTGAAGCAGCAGTTGTTGGTGTTCCGCATGAAATTAAGGGCACAGGCATAGCAGCGTTTTGCACATTGGCGAGAGGGTTTGAAGCGAGTGAAGAATTAAAAAAAACACTGATTGCGCATGTGGCAAATGAAATCGGTGCTATCGCTAAACCGGATGTTTTGAAATTTACAGACGCACTTCCAAAAACACGCAGTGGAAAAATTATGCGCAGATTACTTCGTGATGTAGCGGCTGGAACAGATTCGAAACAGGACGTAACAACGCTAGAAGATTTTACGGTGCTCGCAAAACTACGTGCTGAGGATTGATGTAACAGTAGGAATAGCGGAACCGCAAATACAAGCACGACTAACTAGCCCTTCTGCACCAATTACAGCAATCTTCATTTCCTTATTTTTATAAGGGCCTAACCCCAAGGGGTCAGACCCCATTCGGTGTTGACCCGTTGTAGAATGTGTCCATGGCAAATTACACAACAGTTGAAAATGCAAAAATTGGGATTTTGATGGGGAGCGCTTCGGATTGGCCAACGATGAAGCGAGCAAGCGACACACTTGATTCTTTTGGGGTTGCTCATGAGTGCAACGCACTTTCTGCTCATAGAAACGCTGGAATTCTTCAAAAATACCTAATAGACGCCGAAAAACGCGGAATTTCACTTTTTATCTGTGCAGCAGGGGGCGCAGCACACCTCGCTGGTGTAGTTGCAGCACACACTGAAAAGCCAGTTTTAGGTTGCCCAATGCAGGCATGGTCGCTCGATGGGTTAGATTCATTGCTTTCAACTGTTCAAATGCCCAAAGGTATGCCAGTTGCGACCTTTGCAATTGGTGGTGCAGGCGCTACGAATGCGGCACTCTTTGCTGTTCAAATGCTCTCAATGTCCGATTCTGACCTATCAGCACGTTTTTTAGCATTTCGCAAGGAACAAGCAGAGACAGTAACTTCTTTGGATTAATTGCAATTTTTTAATTGCAATTGGAAGGTCCGAGAACCACAATAATACGGTTACGGGTTCGTTGTTTAGAGGCACACAGTTCATGGTGCCGATGCTGTTGCGAAGCCGTAAATATATTTGAACAAAAGCGCTACGTATGTGCGTAATGATAGAGAAGAACACTGGAGCAAATTTTAATGTTAGCAATCAATAATACAACAATACTCATCGGGCTCATCGCTGGGATCTCATCTACCGCCCTTGCAAAGCCGAAGAAATTTGAAGAAGTAAATCAGGGTTACACCAAAGTTGTTTCCACAATTGATGGCGCAACATCTCTTTTTGGGCTTTGGAAGAATGCAAAAGAACAACAACTCCTTGCAGAGTTGCCGCGAGGTTGGGAACGTAAGAAATTTTTCATCGCAGTAACACCATCTGCAGGCGTAAAGTTCGCTGGCTTGCAAGGTAATGAAGCATACATCTATCTTCGTAAATACAACGACCGATTAGCATTTATTAAACCAGAAATTTCAGTTCGTTCAACAGGTGACCAATCATCTAAAGACTCCGTGGATACAATTTTTACAGACACAGTAATGATAGATGTTCCAATCATCGCTACCGGTCCAAACGGACAACCAGTGATTGACTTAGATTATTTACTTGTGAACAACGCATCAAAAATTGCAGGTCCTGTAGCAAGTGGTGTAAACAGTAAGCTTGTTTCAATTACCAAAGCAAAATCATTTCCGAAAAACTTAGAGGTTGCATTCGAAATGCCAACTTCTGGCGGTTTGTTTAAAACGATTCACTATTCAATAAGCGAAGTTCCTGAACGCGGTAGTTACAAACCAAGAAAAGCAGACGAACGTGTTGGCTACTTCGGAACCGCATTCCGCGATCTTGGTCAATACCACGACGAAGATAAATGGGTGCACTATATAAATAGGTGGGACCTGCAAAAGCGTGACCCAAAATTATCCTTAAGCCCACCAAAAAAACCAATTGTTTTTTATATTGAACACACGGTTCCAGTTCGATACCGTCGTTGGGTTCGAGACGGTGTGCTCTATTGGAATGAAGCGTTTAGAAAAATCGGGATCGACAGTGCAATAGTTGTGTATTATCAAGATTCAGCAACTGGTGCCCACATGGATAAAGACCCAGAAGATGTTCGTTATAACTTCCTTCGTTGGTTGAATAATGATGTTGCAACAGCAATTGGCCCATCGAGAGCACACCCAATGACGGGTGAGATATTAGATGCGGATATTGTTTTAACAGATGGTTGGATTCGCGCTTACTGGCGTTGGTATAACCAACAACCACAATCTGCAGAAGCAATGGCTGCACTGAATCCAGAAGATATTCAATGGCTTGAGCAGTATCCTGAATGGGATCCCCGTGTTCGTCTTGCTGATCCAATTGAACGCGCAAAAATTATTCAGGCACGTAAAAACGGAGAATATGTTGACGCAACGGTAGATCAAATTCTTGCAAACGATGAAGACCTAATAGAAATTGCTGGTTGGTTAGGCGATGAAGATCGCCACTGTCTTGCAGCGTATCAACTTGCAAGTCAAATGGCTTTTGCTCGACTTGGTTTAGAAACATTAGATCTTTTAGGATTAGATGCGCCAGTTAAAAATGACCGTGCAACTGATGATAAATTGGACGGTATTCCAGAGTGGTTTATTGGTCCGTTGATGTCCGGGCTTGTGTGCCATGAAGTTGGTCACACCCTTGGTTTGCGACACAACTTTAAAGCATCAAGTTTGTACACAATGGCTGAAATAAATTCTGATGATGTTCGTGGTAAAAAACCATTTACATCTTCTGTAATGGATTACAACCCAGTTAATTTCAATATGGATTCTGGAGATGTCCAAGGCGATTTTGCAATGATCGGCATTGGTCTTTACGATTTCTGGGCTATTGAGTATGGTTATACAACAGGTGACATTGACGAAGTTTTAAGCAAATCAAATTTGCCAGAGCACGCTTATTTAACAGATGAAGACACTCGCGGTCCAGACCCTCTAGCAAAGCGATATGACTTTAGTAAGGACCCACTTGATTACGCTGAAAATCAAATTCGAATAGTTTCTAAACTTCGCGCAGATCTTCTTAATCATTTTGTAAAAGATGGTGACAGTTGGTCAAAGGCTAGGCGTGGTTATGAAACAACGTTACGAATGCAAACAAGCGCAGCAAGTATGATGGCCGATTGGATTGGCGGCGCACATACAAACCGAAATAAAAAAGGCGATTTTGGTGATGAAGATGTTCCGCCAGTGCAAGTTGTTCCAGTGGAACAACAACGAGCGGCATTAGCGTTTGTTATAAATACTATTTTAGATGCAGATTCATTTGGATTATCACCCGAATTGTTGACGCACTTCAATGTCGACAAATGGTATGAAGGTGGTGGTGAATCTGGCGAGGCAACATGGCCAATTCACGACAGAATCCTTGGCACACAAGCGTCGGCTCTTACAACTATTCTTGCCCCAAGCCGATTACGAATGGTTTATGACAATGAATTCTTTGTTCCAGCAGATGAAGACGCTCTTACAGTTGCTGAAATATTTGAAACATTAATGGACGCTATCTATGCAGATTTGAGCGCAAGTAAAGGCGAGTGGACAAACCGCAACCCTATGATTTCATCCTTAGACAGGAACCTTCAAGCAGAAATGGCAAAACGGCTCATCGATTTAAGTACAGGTCGAGTATCAATGTTTAAACCAGTTCAAACTCTTGCACTTTTTTACACTCGAAATTTATATGAGCAGGTTGGTGCAATTCTTGAAGGTAATGCAGAGTTAGATATGTATTCCTTGGCACACTTGCAAGATATGCATGAACGACTTGGTAAAGCACTCGACGCTGTGTACACGATGTAAGTTTATTCAATACTCAGAAGTTCTTGACGCATCGTTCTCTTGTTTGTGTTGTTACATTTTTTAGGCATCGCCAGGTGAAGGACAACTGGGTTTTTTAATTCAATTGTTTCGTCAACTGGATGAGCGCCTGTTTTCATTGCGTTGCCAATCCAATCGATTTGCATCGACCCACATGAATGACCTTCGTGTCTTCGCCAGCGAGTGCCGTGACTTCTTGGGTAATGGCTTACTGCAACCATTTTTATTTCGACAATTTCACCTTGCAGTTTAGGCGGTACTATTATTGGCTGATGAATAATTCCAACATCACCTCCACTTACTCTGAATGCGATGTGCACATCGGTCACTCCGGGAATTACAACGAAAGACTCACCCGTGGGTCTTAAGTGGATGACAACTGACGCGGGGTTTTCAAATCTATTTTGGTAGTAAATAGATAGTTCAGGTCCGGCCTCGGAATTGCGAATAACAGGAAACAAACAAACGCCGTCTGCTTCAAAGTAATAGCTTCCAATGACACCAAGTAGTTTGTCTGGAAGATGATCTTCAATTGTCAATCCATAGGTGAGAAAACCTGTAACTACAAGGAGTAAAGCAGTTGATGTGCTTCTCATAAATGTGAAACCGTCCCCAGAAGCATAAAACCAAGCCCATCCAGTCCAGATTAGGACAACTCCCAAAACGAGTATTAGTATAAAATTACGCTTTTCGTGCATAACATGGCTCCTTTATTCGAACCCACACCACGTAAGCAGTCCACTCAGTGGCGAACTTTTTCTACACTTTTATTCTAAGTGAAGTACTCTATATATCGTCAGGATATTTCCCAAAAATGAATTTTAATTTTCCTCCAACATCACCAATTGCCCCATTAGAGGGGTGGTTTCAAGAAGCAGAAACGGCAGCTACAACTTCAAACCCTCTTGCGATGGCACTTTCGACCGTTAACAGTGCGGGTATTCCTTCTTCAAGAATGGTGTTGTTGAAAGGGTTTGACGAACTTGGTGCTGTGTTTTATACAAATTACATTAGCGAGAAATCGAATGACATAGAAGCTAACTCAAATGTTTCGTTGTTATTTCATTGGGATACTACCCAACGACAAATTCGTATTCAAGGTCGAGCGACAAGGTTATGCGACGATGAATCTGACGCGTACTTCACAACGAGGGATAGATTGAGCCAAGTTAGCGCTTGGTCGAGTAAACAATCACAGCCGCTTAAATCACGCGCAATATTAATGGAAAAGGTTGCAACGCTAACCGAAAAATGGGTTGGAAAATCTGTACCACGCCCTGAGTTTTGGGGAGGGTACCGTGTTTCACTCGACACCATTGAACTTTGGCAAGGGCAAGACGGTCGACTTCACGATCGTATTGTGTACACCATGGTTGATGGCGAATGGTCCTGGGAACGCTTACAACCGTAGCATTCTTTGTTGAGTAGACGGACTGGAGAAGCGACTATCACCCAGCCTGTTAAGTCGTGGAGGTGTTTCTAGGATCAGAACTGTTGGAGGTTAGTCGCAAAGTAAACGCCTTGCTTCTTCAAGTAAATCCTTAGGTAAAACCGGCTCGTCTGATTGGACGATTCGTTTCGTTTTTTGTTTTGCCAAAGGCGTAGCAGGTTTTAGCACCGCTTCTTTGTTTGGAAGGAGTTTATCGCGATGCAATTCTGGCATCGGTGTATTGTGTAATTCTTCAAGAACCGTTTCATCAATCCCAAAATGTTCCTTCCACTCTTGCGCTAATTTAGGAGATAAGCCAGATGGTCTTCGAATTGTTTTTGATGTAGGAAGGTGACTGTCTTCGACGAGGGATTGCAAGAATACCGCAGATCCAATTTGTTGTGCTCCGCGTTTACGGATTGACTTAATAATTTCTCGGTCACTCGTAACGACTAATATTGATCTTGGCGCAGAAGAATTCGCAACCCGTTCCATTATTTCTGCATCTGCAGTTTTAATTGGACCAGTGAAAACAAGTTGGTACCGAACGCCTAATTCATGTGCGTCTGAGGGGGTGCCGTCGCAAATTAATGAGACTTTTTCTCTTCCCCAGCGGCTATTTTTGATCATTTTGCACAGTCCAGCCGTGCCAATTCCAGCCGAATCAGCGGGCAACACGCCAGTTTGGTGAAGTACATTCCAAGTGTCAATAAGTAATTCCATGATTATGGTTAGGATATCACTACTGGCGACATGTGTAATGCCTTGTTGTATAAGAGTTTAGGTATATTACTATTGCCCCTTGCAATGAAGCCCCGAATGCGTTCTAATACGTGGCTCAATACTGTTTTTAGCAGAAAAGGTGACTACACATATGGCAATTCGCATTAAAGCAAGACAAAATGAATCAGCAGGGCAGATGCTCCGTCGTTTTAAAAAACTTTGTGAAAAAGAAAACCTAATTAAGGATGTAAAGAAGCGTCAATACTTCGAAAAACCATCCGAACGTAAGCGTCGTGCACGTCGAAAAGCAGAATCACGTCGTTATCGTGAACTGAACTTCCCTCAACAACGATCACGTTCTTAATTTTATTTACAACTATAAACATCGGTGATTTGTCGCGACACAAGTATGCGACCAGTGATGTTACTTAATCATGAAGCGATGCAAAGTCATCGCACAAGGCAGAATAGACAAATGGAAAAAAGCCATTTGCACATTGGAGATACACAATAATGAACATTCTCATGCTAGCAACTACAACACCAGCAGGGCTTCCCGACCTGTTTTACCTAGCGCCGGTTGGTGCTATCGTCGCACTCATCATGGCATTCGTCTTTAGCCGAAATGTTATGGCGCATAGTGAAGGCGAACCAGAAATGATTGAGATTGCAGGGCACGTTCGTGCTGGCGCAATGGCCTATCTAAAACGTCAATACAAAGTTGTGTTTGTTGTTTTCATTGTTCTTGTTGCAGTCCTTGCACTGCTTGGATATGCAGAAATCCAACCAATCTGGTCAGCAGTTGGTGTTCCAATTGCTGGTTTATTCTCCGGGCTTTGTGGTTGGTTTGGCATGAAAATGGCAACTAATGCATCTGCTCGAACAACATGGGCTGTAAAACAATCACTTAACGAAGGTCTCAAAGTTGCATTCCGTGCAGGCGCAGTAATGGGTCTAATCGTTGTTGGTTTTGCACTTCTTGATGTTTCCGTTTGGTTTTATCTTTGGAACGAAGTTCTTCCAGAACGCGAAGGTGGCCTGGTTGAAATTACTTCAATTATGTTGACGTTCGGCATGGGTGCATCAACACAAGCATTATTCGCTCGTGTTGGTGGTGGTATTTACACGAAGGCAGCTGATGTCGGCGCTGACCTTGTCGGTAAAGTTGAAGCAGGAATTCCTGAAGATGACCCACGAAACCCCGCAACTATCGCAGACAACGTTGGTGACAATGTTGGCGACGTAGCAGGCATGGGTGCGGACCTTTATGAAAGTTATTACGGATCAATCCTTGCAACAATGGCACTCGGTGCCGCAGCTGCAATGGCATTTAATTCTACAGAATTTGGAATCAAACTTGCAGTTGCTCCAATGGCGCTCGCAGGCCTTGGCATCTTCTGCTCACTCGTTGGTGTATTTGTCGTTCGCGCAAAAGAAAACGCATCCTTTAGCGAATTGCTTAAAGGTCTTCACAAGGGTGTGTACGTAGCATCATTCCTCATCGCAGTTCTTTGCGGCGGCTTGTTCTACCTCTTGTTTAGGGACACCGATATTGCAGGATTTGTTTGGTGGGGTCCTTGGGCTTCCATCATTACAGGTTTGGTTGCAGGTCTTCTAATTGCGTACGCGACTGAGTATTACACATCGTATGAACACGCACCAACGCAACGAATTGCGAAACAAACAGAAACGGGTGCAGCAACAGTTATCATTGCTGGTATCGCAGAAGGCATGATTTCAACATGGGCGCCATTAATCGTCATCGTTGTTGCGATTATTTCAGCATTTACTTTCTCGGGCGGTAACGAAAATTTCCTACTTGGTCTTTACGGTGTAGGCATCGCCGCAGTTGGCATGCTTAGTACACTTGGTATTACGCTTGCAACAGATGCATACGGCCCAATCGCAGACAACGCAGGCGGTAACGCTGAAATGACTGGCCAACCACCGATCGTTCGTGAACGAACAGATATGCTTGATTCACTTGGTAATACAACAGCAGCAACTGGCAAAGGTTTTGCAATCGGGTCAGCAGCATTGACAGCACTTGCGCTGCTCGCAGCTTACGTTTCAGTTGTTCAAACAAGTTTGGACAAGAAAATTACTCAAGACATCGCACTTGTGGCTGAGGCAGAAAATACTGTTGCATACCTTGGCAATGGCGAATTTGTTGTAAATAATGGCGGGGATACTTTTGGAGGTTTGATGATTGCTTCAAACAAAACGAAAGTAGCAGTTGAAAATCTTGATTGGGCAGAAGGAACACTAGCTGCGGACTTCGCTTGGAGTGAAACTGAAAACACACATGCAGTTACCGTTGGCGGAATAGGATTCTCACTCGTTCCATCTCACAAAGCAAAAATTAAACAACTTCTTTCGTTCTATGATGTAACCATTATGAACCCTAAAGTTCTCGGTGGTATTTTCCTTGGTGTAATGCTTGCATTCGTCTTCTGTGCACTCACTATGAACGCTGTTGGCCGTGCTGCTTACCAAATGATGAACGAATGCCGCCGTCAGTTTGGAATCATGAAGGAAGCATTTAAAGCAAATGGCATGAGTGACGCAGAAATTGAAGATCCAATGAATTGGCCAAAGAAGGTCATAGTGAATGGTCACCAATTCCCTGACTATGGCGAATGTGTTGACATCTCAACTTCAAGTGCTCAAAGAGAAATGGTGTTCCCAGCAATTCTCGCAATTTCAGTTCCGATTATCGTTGGTCTTCTTCTCGGAGTTGGCGGCGTAATGGGTCTACTCGTTGGTGGCTTGACATCTGGTTTTGCTGTTGCGATTTACATGGCAAACGCAGGCGGCGCTTGGGACAACGCTAAGAAGTACATTGAATCAGGCAAACATGGTGGCAAGGGTTCAGATGCACATAAAGCAAGTGTTGTTGGCGATACCGTTGGTGACCCATTCAAAGACACATCTGGTCCTGCACTAAACATACTTATTAAGTTGATTGCAATCGTATCTGTTGTATTCGCTGGTCTTGTTGTTAACTTCGGACCAGTCGTTGCAGGTGCACTTGGGCTCTAAATGACAATACCTAACTCTGAAGTAACCAAACGCCTCGATTCTGCAGCATTTGCTGTGGAAGCGGGGCGCTTGCTCAGAGACCGTCACTGCGAGGACGTTCTTCTCCTTGACGTGACAGGATTGAGTCAAGTTTGTGATTTTGTTTTAATTGCAACAGGAACAAGTGATCGGCAAATGAAATCAGTTGCTGATGAGGTTGCAGATTTAGGTGAAGAAATTCAATTCCCCGCGTTTAGAAAAAACATTGACACAGGCGCAACATGGATTGTTGTCGATTTTATTACGGTCGTCTTGCATTTGTTTGAACCGCAACGCCGAGCGTATTACGATTTAGAAGACCTATGGTTAGACGCTAAGCGAGTCGAAATTCCATCGGGTTCTGCAACCACCTAATCTTTAGGAGAGTACAAATGAAAAAATACAATATAAGCCAGGTCTTACTTTGGCTTTGCTTTGTTATAGGCACCGCTTCTGCACAAGAAACAAGATTGTACTCAGGTGAAATACAAATTCCTGGCATAGGACCGATGGAAATGACGCTTGGTATTTCAGAAACAGATGCTGGCACCTTTCTTTTGTTAACAGTTCCGATGCAAGGAGCAAAAGATATTCCGTTGCATGCAACCTATAAAAAAGATGGTTCACTTTCTGCAGAGTTACCTCAAGCAGAATTGCAATTTATTGTTTTTGAAAATGCTGAACTAACGTTGCTTACTGGAAAAATGATTCAAGGGCTTGAGTTTGAAATTGAGTTTGAACGAATTACAACGCACAAAGAAATTGTTCGTCCACAATTGCCAGAAGCGCCATTTCCATACATTCAGTATGAAGTAACAGCGCAACATCCAGAGGGTCACGTGTTACAAGGCACGCTGACAATTCCAGAGGGGCGAGGCCCATTCCCGTGCGCAATTCTAATCAGTGGCTCTGGTATGCAAGATAGAGATGAATCATTGATGGGGCACAAACCATTTCTTGTTATTGCAGATTATTTATCTCGTAATGGTATTGCAGTCTTACGCTATGACGACCGAGGTATTGGTGGGTCGGTAATGGAAAACATTGAAGATATTAATGGAGATACCTCTGAGGATTTTGCAACTGATGCGAGCGTGATGGTGCACGCTGCGCGGATTCATCCAGAGATTGACGAACGAAGAGTAGGCGTTATT
>DTSO01000030.1:4427-8607 GCA_012965315.1 Phycisphaerales bacterium | reverse complement strand
AAACTTGCCTTTGTTGTCATGCTCGCTGGCCCTGGTGTTGCTGGTTTTGAATTACTGCCTGTCCAGCAAGCATTGTTATTGCATGTGTCTGGTGCAGACGGCGAAATCATTGACAGGGTAATAGATGCATCAATGTCCTTCTATGAATTGATGCAAGCAAACGCAAGCGACGAAGAGTTGATTGAGCAAATGACTGAACTAATTACAGTTCAGTTTTTGGCACAGCATCTAGAAGTTTCAGAAGAGTTGTTTGAGCAAGCAATTGAAGAAGGCATTTCTCAAATGACTTCGCCTTGGATGCGCTTCTTTTTGTATTACGACCCGGCTCTCGCTCTCGCTCAAGTAACTTGTCCAGTTCTTGCACTTAATGGAACAAAAGATTTGCAAGTGGATGCAAACCAAAACCTATCCGCTATTGAGGCAGTAAAGAGCAGTACAGGAAACGATATTACAATTATCGAGCTTGAAGGATTAAATCACCTATTTCAACCATCAACAACCGGTTCGATTGCTGAATATGCTCAGATTGAAATTACGTTTGATTATGACACTCTTGTTTTGATGGGTAATTGGATATCCGAGGTAACAGATGCAGAATAATAAAATAGAAGATATTGTATTTACTGGTTTTAATAAACAAGTTATTGCACTTAATAGATACACAGGCGTAAAAATTTGGTCGTGGAAATCACCTAAGGGGAGTGGTTATCCATCAGTCATTCTTGATGGAGACCGATTAGTTGTTTCGGTTTCTGGATATACCTATTGCCTTGAACCAACAACTGGTGCAGTCGTTTGGGAAAATGAATTAAAGGGTTTCGGAACAGGCATCGCTTGTGTAGTATCTGTTCGAGGTGGTTCCTCTGGCGGTGCGGCTGCTCAACAATCTGCGGATGCTGCAAATGCAGCGGCAGCCTCTGGAGCGAGTGCATGAGTTTCGGATTGTCACATGGAAAATCATTTGACGTAGGTGAAATTGGCATCGACATGCAGGCGCTTCCTCCAAGCATTGATGGTCGCATTGACCCAAGAAATTGGTTTGAAAATCCATCAAAACCATTTGAGATTGAAATTGGTTCAGGCAAAGGCACATTTTTATTACAAGAATCGAAAAAAAGAGAAGAACCAAACTATCTTGGTTTTGAGTGGGCTTCAGAGTTTTACAGATACGCTGCAGATCGAATTCGAAGGAATCACATACAAAATGTAAAAGTAATCCACGGAGACGCAACAGAGTTCATGAAATTTTGGTGCGAAGACAATGTGGCTGACATTATTCATTTGTATTTCAGTGACCCCTGGCCAAAAACTCGACACCATAAACGCCGTGTTATTCAAGACAGCACACTAGAAATGTTTCATCGCATTTTGAAAAAGAGTGCAGTTGTACATGTGGTTACGGACCACGATGAGTTATGGGAATGGTGCGAAGAGCATTTCAATCGAAATACATCTCTTTTCACGCGCAAAGAATTTAATCCTGCGGAATCCGCAGGAACCGGAGAATTAGTTGGCACTAATTTTGAACGAAAGTATAAACGAGAAGGGCGACCTTTTCACGCAACAACATTAGTAAGGGTAGATTGATGCATAGATCAGGAATTGACGACAATAACGTTCAGCCAGAAGACATTCTTTGCGATTTTTGTGGCAATACTGCATGGGCAAATGATGTTCCATGCGTTGAAGGTCACCAAGGTAGCATTATTTGTGGCAACTGCTTATCAGTAGCATATTGTGAACTCGTTTTGGCAAAAGAGGGCGAGCCGACCGAGGAAAAATGCAGGATGTGTTTGGAGAACAGGGAAGAGCCTGTTTGGAACGGTGCAATCGAACCTATTGCATCGATTTGCCGAAGATGCACCAAGCAATCTTCTGCAGTTCTTAATAAATCGAAACAATGGGACTGGTCGAAACCAACTGCTTGATAAACCCGTTATCTTGGGTGGTATGGGTTCGCGAGTTAGCTTAGCAAACAAGTGCCTTGCTATTTTTGGCACGGCAAACGTTATCATAATTACTTCACTTCTTGGGGTGTTGTGGATGAGTTCCTCATCTGTGCTGCAAGACTACCAACTTGAAGTAGCAAGACAACTTGCATATGTTTGGATTAATTCAGAAGTAAAAGCAGAAGTTTTTGATGATGATGACGTAAATATTCATCTTGTAAGAATTAGTGAAATTGATAGAAGTGACAACACATTCGTCGAGCGAGCACTCGAGGCATTTGAAAAAGATGAAGGGTCGCTGAGTGAATTTTATGATCATTACGACAGAGACCAACATAACTATTTTCAATTTGCAAAACCAATAACAATATCTCAAATGGGCTCTTTAAGAAAAGAAGGGTTTACAGATTATGGGTCCGGCGTAAATGCGCCAAGTGTTTCCGATCCCCTGGAAGCAATTTTGGTAATTCGAAGAAAATCCACTTTCGCTAAGACACAACTCAACGATACACGAACACTAATTATTGTTGCCGGAATTGTTGGCAGTTTAATATCCGTACTCGTGTACTACTTTATTTTTAAACGATTGATTTTTTCTCCTGTTCGGAAACTAAGAAGAGTTACAGAGCGCGTACAAAAAGGCGACCTTACTGCGCGCTCTTCTCTAGCAACTGGCGATGAATTTGAAGAATTATCTATTGCGTTTAACGAAATGTTGGACCGAATGGAAAAAGATCAACATCGACTTCAAAAGATGAACGAATCACTTGACCTAAAAGTTGAAGAACTTGCAGAGGTGAATGTTGGCTTATTTGAGTCTGGCCGCTTGAAAAATGCATTCATTGCAAACGTTAGTCATGAATTGCGTACACCGCTAAACTCGATTATTGGTTTTGCAGAACTTCTTGAAGGGATGTCAATCGAAACAGAGAAAGACCAAGAAAAACGTATTCGCTATTTACGTAATATCCTAACAAGCGGCAGGTCTCTTCTCGACATGATAAATGAGTTGTTAGATATGGCAAAAATTGAGTCGGGCAGAATGGAAGTCAATTTAGAATCTACAAGCATTTCTGATTTACTCGAGGGTCTCGTTAGTATTATGCGTCCTCAATCAAAAACAAAAGGTTTAGAATTAGAGTTGCAATTGCAAAACGATTTACCACCTGTTCAAACGGATGCAGGGAAATTGCAACAGATTCTATATAATTATTTGTCAAACGCTATTAAATTCTCGCCTTTAGATTCTAAAGTTATCATCACCGCGAGCACGATTTCTAGCTATGGAGATTCTTCTGCAATCCGTATAATGGTGAAGGATGATGGACCAGGTATACCAGAGGATATGTTAGAAATGGTGTTTGAAAAATTTAGACAAGTTGATGCAACGCACACGAAAGAGCACTCGGGTACGGGGTTAGGTTTAGCAATTTGCAGAGAACTTTCTGAGTTACTCCACGCTAAATTGGGTGTAACTTCCATGCATGGAAAGGGCTCTTCATTTTATGTTGACATTCCAGAAGTTTTTGCTTCCGAAGCACCCGAGGCGTTGATGTCAGAATGAATGTATCGTTAGAAACAATTTTACTTGGAATGAAAAGTTTGCGATTGCATGCACTTCGTTCAATTCTTACGAGTCTAGGGATTATCCTTGGTGTCGCATCGGTAATTGTGATGGTTTCAATTGGCGAAGGCAACAAACAAAGTGCACTTCGTGCTATTCAATCACTTGGTGCAACAAATATAATTGTTCGTTCACAGCGGCCCCCAGAATCCCAGCAAGTTGGCTCACAGCGAAGATCTTTTGTAGCTAATTTTGGAATGACTGCACAAGATTTGAAAAGACTAGAATCATTTATTCCTGCAAATGCAATTATTCCTTTGAAGACCGTGGGCTCTGAAATTTCTAGAGGTGCATCACGAACGACAAGCCAAACTTTTGGAACAATTCCAGAATTAAAAACATCTGCAAACTTACGCGTGAAACCAGGTGGTCGGTACTTGGTTCAAGAAGATTTAGATCGGAGGGCACCGGTCGCTGTTATTGGTTCTGAAATTGAAAATTTATTTTTCCCGCTTTCGGACCCGGTGGGGCAAAATTTAAGAATCGATACAAGAGTTGTGACTATCATCGGAGTGCTTGAACCAATTGGTCTTGCTGGAGGAACTGGCTCCGCTCTTGTTGGTCGAGACCTAAATAAAGATGTGCATATTCCGCTTACAACTGCAAA
>DTSO01000030.1:1004-4417 GCA_012965315.1 Phycisphaerales bacterium | reverse complement strand
GAATTCGGCGACATTGTCGTGCGTCGCCAAGCGGGTTCATTTAGTGGCGAAGAGGTTGAAATTTCAGAGATTTATATAACAGCACCTTCAACGGATGCTGTAGTTCCGATGGCTGACCACATTCGTAATGTTATGAAGGTGGGTCACCCTAAAATGCAAGACGTTGAAATTATTGTTCCGTGGGAATTACTTGAAAATGTTCGAAGAACAACAGCAACAATGAATATTTTATTAACCGCTATTGCTGCCATCAGTTTGCTTGTTGGCGGAATTGGCATCATGAATATTATGCTTGCATCAGTTGTAGAGCGAACACGAGAGATTGGCATTCGCCGTGCTGTTGGCGCAACGCGTAGCGATATTGCTATTCAATTCTTAATTGAAACAGGAAGTTTAAGTTGTGTTGGTGGGTTGCTTGGAATTGCCCTTGGTATTGGTGTTTCAATAGGTTTGGAATCATTCCTCCCATGGATTTTGAGTTTTTCGATGTTTAGTACTATTGGAGATGTTGGTGTAGGGCTAGAAACACGAATCACCGGTTGGTCAATTATTGCTTCGTTTTTTGTGGCTGTTGGAACGGGACTTGTCTTCGGTATTTATCCAGCAATCATTGCGAGCAAGCAAGACCCAATCGTAGCATTACGCCACGATTAAATTAATTATAGGATTAGAGATGATTACAATCGCACTTTTAGTTTTATCTTTTCAAGTAACAGATCAAGTTCAAACGATTTCAACTGAAGAGTACTTCTCATTATCTTATCTATCCAGTTGTGCAATTTCACCAAGCGGTAAGTACACCGCGTGGACAGAAGGAAGGTGGGATGAAGAACTGGATAAACGAAACACGGACATTTGGATTATTGAAACTAATTCTCCAAGTGGAGAACCACTTCGTTTGACGTTTGATAAAGCGAGCGATGGTTCAATCCAATGGGGAGCAGACGATTCGTGGTTGTATTTCTCTTCAAAGAGAGGAAGCGAAGGCGATGAACTTCCAAGAAACGGGAAAAAACAAGTTTGGCGAATAAAACCTGATGGCACACAATTAATGGCCGTAACTCGTCTAGCGGACGGAAGTGGAGATTGGAAGTTAAGCCAAGACGGTAAAAGTTTGTATTACCTTACAAGTGAAGAAACCCAAATTGATGACGCGTGGAAAACACTGCGTAAAAAACATGACGAAGTTGAATATGCATTTGGTCTTGTTGATTATTCAGAATTATGGAAGTTAGATTTATCTACGTGGAAAACAGTATCAATTTGGAACGAAGATAAAGTCATTCAATATTTTTCCCCGTCGCCAGATGAAACTAAGATTGCACTCATCACAACACCAGATACACGTTTAATCACAAATGAAGGGTGGTCAACACTTGGAATATATGATGTTGTCGGTAAAGAAACAATATTGTTAAACGATACTCTTTGGCGCGCTGAAGCTCCGTCTCCGTATGGGTGGGTTGAATCTCCCAAGTGGGCATCTGATGGAACTCGTTTAGCTTTTTCAGTTGACTTTGATGGCTTTCCTAGGAACATGTATGTTGCAACATTTTTTGAAAAAGAAGTAACAATACAAAAAGTAAATCGAGTGAATAATGGTACGCTTGGAACTTCTCCGGTGTGGGTTCCAAATTCTTATGATTTACTTTATATCGCAGAACAAAAAACAACGAGGCCACTTTTACAAATTGAAAGTGTCGGCAATAACAAGCAGGGTAAAACGAAAGAGATTATTAAAAACAGTTTGATTTGTTGGGATTTTAGCATTTCAAAAAACACGAATGAAATTGTGGCGCTCGTTGGTTCTCAAATTATGTTAACTACCGTAGTCAAAACTTCTTCAGATGCAAATTTTGTTGAAATTCTGGCGAACCCAAACAGCCATATTTCAAATTGGAAACTGCCAACTATTCAAACCGTGCAATGGAAAGCAATTGACGGAACAACGATAGAGGGCGTGCTAGAGTTGCCAAACGGCTATGTACTTGGTGAAGACCCACCCTTACCAATGTATGTTCACTTGCACGGAGGACCAACTTCATCAGTTACCGTCGCACTTGAATTTTCGATGTATGGACGGGGCCTACTTTCTTCTGATGGCTGGGCAATACTTAGCCCAAATTATCGTGGTTCAACTGGGTACGGTGATACGTTTATTACAGACCTGGTTGGTAGAGAAAACGATATTGAAGTGGAAGATATTCTTGCAGGTGTGGATGCGATGGTTGAACGAGGCGTTGCAGATCCTGAAAAACTTGCAGTTGGTGGTTGGAGTAACGGCGGTTATTTAACAAATTGCCTCATCGTAGAAACGGACCGCTTCAAAGCAGCAAGCAGTGGTGCAGGTGTTTTCGAACAAACTATGCAATGGTCAATTGAAGATACTCCAGGGCACGTCGTAAATTATGCAGAGGGACTACCGTGGGAGGTGCCAGACGAACTGCAACGGATGTCGCCACTTTTCGAGGCGGACACTATTTCAACTCCTACGATAATTCATGTTGGAGCCGGAGATGCAAGAGTACCCGCGGAGCAATCAAAGGCGTTGTTTAGAGCTTTGCACGATTACTTAGATGTTCCAACACAACTCGTCATCTATCCTGGCACTGGGCACGGTCTTTCAAAGATGTCTCACCGCAAGGCAAAAATTGAATGGGATAACGCGTGGCTTACGTATTGGATTGAAAATCCAGAGCGAGATTAATTTCGTCGAACCGATGTGCGACCATCACCGTAGCGAACTTGGCGTTCTTTTACATCCGTTGGTTTCAAGGGCATGAATGCATAGCCACCAATTTGTCTGTGAACAAAATCTGGCGCTCGGATAAGTAGCGTTTCTCGATAATTTGTGATTGTGCATGTACCACCGTTTTGTTCCCACATTTCAGTTTCGACAAGTAACGTGATTTTTTCAATCAGTTCATCTATCCGTATCTGTTTTTCATCATCGGTCGGCTGAGTCTTTTGATTATTGTTTTGGTCTAAAAAACTAAAATCGCCTACTACAAAAAGCAAGTCCATAATTGGATACGTAACAAGCCGCTGTGAACTCTTCTTTGAAAGAACGCTTTTTAAACCAACCTCGACAACTCCATCACGTAATTGCCATGTTGCTCTATCTTCTTCTTTTCCAATTTGATTTGCAATACGTTCTAAAACAACAACGGCTGGTTGATTGCGGAGTGTTAACGAAATAGTTTTTGTTGTATCACAGCCGTCGGTGTCATCGGTTTCCCAATACACCTTCATCAATAATCCGAGGTCTTCTTTAAGTGCAAGCAAAACATCCGAAGCGAGTTCGTCTTCAACACTGATAGAGATGTCGTTGTAAATGAGTGCGCCTAGGTTTTGCGCGTTTGGATTTACCGTGCATATCGCAGAGATTGCTAAAGTAGTAATAAACAGCATCC
>DTSO01000030.1:0-994 GCA_012965315.1 Phycisphaerales bacterium | reverse complement strand
GCTAAGTATACGCATCAATGTTCAGTGCCACGAGTAGTACTAGCATTAATTAGTCGGGTTACCCCAATTAACGCCATGGCTGTAGCTTCTGTAGGCATCGAAGCATCCCACAAAGATGCTCGGACTCCACCGATTGACAATGCGGGGTTTTGAAAACGATTTGCACGTTCTTTAGTTGTTGTTAGTTGTGCAATAAATCGTGTAGTTGCAAGAGCAGACTGTTGCAGAATTATTCTGTTTTGCCCCTTAACGTTGCACATTTGCACAAGCATCGGCAACATGCGTATACCACGAGCGTCTACTTCAAGATCAACTTCATTTTTTAATAAAAATCCACCCAAGAGATCGCTATTTGTTTTGTTACGTATTTGTGACGACAAGGCAAGGTCGACGAGTTCATCAAGAGGTGCAACCGGAAGTGTGCTGCCGTTTATATTTAAAAGAAGAACCGCTTCTGTTATCCAAGGGATAATGGAAACTTTTGATTGAAGCGGGACAGAATTAATGCAATGCAAACAGGTTTTTTCTGCAAGTACTTGTAAGTTTTTATTCTGGGTTTGAACAGCAATCTTACTAATAGCGAGTGCAATCATCGCTAACGAGTGTGGTTTTTCAATCTCCGCGTTTGAGTTAACTATGTCGCGAGCAACTGTAATTGTTGTTTTGTCACAAGCGGTAATGAACTGTTGAATCTCTTCACTCCAAGGTGCTTGGCTTAATGAAACTGCGATGACAACTGCGCTAGCAATTGTTGTTGGGATGTTGTCATTGTCATAGAATTTTTTCTCAACATCACCCATTATTAAAGACACTTTTTTTCTCGAAATGTCTCTTTCTTCGATTTGAGCAAGTTCTGCATATTCTTCTAACGCCGCAGCTACCATTAGTTGAATAAATGGTGTTGCCAGTGGCGTGGTAAGTGAATCAGTCTCGGGTTGATATCCGCCAATGACGCTGCCTGATTCGCGAATACATGCAATCAAATGCGTAGCAA
>DTSO01000029.1 GCA_012965315.1 Phycisphaerales bacterium | reverse complement strand
GGCAGAGTTAGATCGTTAAGGAATAACAATGGCTTGGATAGCAAAACAATCAGCGAATATAAAACTTCAGAAGCGTGATGTTCCATACTTAACACCAGTTTTGATGGATAAAATTACCAAAGATATTATGCCTCGGTATGCAACTGGGCAAGGTGCTTTAATGACAACCTTGCATGAAGTGCAACATGAATACGGTTATATCCCTTGGGAGGCAATGGTCGAAATTGCAAAAGTTATTGGCATCACGCCAGCACAAGTTGCTGATGTAGTTTCGTTTTACGAAGATTACTCAAGTGAACCGCTCGGTAAATATGTTGTTGGCATTTGTCAGTCGATTGCTTGCGAAGTTTGTGGACATCAAGCGCTCATTGACCATCTTAAAAACCGACTTGGTGTCGATGTCCACGAAACTACAGCCGATGGCAAGTTTACTTTGTTGGGCATGGAGTGTATTGGCGCATGTGACAATGCACCCTGCGCACTTGTAAATGGAAAACAATACAACAATTTATCCATTTCAATGGTTGATGAACTAGTAGATCGATTGAGTGAAGAAGCATGATGGCAACTGAAAACAAAAAACATTTGATGCGCTGTCTAGGAGAATTTGTCGGTCATATTGTTCACGCCGTAAAAAGAAATAAAAATACTCGCGAAGTGAATAAAACTGTTGAAGAAACAACAGAAGGCAATGTAACACTTCGTCGAACGACTATTGACGAAATAGAAATCAAACATGAGGATGCAAACAGTGACTGAACGATTTCTAAATAGAAATATTTCGACAAACCGTTCCGAAAGGCATACTCTTTCGTACGATGAATATGTTGCAGCAGGTGGTTACGGTGCATTAAAAAAAGCGTTGCTCTTGCCACCCGAAGAAGTAGTGAACATTGTTAAAGATGCAGAACTTCTTGGTCGAGGTGGAGCGGGTTTTCCATGTGGTGTTAAGTGGACATTCCTACCAGAAGCAGACGGTAAACCAAGATATTTATGTGTTAACTGTGACGAAGCAGAACCCGGTACATTTAAAGACCGGCTTTTAGTTGATTTTGATCCTCATTCTGTAATCGAAGGAATGGCAATTGCGTGTTACGCATGCAAACTCGATATTTCATACTTCTTTATTCGTGGCGAATGGGTAGAGCAAGCGGAAATTATGCAACGCGCAATTGATGAAGCGTATGCAAATGGTATTTTTGGTTCGCAAGGATTGATGAGTGGCGCAAGTAGTTTCGCAGTCGAGTGCACACTCCAGCGCGGGGCTGGAGCGTATATATGTGGCGAAGAAACTGCGTTGCTCGAAGCAATTGAAGGCAAGCGTGGTTGGCCAAGAATTAAACCACCGTTTCCTGCAGTAAGTGGTTTGTTTGGCCGACCAACAATTATTAATAATGTAGAAACACTTGCAGCGATTCCGCTTATTATTGATCGTGGCACAGATTGGTGGAAATCACTTGGTTGTGAATCGTCAATTGGTGGACCCGCAAGTTACGGAGTAAAACTTATGGGTGTTGCAGGTCATGTAAATAACCCAGATGTTTTTGAAGCAGAACTGGGTATTACACTTCGTTCACTTGTTGAAGATTTCGCAGGTGGAATGAAAAATGGTCGCAAATTTAAAGGTGCAATTGCAGGCGGTGTAAGCATGGGAATTCTTGGGCCAGATCAATATGACGCGGAAATGGATTTCGACATTGGTCGTAAATACAGTGTCATGGGTTTAGGCACTGCGTGCCCAACCATCTTTGATGAAGATACGGATATGGTTGCAGTTGCTCGTAACATTGCACGTTTTTTTAAAAATGAATCTTGTGGTCAATGCACACCGTGTCGCGAAGGCACTGATTGGATTTATCAATTACTTTGCAGAATTGAATCTGGTCAAGGATCAATGAAAGATTTAGATCAAGTAATTGAAGTGTCTAATTCGATGGGCATCATGCCTGGAACAACTATCTGTGGGTTGTCAGATGGCAACAGTTGGGCAATGAGGACAATTATTAATAAGTATAGAAGTGAGTTTGAAGCACGCTGCAAGCCACATATGGTTCCAATAACTCCAATTGCAAGTTCCTGATTTGTATTTGTTTGTTTTGCCTGTATATTGCGTATAGAAATGGAAGAGTCAAAAGAACAATTAGACCAGCCTCCACCGGCAAACATCACCGTTCAAGGTGATGCAACTGAACATTTAATATGGTTGGAAGAACGCGCAAGCGCAGTGTTACGTTTTTTGCAAAAGGATGATTCTGATGTTTCGGTTTTAGTCGTTGACGATATTGAAATGTCAAGGTTGCATCAAAAGCACTCAGGTGTAGATGGAACAACGGACGTGTTAACTTTTGATCACGGAAGCGAAGCATATTCGATACGCGCTGATATTGCCATTTGTGTAGATGTTGCAACGAGAGAAGCAAAACATCGAGGGCACACTCTTGAAAACGAATTGTTGCTTTACATTGTGCATGGCATATTGCATTGCTGTGGATTTGATGATCACGACGAAGAGTCACACCAAAAAATGCATGCAGAAGAAGATAGAATTTTAAACGCGATTGGTATTGGAACAGTTTGGAGTAGCGATAAATGATTCCCGCAATTTGGATTATATTAGTTTTTGCTTTGTTTTTTGGTACATGGCTCGCAGCGATTGAACGTGCATTGATAATGTCAACACCTTTAGTTGTTCGCCATGAATTGGAAATTCGAGGAACACCCCACCGTGGATTTTGGATTGAAAAACAATATGAATCAATAGTTCAATCAGTGACATTTATAAAAATGATGTGTTTTATGTGTACGGTTGCTGGATTTGTTTTGCTGTTTGGTGAAAGCCCAATTTCACTTTCAGCATTCATAATTGGTTCGGCAATTGGGTGGGCGGCTATTTGGTTGTTTGCATCAGTGATTGCCGGTTCAATTGCAAAAGCTGTTCCAGTTGGCACAATAACTAGAAGTTGGTTTTTAATTCGAATTGCATCGTTAATTCATCCGCTTATTAAGTGGTGGGTAGATGGAGTTTCCGAAATTGCCCGAAGATTAACGGGTGCAAATTTAAAAGAAGCAAATGGTATAAACTCAGTAGAAGAACAACTGTTGCGTTCTATTGAACACTCTCAACGCGAAGGCGGCATTCCAGCGGAAGCAGCTGAAATGTTAGAAAACGTAGTTGATTTGAGTGACACGGACGTCGGTGAAATTATGACACCACGAACAGAAATTGAAGGGATTGAGTTAACAAACGATTTATTTGAAATTCGAAAGTTTGTTTTGGAATCTGGCCGTTCACGAATTCCAGTCTTTGAAGAAAACCTAGATCAAATTATTGGTGTTCTCTACGTAAAAGATTTGGTCGGTTTTTTAGGTTCTGAAACAAATGATTTTGCGTTGAAAAATATTTTACGAAAGCCAATTGTTGTTCCAGATACAAAGCCGGTGCAAGAACTGTTAGCAGATTTCCAAAAAAGTGAAGTGCACATGGCGGTCGTTATTGATGAGTATGGCGGAACATCAGGATTAGTTACAATTGAAGATGTGCTAGAAGAAATTGTTGGCGAAATTCGTGATGAACACGATGATGCGGAATCAGTCGAGCCGGAACTAGTTCGTGTAAAAGATACGCTTGTAGAAATTGATGGACGATATAACATCGATGACATCAATGATGAACTGGGTTTGCAACTTCCAGAAGACGAAGAATACGACACTATTGCAGGATTTATTCTTGCTAATCTCGGTCACGTTCCAGAACCCGGTGAAATTTTAGAAATCAATGGTCTTGTTTTTACAACGTTAAGGGCAACTGAAACACAGATAGAACATGTATCTATAGACTTTTCTAAAACTACGTAGTTAAGGTGCAATTATTGCTGAAATAACTCGTTATCCTGCATTCCCACACAAATATAGGAGATGGGCATGAAACAGGTTATATCCACACTCGTAATTACATCCTCAATCATATTGGCAGGATGTAATAAAACAAAGCAAGTAGATAATGCAATCGCTTCAACTACTGAGAGTCAAGTTACTGAAATTGATGTTGATGTAGACGACGGCGAATTTATAGTATTGATTAATGGTAACGAACAAGTCATCGGTTTAAGCGAAATTCTTGATGACATTGATATTGAAAACATTGATGGCGAAATCTCCATTTCCGTTATGGCTTTTGGCGACGATGAAGCGAGCGCGATGGAAGCGTTTGAAATTGATGGTAAAAACATTCAAGTAAAAATGATTGTAAATGGCAAAGAGATTGATGGGTTGCCTGATGACATGGGAAATATGCGTGGACATATGATGCGAATGATGGGCGGCGAGGGCGGTTCACCTGAAGACATGGGCAACATGCGAGAACACATGATGCGAATGATGGGTGGCGAAGGCGGTTCACCTGAAGACATGGGCAATATGCGAGATCACATGATGCGAATGATGGGCGGCGAAGGCGGTTCACCTGAAGACATGGGCAACATGCGAGAACACATGATGCGAATGATGGGCGGCGAAGGCGGTTCACCTGAAGACATGGGCAATA
>DTSO01000028.1 GCA_012965315.1 Phycisphaerales bacterium | reverse complement strand
GGCGCCGATCTATCGCAATTTGATTAATTGCCACTAACCACCGTAGCCTATTTTATCCGAGGTGCAATTTACTCTTTAGGTTTTCCCGCTTGCTCAACAAAGATTGGCCAGCCGTCGTATTGATCACTTGCAGATGCATTTGGTTCTGCCCAACGTGGCCATGCATGCATCGTCACACGTTCTGTTGCTGGATCGCAATCGAGTAATCCCCATCCCGGGACGCGATCGTGCAATGCAGCAGGTTCATGACCTGAAACATGTGGGTTTGAAACGGCAAAGACAGTCATGAGATTTCCAAAACCATCTTCGTGGTTTCCTAAAATTGGTTTGCCTTTTGGCATCCATCGCCTTGGCCACGTGTTTGCAATCGCTGGTGTGCAAAAAACAAATGTACCATCGCCATGTTCTTCAATACCATATTGCACAACAGAACCCAAATGTTGGTCGCCGCACACATGGATTGCATTTGCATTTTTTAAAAGTCGCACTGCCCTATTTCGTCCAGATTGTGGCCACCCATTGCTGTCGCCATCAGCAACTGGTACATCGTTAGGCGCTTTTTCACCAACTGGAAAAACTTGAAGCCCTGCTTGATTTCCACCGAACGTGCCCTCTGGCAATGTTTGCAAGCAGACAAATGGCGATTGCGAAAAGACAAACTTCATCCAATCGTCACCCTTCCAATTAGTCGACCATACTTCTAAAAATTGTTCCTGCCGAGAACCAAGCAGCGGTACCTCTTTATCGGATTGTGTTTTTGGGTCAAAGCCCTCAGCTTTAAACCACCCGTTATAGACCTCCCCTTCTGGGCAAGCAATTGCGGGAGACTCTTTAAATTGCCGATCACCAAGTATTGCTATGTCCAAGCCGCCATAGCGCAACCTAGTGAAGTAGACACTGTTGCCCTGCGCATCAAATGTAGGATCAACTGGAGCAGGAAGGTGGCTCGTTTGGGTTCGATGCACTGCATTGACAAACCGGGGATTATGTCTGTAGCCTCCACTGTCCTGTAAAGTTAAACCTTCCACTTTTTGTGCATCACGTTCGCCAGCTCCCCAAAGATTACCGTGGTAGACATCGTGATCATCTGGAATGGTGATGCACGGTCGATTCCTAGTCAAATCACCAAACGCCCAACACCAGTGCGTCCATTTATAAAGATAGTCAAGGAGATATGCCTCTTCGGATTTTTGATGGGCTGGAGTAAGATCACCTTCGTAGATTTGATCGCCACTGAAATATAACAGGTCAGGGTTCTTCGAATTCACTGCAGCAACAATGTCTGCTTGGGGAAACCATAAACCATTTTCATTCCATTGAAGATTTCCTGTGTACGTTTTGTGGCAGGTCAGCGCCGCGACCTTAATCGGCTTTTTAGCGGAGGGTTCTTTTCGAATGAGGCCTTCGTAGGGTGTTTGATCTCCTTCAAGAAACAATGCATAGGACATATCTTTTGATACATCCCACTCTGTAATACGGAATGACGCTGACCAACTGTCTGTATCAATTGGAACAATCAATTCTTGATTACCAATACGTAACATTGCATTTCGGGAGCCCTCAAGGGGTGGGAACTGCGCTGTCAAGTTGAGTACGTTTTCACTTACTGTATATAAAGAACAAAGAACGGGTCCAAAAACACGGTCGCTGTGTGTCGTTACGCCAATTCCAGCAAGTGAAAAATCATCAAACCAATAGCCTTCTTCTCCATGATGAGATACAAGAGCAATACCGCCGTTGGTATCAAGGTCAGCTATCTCATATGTTGATCGACTCAATACATCGTTGGTTTTTGGATGAGCCGCAGTAAGGATTAGTTGATCGCCCTTCTGTTGAGCGCTTAAAATCACGGCACCATGACATTGTGCTGGAACATGCATTCGAATCGTAGACGTAGGCCTAACAAGTGGCAAATCATCTGGTTTGATTTTTGTATTGATTGACCATAACGAATTCCCACCAACTGGAATGTCATTGCGCCGAAGAAAGACCATGCCCTCATGATCTACCCCAGCGATTAGTCCGCCATCTTTTGCAGGCACATGATGCACTAATGCAGAAAGTCGATAGTCAATATCGTTGCTTCCTACTCCAAGTAAAAAACCAGACCACGTGTTTTGAGTTGGTTCACTTTCTTGTGTGATCGCCGATGTCGTGACAGTGGCCGTAAAGTCGCCTTCAGTTGTTGCAGTAAGAAAGTGCAACGTTCGCATGGGTAACCGTGCATTGACTTCAGTGCAAAGGACTTTTTTATCCTTCACCTGCCAATCCTGCAATCGATTTGCATGCCAATCTTTACCAATCCAATGCTGGTTTGGAACGTCGTTCCAATTTTGTTGCATTTGAGTTGTTGCAGCGAGCGTTAATGCGACTAATAACATGGCATATCAAGGTACTTCGCAACCCATTCACCGACGGTTGTCTTACCTGAGCCCGAGTGTCCAAGTATCACAATTGCTGACATACATGCATCATAAACCTATCGCACCGTAAATGCGAACTGTGTTATGTAAAACTATTTGATAAATCGCACTAAGTGCATGCGGTGGTATGTTTGATTACTATATATCGAATGATGCGAATCGAAAATGCAGTAACGAGTATTCTTATCGCCTTCCTGTGTTCTGTTTGCCAAGCACAACCAAACATTGTCATCCTCTTTGCAGATGATGCGGGTTATATGGATTTTGGTTTTACCGGTACTGACGATTTAAAAACTCCACGAATTGATCAACTTGCAAGCGAAGGTATAATTTGCACGCAAGGTTATGTCACTGCTTCAGTCTGCAGCCCCTCACGTGCGGGATTACTAACCGGCCGATACCAACAACGATTTGGGCACGAAGCAAATTTGCGTGGAAAGGATGTTGGACTTCCTCTCTCTGAACGAACTCTGGCAGATCGACTTGGCGAACTTGGGTACACATCATGTGCAATTGGAAAGTGGCACTTGGGTGGCAATGAAGAACAACATCCCCTCTCGCGTGGGTTTGATGAGTTTCATGGGTTCCTTGCTGGTTCGCGTACCTATTTTTCAAAAGCGAAGAAAGATACAATCGATCAACAATCCCTGATGCACAACAGAGAAATCGTTCCGGAAGATGACAACCGATATTTAACTGATTGGATGGCGGAAGAAGCAAATGCATTTATAAAAAGCCATACTGAATCGCCTTTCTTTTTATATGTTGCGTTCAACGCGGTCCATACCCCAATGCAGGCACCAACTGAATTACTTGAAGAATTTCCAGATATCGAAAACCAGCGTCGTCAAAAATTAGCGGGTATGACACTGTCACTTGATATCGCTGTGGGCTCGATATTGGACACATTGAAAACGCAGGGTCTTGACAAAGACACCATAGTCTTTTTTCTAAATGACAATGGTGGCGCAACAATCAATGCCTCAAACAACGGCGTGCTCAGAGGGATGAAAGGCTCCAAATGGGAAGGTGGTATTCGCGTGCCATATGTCATTCGTTGGACTGACAACCTTGAACCAAGTCGCTATGACAATCCAATCAGTTCACTCGATATTGCCGCAACAACATTGACACTCGCTGGAGATACCGATGAAAGCATGCGTGATTTGGACGGCATAGATTTGTTGCCTTTTATTACTCGTAAAAACAAAGAAGCACCACACGATGTCTTGTGTTGGCGACGTGGTCCTGCTGGAGCAGTTCGACAAGGCGATTGGAAACTTATTTGTGTTGATGATCAACCCCCTCTGCTGTTTAACTTAAAAGAAGACATCAGTGAGACAAAAAACCTCGCTGAAGAGCAAACCGAGAAAGTTACACAATTACTCGCGTTATACGATGTGTGGGAAAGCGAAATGGTTGATCCTCTTTGGGTAGCGAGTAAGGTATGGACAGACCGGCAAATTGCAAAACACAAAATGGATGTCATTGGCCGAGAAGCAGAAAGAAAGTTGCCTTAAGAGTCCCGTCGAAGTGAAATGTAAAACTCTTACTCGCACGGTCCCCATTTGCTCTAGAATCGCATTATGACAAAAACAACCCTCGATCCTGTTCGACTAAAACGAATCGCACAAAACCAGCGTCAGATTTGTATTGCTATATTCCTTCTTGTACTCATAGCCATCGCTGCGATTATCTTCAACAACAATGCTTGGGTCGGTGCAGGTTACACGCACTGGACATCAGTTGCATATTACGTTGTAAGTATCTACGCACTCCTGAATGGCATTCTCCTCACTGCCAATGTGTACAACAGCATCATTCTTGGCATCGTTCTTGGTATTTTCTTACTTGTTCCATGCCTCAACCTTTTGATTTTGCTCGCTATTAGCCAACGTGCAACAATGTATCTCAAGGAACATGGATTCAAAGTAGGGCTACTTGGCGCAAACATGTCACAATTTAATTGACCCGCCCTGTTATGTAAAACTCTATTCAATCACCTTAACAAAGGTAGCGACAACTTCAGTTTATTTCGGTGGTCAGTCCGTGAGATATCGAGCCTGACTTAATTGCTTGAAGCGTCCAACGAAGGACCGAGACGAGGTGGTTAAAGCTATGCTCTGAGAGCGTTTCTATCTGCGCCGCCTTCTGCCAAGCCTTGTCGGGATCGTAGGCGAACCCATCGACGGTGTTCCAAATCTCAATCAGTTTGGCCTGAGCGCTGCTAGTTTGAAACACTGGATTCAATTGGAGCAGGGCGGGTCAATTAAATTGTGACATGTTTGCGCCAAGTAGCCCTACTTTGAATCCATGTTCCTTG
>DTSO01000027.1 GCA_012965315.1 Phycisphaerales bacterium | reverse complement strand
ATCAATTTCTTTTGTGCTAATGAATCGTAACTTATCACGCTTGATTGCCATGCTAGCTCCCACTGTTGCCATTCAAAACGAACTCTCTGCATGAAAGTCATTTCTTGCTGCCATGTTGGAGCATCCTGCGAAGAAGGTGTTGGGTCATACGCAACCCATGCCATCGGCTCTACTTCAACTTCAACCCACGCGTGAGCATCTCGTTGAAAAACAATATATGAGTTACTTACTTCATCCCAACGATCAACGTAGTACCCCGTCACGACTCGCGCGGGAAGGTCCACGGTGTCGCACATTGCTGCCATTGCTGCAGCAAAATATTCACAATGTCCTCGCTTGTGATTTAAAATAAAAGAAGCAATTGGATCGTTATCCAATTCCATTTCGATTCGTTCTTTAGGCGTAAAAAAAGTTGCATCCAGCGAATACGTGAACTCTCGAGATCGTAAATAATTCTCAAATACTTTTGCTATCCGTTCACTTTCATCCGGGGTGATTGCACCATCGTTAAATTCAATTGCGTTCTTCTGCAACAACGAAAGTGCCAAAGCATGCACTTGTTCGTTGTAATATCTGTACCTTCGATTGGATAACGGTGAAGAAATTGTTGCAGTGAAATCAACTGCAAGTTGGTATCGCTGCAATGGCTCTGCTCCGAGCGCGAGTTTAATCGTCGTATTCGCTAGATTTTGCGTTAAGCGCGAAGGAGGAGTTGTTTCTATTCCAACTGGCCTATACAAAGCATATATTTGCGATGAAGGGTATTGAAATACTACAGTCATTACTAAGTTGGCACTTCCATCGCCCACCATTGTTAAGGGTGCAAATTCGCCTTCTACCGTTTCTACCGTTGACTTAAGGTGAGATCCAGAAGCCCAAACACCGCGACCCTTATACGCATCAAGCACAGATCCACGCAATCGTAAACCCTTTGGCATTCGCACAGAATTGCCTGACATATCCTCGAGATAAATTGTCATGACCTGACGATTACTTTCCGACTCGTCAACGCCTGGACTTAAAGGCATACGCTCAAGTGCATTTTCTGATGTTGCTGAAAATGAATGAATGACATCGAATTTTTCTCTTGGAGTAAAAACAAAAAACAAAAATGAACCGAGCAAGCCAACCACTAAAAATAGCGAGGCCATTGACCGAAATGCTTTACGAACTTGTAATCCTGTAACAGGTCTAGTCCAAGGTGTTGGATGCCCAGCCGGTACAGCCAAAAACCGTTCTTCGCGCATTTTTTCCATACCGTGATGTAATTGATATAACAACAAAACCCATGCAGCAAACCCAGACCAAATCACGAGCATTGCTCCGAATAAAAAATCTGTCGCGTACAACGCACCAACAGTCATAAGTAATAAGCCAAGCAATAAAAGTTGTGCTTCGTTTTCAACAGTTCGCTTTCCGTATAACTTTATTACCGTCAACCAAACTACGAACTGTCCAAGTACAAGTGGGAGTCTCTCTACCGGTCCGATTGCATCAAGCATCGCATATAGAAGAGCGACAAGAACAAGTAGACGAGCAACCCATGGAGGAATAGATTTGCCTCTTGGACCTTCTGTTACATACCAACTCAATGCAGATAGAGTGCCCGCAATTACAAGCAATGGAAAATTGGAAAGAGCAACACACTGTGCAAGTATTGCAATGAGTACAAGAGCGAAACGCAACGCACTATAGGAATGCAGCAACTTCATGCCGACACACTCCTCTCTGCACTACGTTGCAATTCCTTAAATTGCGAGGCTGTAAAATACCACGCATCTTTAATAGAACGAATTGGTTCAGATCGGTCTGGTCGGATAACAACTAGTCCAGATTGTTTCATACTTGCAAGCGCTCGCAATTGAATTGGCTCGCGTGTATTGTCTAATTGTATTCTCGCTAAAGAAGACAACAAACGACTCACATGCCTTTGGCTGCTGTGGAAACTATCTACACCTTGAATCGAAAAGCCTAGAACTGATAAGGCAACCTCTTGCTCTTGCCGAACTGCTTCAACCACTAAAGATGCGCATAATGAAATCGCATCTTCTTCTAGTTTTCTTAAGTCACTTTCCCAATTCAGCGCTGAAGTGGGTGTTGTCAAATCGAGAACAATTCGAACTCTAGGCAATGCTGGTTTAGATCGCTGAATACACACTAATTCGCCACGTCTGGCGGATGCTTTCCAAGCAATATCGCCCAAACGGTCGCCACCTACTAGTTCACGCAACCCGAAAAAGTCATCACCACCTCGACCTCGTCGATTACTTCGTTGCCCGAGAGGGCCACTTGAAACTATTGCATTTAAAACAGAAGGTCGTAGTACCTTCACTTCTGGTTTAACTAGCACAACGACATCTTGGCGAATTAGTTTTGAAGACCGCACCATTCCAAATGGGAAACTTGTCGTTATTCGGACGAATTGAAAAGTCGCTTCACCCCTGCTTGTCGGCCAGAAGATTGCCTCTCCATGGACAGTTTCACCTGCACCAACTTCCATTATCCAACCTCGCGCCTTTCTAAAGTGTTTCTGCCAAGTTGAATCTTTCGTTTGTTGTTCCTCAATCCACAAACTAAAACCAGCGATCCACCTTGATATATTTTTAACTTCGTACCGAACAACATAGGGCTCGCCAACTTTCGCTGGCTCGAGAATAATGCGTCGTACAGAAATCCCCCTCAGTACAATTTTAGTCCAAACAAAAGTCATAACCATCGTTACAACCATTGCTCCAAAAAGCCACATCGGTAAATTTTTACCTTGAAAAAATGCAGAAGGCGCGACTAACAAAAGTAACACAACAAAAACTATTGTTGGGTGTATTGATTTTGTGTGCTTTTGCATCCCCCAAATAGTACGCTAGTATTGGACTTTATTCAGCGGTTTGTTCAGCCACTTCAGGGGATTCGGGGGATTCGTCGTTACTTTCGGTTTCTTCAACCTGCTTGGCTGGTTTCCAAGATGGCTCTCGCACAAGCCCTTGCACATCTGGCAAATCTTTTAAATTTGCAAGGCCAAATATATTGAGAAATTCTTTGGTCGTACCGTAAAGCATCGGTCTTCCTAGTTCTTCAGCGCGACCAACAATTTTTACGAGACGACGATCCATCAATCCACGTAGTACTTCCCCGCAAGCGACGCCACGGATTACTTCAATTTCTGCACGCATTACTGGTTGTCTATATGCAAGAATAGAGAGTGTTTCAAGTGCTGCTTGAGATAGTTTTTGCTGTTGGCGTTCAGCATGCAATCGAGAAACAAGCGGAGCAAGTTCCTCGCGAGTCATTACTCGGAAACCACCAGCGATTCGTTCAATTTTAAATGCCCTCGAATTAGAATCATATGAACTGTTTAATGCATCAATTGCTTCCTTGATTTTCTTTGTTGCATCTTCATCTTCATAACCGAGTACTGTTTTAATTTTTGTTTCTGAAAGCGATCTCTCACTAGCAAATAGCAACGCTTCAATGCGTTGTTCAAGAGGTAACGTTGCACAGGGCGTTTCGGAAGTTTTGGAATTTTCCAAACTCTCGTGCGTGGTCATGACTTACTAGCAAGAGCTACTTTTGCGGTTGCGATTTTTTGTGCACGTTCAACTGCAACTTGATCTTTGCCGCCTGAAGTCACACGAGCATTTGCCTCAGCCAGTTCTGCTTTTGCTTCTTCAAGATTTAATTCATCTACAGGAATTGCGCCTTCAGTTACAAGTGATAATCCGTTGCCATCAACGTGAGCGAATCCGCCTTCGATGAGGTACAAGTTTGAACCATCTGCTGTGTCAATTCGAAGTGTGCCTGGGGCGAGCGTTGATAGAAGTGGAGCGAGCCCCTTCATCATGCCATATTGCCCATCCCATGAAGGAAATGAAACATATGTTGCTTCGCCATCGAAGCATTCTTGGGTGGGGGTTACGATTTTGCAAGAGAATGTGTCAGCCACTGGTCTTTCCTTAAGTAAAAGTGCGTTTGAAGCACTCTATGATACCTAAAATTAGAGGATTTCGCACTCCAAAAAAGCATTCTCCGCTACAATACGACTTTTATCCGACAATCCGGATATATGGATGAATCAATTCGCAAAACCGCCAATACAGGAGACGGCACAGTGTCCACAGAAGCCCCAACCATGTCAACATTTCTCAACACAAACCTAGACCTTTTCGCTCCGTGCGACTTCAAAGTTGCTGATCTTTCAGCAGAAACTGTCGCCTTTGGTCGCAAAGAAATCGAAATTGCTGAATATGAAATGCCTGGATTAATGGCACTTCGCCAGCAGTATGGCGAATCAAAACCATTAACCGGCGCACGAATTACTGGTTCATTGCATATGACAATTCAAACTGCAGTCCTAATTGAGACACTCGTCGCCCTTGGCGCTGAGGTTCGTTGGGCAAGTTGTAATATTTTCTCAACTCAAAACCATGCTGCTGCTGCTGTTGCTGTTGGACCAAACGGTACTTTTGATAACCCACAAGGTATTCCAGTATTTGCGTGGAAAGGCGAAACCCTCGAAGAATATTGGTGGTGCACTTTCCAAGCGCTGCATTGGGGTGAAGGAAAAACTCCGAACCTCATTCTTGACGATGGCGGTGATGCAACGCTCGTCATTCATAAGGGTGTTGAATTTAACAAATCAGGAACTGTGCCATGCAGTGACACTGCAGGCAGCGATGACGAAAGAATTATTCTCGACTTGCTCGCCGATGTACAAGCTTGCAATGCGAAGTTTTGGGAACAATACGCAGTTGAAATTAACGGCGTTAGCGAGGAAACAACAACTGGTATCCACCGAATGTACCAAATGGCAAACAACAATACCTTGTTG
>DTSO01000026.1 GCA_012965315.1 Phycisphaerales bacterium | reverse complement strand
TAATTGCAAGGGAGAGAAAGAGTTTCGTATGTATTAGTCCACTGGCACCACATCACCGGGACCTTTATAAACACCACAGTAGAATCCCGCCCGCAGATTATCGGACGTACAAGAGAAATGCCACGAACTACCTCCATATGGGTTGCGAAATCAGTGTTTTTATGGTCTAATTCGCCGTTCCCCACCCACTTTAGGGTTTGCAATCGATGGTCGATCGCTGCTCTGGGTGACGTTTTTCAGAATCGGTAATTTGTATGGCTCGTTATCTTGGACCAAAAGTCAAACTCTCTCGTCGCGTCGGTGTTCCAATTGCGGATATCCCAAAGCATACTGCTAAGCGCCAACTTACTCCTCCAGGGCCACACGGCTTTCGCGGTCGTCGTCTTAAAGATTATGGTGTTCGACTTGTAGAAAAACAGAAGTTACGTTACCACTACAACATTCTTGAAAAACAATTCCGTCGTTACATTGCACAAGCAAGTCGACTTCGCGGTAACACCGGTGAAGTACTGCTCCAACTTTTAGAGCAACGACTTGACAACGTACTTCGTCGCGCAGGGTTCGTCCGCACAATCTGGGCAGCACGCCAAATGGTTGTACATGGTCATGTTCTTGTAAATGGCAAAAAAGTTGACCGACCAAGTTTCGCAGTTTCTGCAAACGACGTTATCTCTTTGAAACCAAAGATTCACGACCTTGCTCGCACAAATATGGAAACACTCGCAGGCCATATCGTTTCCGATTGGCTCAGCATGAATCCATCTGAATTGACATGCACCGTTGTTACGCAACCAACGCCTGATCAAATTCCGTTTGATGTGAACACAAACCTAATTGTTGAATTTTACCGTTAATCAATAACCGCCCATACGGTGGTCATGCGCCACCAATGGGCAAGGACACCACCTTATGTTTAAGTTCCTCCGCAAGTACAGCGTCTGGATTCTAGGCTTTGGCGGCACTTTGCTGTTAATTGCATTCCTTGCACCTAATGTCATTCAACAACTTGCTCAAGAAGCGGGTTACGCTGGAACTACACAAGCAACCGTTGGGGATGGCGAAGTGGTCGGCTACGAAGAGTGGCAAAAAATAGTTGGCGAATCACAAATAATTGACCGCCTTGGCTCTTCGATTCCAGGTGTTGGCAAACTTGATTCACCATCTCACTGGTACCTTCTAACACGAGAAGCTGACCTTGCTGGTCTTACACCACCAATTCAATCCATCGCGATTGATGACACAACACTTTTCAACATTGCTGGCAATGCTGGCGCACGTCCACGACAAGTTCTCGAGGCACTAGCGCATATGCAAGGTGTCCAACGTCTTGCAAGGATGTATCAATTCGCTGGTCGTTTTTCAGATGTACGACTTCAAAATGCAGCAAACGATTTACTTTCAACAGTTGAAATTGAAACTGTCGTTATTCCTGCAACCCCTGAAGACAACGGTTCGTTTTCAGACGAAGCAATGGAAGAACAATTCGAAGCATGGGCCGACAGTCCAAATGGCGAAGGCGACCACGGATTTGGATATAAATTACCAGACCGTTTTAAAATCGAATGGCTAAAAATTCCAACGGACTCAATTACAGAAGCATCGCGAAAAAGCGTTGAATTTTCATCACGAGAACAACGAAAATTCTGGCGTCGCAATGAGAGTAATCCGAACTTTCCTTCGATTGACTCCACTGAAACTATCCCAACAGAAGTCACAGATGCATACCTAGAGCAACTTACAGCAGTAAAACGCTCAGCAATTTCTCGCAGTACTTCAGAACAACTCCGCAATCCAAGACGTGGTCTTAACGAACTGAACGGTTACGTTGTACTCCCTGAAGATTGGGATCAATCAAAACTAAACCTTGAACAACTCGCGACGTCAATCCAAGGCGAATTCGATATTACTCTTCCAGAGTATGGCGCGAATGCAACCTGGGTTTCAACAGCAGATGCAGGAACAATCCCAGTCATTGGCTCGATGCAAGTAGTCAACCAAGGTGGAATTCCCTTAAATCTACAATCACTTGTTTCTTCCGCAAAAGAATTTGGCAGCGAAGGTGTTTACCGAATTCAACAAGGTGTTTCCAGTTCAGTATACGAAACTGCTGATGGAGATTTACTTGTCTTTCGACTTACAGACACCGATCCAACGAGAAGGCCCCACTCTGTAAATGAAGTCAAAGAGGCTGTTTCGTACGACCTCGGCCGCATCGCACATTGGGAAGCACTTCAAGCTGAAACCGATTTTATCGAACAACTTGCTAGAGAAAACGGATTGCTTGCTGCATCTATCAAGTACAACTCTGCCGTTAACCAAGCACGTTCAGTATCCATGGTAGACACAGGTGTCCCAGCAATACTTGACCCAACAACAGCCCGCCCTCTAATGGCACAAACTGTTATTCAACGACTTGCGGCTGGACAACAAATTTCCGATATGGTTTCAACAATTCCATCACTTGAACAAGTAGACAGTGAAACAATTCAAACGATTACTAACCTCTCGACTGGTTTACCGCTGGATACTCCTGTTGCATCCCTACCCGTTGAAAAACAAATCTTCATCGTTCCTTCCAATGAAAACATGGCACTCGTACTCGTACGTATCACGAATACAACTCCAGCATCAAAAGAGCTTGCTACTGACTTTACAACTGGCACTTCTGCGATTCTTCAAACAATGCTTGCGTATGATGAACTTGGTGGTATTACAGGAATTAGCGATGTATTCTCATTTGAACGACTTGCTGAGCGACACAACTTTGAACGTGGACCACGCGGTGGCGACGATCAAGATGAAACCACTACTGAAGTTAACTAATAACTTAACTGACTTTTGAACCCGCAGGCATCTCGCGGTCACATCGAAGGACGGCTACGTCTTCTGCGTCTTCGCCATTTCTGCGAGTTGCAGCAACGACCATACCTTCACTGAGTTCGCCACGAATTTTTCGTGGTTCAAGATTTGCAACAATTACAACTTGCGTTCCCTCAAGTTCTTCTGGTGCATACCATGCTTTCATACCAGCGCAAATTTGACGACCTTCGGGGGTGCCATCATCTATTTGCAATTTCAAAAGCCGGTCGGCATCTGGGTGCAATTCAGCTTTGATTACTGTCACTACTCGCAAATCGAGTTTTGCAAATTCTTCGAACGATATTTGAGGTAAAAATTCAGTCATACGTGGGGAGTTTACTCGACACCAACAGCTTTCGCATCACGGTCGCTCAACATTCCACCATCAGATCGTAGTTTTACGGTGCCATCACGCTTCCAAGAGCGGTCACACCTTGGTTCTTCACGTAAATCTTCAACTAGAACGTCATCGCCCTCGAATTTGACGCGTGAAACCCCGCAAAGATCCGCAAGGTCGCAACTATCGATATTTGTAAGAGATGCGGGAACAACTAAGCCAGCATCGAGGGAATTTTCAATGCCAGTGCCTTTCGCTTCTTCGAGAGCTTTTAATGCTTTATCTCGAACAGCAAGAACATCAGCCCAGTTTGAATCCAGAGGATATGAAGTGGCTGCGAACTGCTGAACGTGCACGCTTCCTGCCTCTTCGCCTTGTAACGCTCGCCATGCTTCGTCCGCAGTGTGAGGCATAAATGGTGCAAGCAGTCGAATAAGCGTTTCCGAGATGATTCGCATTGTTGCAGTAGTTTGCAATCGTCTATCTGAATTATCCGCGTCACAATACAATCGGTCTTTCACTGTTGCTAAGTAGATAGACGAGAGTGTGTCGTTACAAAAATCGTACAACGCTTGTTGTGCAACTCGGAATTCATATCGATGTAAAGAGGAAATGACTTTTGTTTCCATCTTTGTTAATTCACCAAGAGCCCAGCCATCTATTGATGTTGATGAAATTTCAACATCTGTAGCATCGCTGACATTGCCTAGTAAAAAACGCAATGTGTTTCGTACTTTACGATAACTCTCAGAGGCGATTTCAAAAAACGACATGTCAACTTTGATGTCGTTGTCATATGCTAGTGAGCCAACCCACCAACGGTAAACATCGGCACCGAAATCTTTGAGAAGTTCCTCTACGCTCAATGCGTTCCCACCGCTCTTGCTCATTTTTTTGCCATCTTTCGCAACCATGAAACCGTGCGTCAGCACTGTCTTAAATGGCGAAACACCTGTTGTTGCTAGTGCTGGCAACATAGACAATTGAAACCAACCACGATGTTGATCGCTACCTTCTAAATACAAATCAATTGGGTATCCCTGAGATCTCGCTTGCATGACAGCGTGCCAAGATGTTCCTGATTCAAACCAAACATCAAAAATGTCATGCATTTTTTCAAGTGAAGAAAGATCAATGCCATCAGGATTTTCCCAATGCACAAGCAGTACTTCGGGTGGTTGTGCGAACCAAGAATCTGATCCGTGTTCTTCGAATATTTTTGCAATTGCCCGCACAGTGTCAGGGGTAAGTAAAACAGAACCGTCGCTCTGAACAAATGCTGGAATCGGCAAACCCCATGCTCGCTGTCTTGAAAGACACCAGTCAGGTCTTGAATCAAGCATTCCCCGCATTCGATTTTGTCCCCATGCAGGAACAAAAGAAATGTCATTTTCAGTCGCATCAAGGGCCATCGCTCGTAATGTTTTTCCCGATTCAAATTTGCCATCTACAGCAACAAACCATTGTTCAGTAGAGCGAAAAATGACAGGTGTCTTGCTTCGCCAATCGTGCGGATAACTGTGCGAATACATCGACATAAAGTAAAGATGATTCGTTTCTTTTAATTTATCCACCACGACTTCGTTCGCATCCCAAACGGACAACCCAGATAAAAACGCAGGAACCGTTTCATCGTAAACTCCGTCTGCTTTAACTGGGCAATAAATTTCCAAATCATTCGCAAGCCCAACAATATAGTCGTCTGTGCCATGCCCAGGAGCAGTGTGCACTAAGCCAGTACCATCTTCAAGGGTAACATGATCACCACTAATAATTGGACAGGTTCGGTCGCAGTACACGTGGTCGTAGTTCAAACCAACGAGAGAGTCGCCTTTAACTACCCCTAGAACTTCAGGAGTTGTGTTTGTAATACCTGCTACTTTTTCAAGTAATTCACTGGCAATTATTGTTACACGGTCGCCAAGACGAACAAGTGCGTATTCAAAACGAGGCGAGACTGTAATCGCCATATTTGCAACAAGCGTCCAAGGCGTTGTTGTCCAGATGAGGAAGGATGGTGTTTGGTCAAGCGATACACCAAAAGCGTTTGCCACAGCGTCTTTATCTACAGCATCAAAAAGAACATAGATTGACGGGTCTTCTCTGTCGTAATATTCCAGCTCTGCTTCGGCAAGTGCGGTTTCATTTGCAATTGACCAATGCACTGGTTTTAATTGTCGATAGACGAGACCTGTTTCAACAAGATCCGCAAAGACTTCAAGAACAGAAGATTCATACTTTGGATGCATTGTTAGATAGGGATCATCGTAATCCGCCAAAGTTAATAAACTTTTCATCTGCACAGTTTGCGATTTGACAAATTTTTGAGCGTACTTCTTGCACTCTCTTCGAATTGCGATTCGCCTTGCGTCATCTTCAAGCGTGTTTAGTTTTTCTATTTTTCCTGATTCAACCAAATTTGTCATGACCATGTGCTCTATTGGCAAACCATGGCAATCCCAACCCGGTGTATACGGGCACTTTTTTCCAGACATCACCTGAGTTCGGACAACGATGTCTTTTAGAACTTTATTCAGTAGATGGCCAACGTGAATAGAACCGTTCGCATACGGTGGGCCATCATGAAATATAAATCGCTCGGCATCAACTCGCAATGCTTGAATGGAATCGTATAACTTTTCCTTTTCCCAACGCTTTACAGATTGTGGTTCGTTTTGCGCTAAATTGCCTCGCATCGGAAATGCTGTTTTTGGGAGGCTTAGCGTTTTTTTGTAATTTGGTGTCGTCTGTGTCATATTAATATTCGTGCAGGATAACGGAATTATCTGGGTGTTCGTGCGATTCTGAATGGGAATGCAATGAAGAAATACCCCAAGCAATACTCAATCCTAGTATCAAGGCGAATGTCAAACTGAATCGATCATGCCCATGAAATTGAAGTTCTGGGAGAAGGTCACTCAGCGAAATACAGAGAAACATACCCGCAGAAAATGCCAGTGCCGCTGCAATTGCTTGGTGGCTTACTTCATCTCCGATTTGAAACAACAATACACCGATTGGAACTCCAAATGAAAAAACGACATTTGCAATTTTCGTTTTTGTTTTTCCAACTTTAGCGATTCGCATCATTGCAACCAGCGTCAAACCATCGAAGGGTTTATGGAGAACAATTGCTACAAAAACTCCAAGTGCAATTTCAAAACCCCCTGCGCTCCATGCCGCCGCAAGGGCAACTCCCGCAAGCACACTATGCAGCGTTAACCCGCCGTAGGTGCCAACCCAAGTTAGCGTGTGTTCGTGGTTGCAGGTCTGCGCGTTGCTGTCCTCTGCGATGGCGTGACAATGCGATGGTAAAAATCGCTCAAGCAAAAATATTGCCAAAAAGCCCCCTAGTAGCCAAAGCATTACCATTTTTGTAGCACCAAATTCGAGTGCCTCTGGAAGTAGATCCAAAACGGCTACTCCAGCCATCACGCCTCCAATGCAACTCATTGCTAATTGCATCCGTTTATGGGTTGGTTTTACAATCAATGGCACAAACCCACCGAGTAACGATGCTACGACAATCAAGATACAAAATAGAAATAACATGTTGGAAAGAGGCCCAAATTAAAGAATGGCTAATTATATGTAGAATAGTGGTATGACGCAGGTAAAAGCTGGCAAGAAGGCAAGAAAGCCATCGAATAATCCATGGTCAACACCAGCGATGCAACAGTATCGTTCCATGAAGGAGGCACACCCAGAATGTGTGCTTTTCTTTCGCATGGGTGATTTTTACGAAATGTTTGATGAAGATGCTCGGACAGTTTCAAAAGCAATCGGTCTAACCCTCACGCAAAGAGGAAATGGCATAGACATGGCTGGCGTCCCCCACCACGCCGCTGAAGGATATCTTCGCAAAATGGTTGAACAGGGTTTTCGTGTTGCTGTTTGCGAACAACTTGAAAATCCAGCGGAAGCAAAAGGTGTTGTAAAACGTGGCGTGACAAGAGTCGTAACCCCCGGCACACTTGTCGATGCATTTTTACTTGATGAATCAAAAGCAAACTTGCTTGGCGCAATGCAATGCGTTGATAATACGGTTTCAATTGCGATAGTCGAATTGTCAACAGGTACGTTTGAGTTATTGCAATGTCCAATTGACCGACTTGGCGATTTACTCGAACGACTAGGCATGTCGGAAATAATTGTTGAAGAAGATGACATGCAACTTTCTTCAATTGCGAAACGCTTCGGTGTTGCACAAACACCAAGACCTTCATGGATGTTTCATCTTGAAGAAGGAAACTCTCAACTTGAAAAACAATTTAATGTCACAACTGTTGAGGGGTTTGGATTAACAACACACGATGCGCGCATTGGTCCTGCAGGAGCATTACTTGCGTATCTAAAACAAACTCAAGCTGGTGATTCTGCGTTGTCACACCTTCGACCACCAAAAATTATTCGAAATGATTCTTTTGTTGCACTTGATGCAACGACTATTCGTTCTCTTGAAATAGAACAAACGATGAAGGGGAATGCCACTGAAGGGTCATTACTCTGGGTCATGCAACGATGCCACACAGCGATGGGGAAACGCTTGCTTCGCCAGTGGCTTTGCGAGCCACTTTCATGCAAAAAAACTATTGAAAACCGGCAAGATGTCGTTTCTCAGTTTATCGTGGATGGTGAACTGCTACGAAAAACACAATCAACACTCGATTGCATCCAAGACGTTGCAAGAATCGCAGGTCGAGTTTCAATGGGACGCGTCACCCCAAGAGATATCGTGGCACTTGGAAAATCTATTTACGTTTGCGGCGAACTCGCCACCCTCCTCGACACGCCATCGACTTCATTTTTACAAAACACGTTAGAGAAACTTTCGAGCAAGCTTGTTCCACTTGCAAAAACGATTCAATTGCAGTGTATCGATTCGCCTCCCGCTCACATGCGCGATGGTGGTCTTTTTCAAGATGGGTTCGACCCGCAACTCGATGAAGCGAGATTATTGCAACGCGACGCAGGCGCTTGGCTTTCAAAATACCAAGCCGGACTGACAGAATCGACGGGAATCAATACACTTAAAGTTGGATTCAATAAAGTATTTGGCTATTACATCGAAGTAACACACGCGCAGACACAAAGCGTCCCAGACTCGTTCACGCGAAAACAAACATTAAAAAACGCCGAGCGTTACATAACACCTGAACTGAAAGAGTTTGAGCATAAAGTGTTAAGCGCAGAGTCACAAGCTGTGTCAAGGGAACAAGAACTATTTACACAGTTATGCAAGCAGATTGCAGAACACCTCCCTTCCATCGCAGAATACGCTGACACGATTGCAACCATCGACACGCTTGCTTGTTTTGCTGACACTGCAAAATTGTTTGGATATACAAAACCAATTCTTGTAGAAGATGTACGCATTGAAATAAAAAATGGCAGACACCCTGTTCTTGATCGATTGTTGCAAGATGCTTTTGTGCCGAACGATTGCTTTTTAACGAATGAAACAATTGCGCTAATTACAGGTCCAAATATGGCAGGCAAGTCCACCTACATTCGGCAAGTTGCGTTAATTACTTTGCTAGCGCACACTGGAAGTTTCGTTCCAGCTGATTCGGCAACTATTGGAATGGTGGATCGCATCTTCACGAGGGTTGGTGCAAGTGATGAACTACACGCAGGACAATCAACCTTTATGGTTGAAATGGTTGAAACTGCGAATATTTTGAATAATGCAACGCAAAAAAGCTTGGTTATTCTTGATGAAATTGGTCGTGGCACAAGTACACTCGATGGTCTTTCACTTGCTTGGGCAATTGCAGAACAATTAGCAACCCGAGGGTGCAGGACGCTTTTTGCAACGCATTACCATGAACTAACAACACTCGCCGATCGCGACAATGCAATTACAAACCTACATGTCACTGTTCGCGAATGGCAAGACGACATAATCTTTTTATATGGTATAAAAGAAGGTCGAACAGATCGAAGTTACGGCATTCACGTTGCAAAAATCGCAGGCGTTCCTGAAAAAGTCGTCGCAAGGGCAAATGAATTACTTGAAACTCTAACCGTTCACACCCAACAAGCGAGTGCAGAGAGTTCCCATCAACCACCAGCGCCACAAATGAGTTTGTTTACTGAATATCTGCCTAGCCCACTTGTTCAAGAACTTAAAAACATCGATATAAATGCACTGTCGCCGATAGAAGCATTTGAACTCTTGAGAGAATTCAATCGCCGTGCTTCAGGCGAAGGCGAGTGCTAAGTCGTAGCAAGAGTTGCACGCGTTCAAATTCATTCAGCCAATCTTGTACTGTCGCATCAAACTCTTCTTGTTCTGTTGCAATGCCAGATACATCGCAAGCACCGCCGAGTTTTCTTTTTGCAAGAGCACGATACCTCGAAAGAGTCCTATCCCCAAAAACACTCACTAACGCATAATCTTCTGCCAAAAACAAAACTGTCGGAACGCGATTGCCTAAATTAATCTGAACCAAATTAGAAAGTTCAATTGCATCGTCTTTATCAAGCCACCGCATATCGATTTGCGAAGATGCTGCTGCAATCGCAGCTACCATTGGGCATTGAACGCTGCAGTCTCCACACCATATGCCTGAGATTACGATAACTTTCATCTCACGAACAAAATTTGCGAGCATCGTTGTTTGCTGTTCGGAGAACTGCACTTGCTCGCTAGCCTTACGCCATGTACCTGCACTATCACCTGAGTTTGTCAAATAACTTTCGTAGGTTGCTCCAATTTCAAACCACTTTTTCAACTCTTCTATTTGTAGTCCAATCGGCATACATCGTATGTTACTCGGGGCTTGGCTAAAAAACCCAATCTTTTGTGCTTTATTCAGTCCAGCCAGAATCTATTCTGTCGCCTACAACACCATCATCTTCAAGGTCATAACCAACGGAATATATGATTGTGGCATCATCAATGATTGCATTACGGAGAGGCCCCCATTCCACGCATCCACAACTCAAACTGCATACACCAAAAATAAAATAGTTACTGCTATACCTATACGAATGAAAATTTTCTTACACATAGTCCCTCCGATTCATATTCGATTGTAAACGAATTGGCAACTATTTCTTGGTGAGGGTCCAGCAATGTTCAAGAACATCACGAACACCTTCACGGGTCGCCCCTGAACATGTAATAACGGGGTCAAGTTGAAGTTCCGTTGCAATTGTTGCAATACTCGACTCTCTATCAGCCGGCAGAAGTAAATCTACTTTGTTCAACACAACTATTTCATCTTTCGCAGCAAGTTCAGACGAATACCGTTCTAATTCATCGCGAATCGCCCTATAGTTTGAAACAGGATCACTTCCATCAATCGGCATCACATCTACTAAGTGAAGAAGCGCACCGGTGCGTTCGATATGTTTCAAGAACCGATGGCCAAGACCTGCACCGTCTGCAGCACCCTCAATGAGCCCTGGAATATCTGCAACTATCAATCGTCTATCTATGTCCAGTTCAGCGATGCCTAAATGGGGTTGTAATGTTGTGAATGGATAATCAGCAACTTTAGGGCGAGCGGCAGAGATTGATGAAAGCAGAGTCGACTTCCCAGCATTGGGCATTCCAACTAATCCAATATCTGCAATCAGTTTCAATTCAAGACGAAGAATATGTTCCTCGATTAACTCACCATTTGTTGTTTCTCTTGGCGCTTGATTCGTAGCGGATTTAAAATGTTCGTTTCCCCAACCGCCCTTCCCGCCTTTTGCAACGATGAGTTCTTGCCCTTCTTCCGAAATATCGGCGAGCAAATCGCCAGTATCTTCGTCAGTAATAAGAGTTCCAAGAGGAACCTTTACTATTTTGTCGTCCCCATTCGCGCCATGCATCTGGCTGCCTTTACCTTGAATTCCGTGTCCAGCACGGTAATGTGGTTTGTGTGTCAAAGACAATAGCGTACCGATGGAACCGTCGCCAACTAAAATAACATCCCCGCCATCACCACCGTCGCCGCCGTTTGGCCCGCCTTTTGGAATATATTTTTCCCGACGAAAACTCATACAGCCATCGCCACCCTTACCGCTGCGAACAAAAATTCGGGCTCGATCGACTAACATGAGATTAATTGGTTTGCGGAGCGTTCGCTAATTACACAGCGGTAAACTGTGGAACATCTGCGTCGCTTGGAATAATGTCAACGAATCGTCCACGGAATCGAACCAATCCTGGTTCGAGAGCGAACAGCGTGTCATCATTACCGCGTTTGACCTTGTAGCCAGCTTTGAACTTCGTTCCGCACTGGCGAATGATTATGGAGCCGGCTTTAGCGGTTTCTCCGCTATACAGTTTAATACCACGATATTGTGGGTTTGAATCGCGTCCGTTGTTGGTTGATCCACCACTCTTTTTATGGGCCACAGCAATACTCCTTAATAACATCCCGCAACATACGAGAGCCCCATATTGTACCAATCAAAGGGGGTTGATTCAACCCCTTTGAGTGGGGCCTTTGCAGTTGATTTAACGAAAAATCCACTTTCTTTTTACGGTATCTCCACCGATATCCGATTTTTCGTTTGTATCCAACCTACGAACTGATGTTCCACCATCCACAGGACGAGCAGGCAATGGCTTGAGCAAAATAGCATCGTAGTTGCCATTAACAAACCAAGAGAGTTGGATAACTCGACGTAATTTTTTCTTCTCGCCTGTTATTGGGTTCTTTACTTCAGCAGTATCACCGCTAACACCGCTTGCGAATACTTGAATTTCTCGAAGAGGTTCGTAGCCAGGCATATGTTCTGGGCCTGCTTTCCAAACAACGAAACTTCGAATCGCATAGGTTTCTCCTTGCAGAAGTGGACCGCTCGCTTGCGATTGCGCCACCATAAGTGGGTCACCAAACGTATCAAGAATTGACATTTGAACATGCCGAGGAACATTTTCGCCATCGGGGATAATTTCACCCCTGTCAGTCGTCAACTCGAAATTTGGAATCCAATTTCTGTCTTTGTTCGTTTCGTTAGTGACTTCATAGACAAGAACCCAGTACCCCTCGCCAGTTTTTTTGTCGCGATAGTAACTCAGGTCATTTGTGTCGAGGCGTAATTGCCAACGCTCTGCTCTATCTGTAGCTTTAGGATAGCCATGCCCAGTTTGAACAACTGAGGAAAAAACGATGAGTAGTAGAGCTGATAAAAGTAATCGCATTTAATGCATCTCCTTAGGGCGTATATTCTAGCAGTAGGATACGATTATGTGATGCTTCTTGAGAAGAATAGCCACCTCGATGCAACAACGACCTTGCTTGGTAATGCTGAGCGTGGCACAGCCATGCTCAGTTCGTTAAAAACCCGCCCGGAGGGCACGTATCGATTTTTTGGATCTTTGAATAATTCCGACCTAATCGTCCTACTTCTGTACAACCCCGGAGCAACAGTGACCCTCCTTGCTTCGCCACTTGTACGCGAGCAAGAAATACCCCAAATTACCGCGTTACTAAATGAAGCAATTCAACATCCGCACGGTTGTCGAGTAACGCTTGCCCAAACAGTCATCCAGACAAATGACTGCCTCCTTACGCAAGCATTTATCCAAACTGGTTTTAGCAAACTTGCTGTCCTCCATTTCTTGGAACAAACAAAGCATGCCAAACAAATCAAAATGCCAAGCGGGCTCTCCTTCACGCCCCTAACAAGAGAAGACGATGAACTTCTCGGCACCATCCTTGAAGAAACCTATGTCAATTCGCTAGATTGCCCAAATATACACGGTCTTCGCGCTGTGCAGGACATCATCGATGGGCACAGGGGTGCCGATACAACGAGCACGCAACTCTGGTCTATTGCAGAACTTGAGAATAAAAAAATTGGCGTTGTTTTACTTAATTCATTTCCAAAAATGAAGCAAATTGAACTCGCATACGTCGGATTATCCCCAACAGCCCGTGGAAATAATCTCGGGAACGCTTGTATGCAGCATATTGCAAACCAAATTTCTGAACTTCCATTTTCTCGCGTCACACTTGCCGTGGATAGTGAAAATATACCTGCAAAAAAATTGTACAAAAAGTGGAATTTTAAAAAAATAAAACAAAGATTAACTTTGATAAAAAAGTTGTTATGAAGTTGTCCACAGTTTGTTGACAATTGTCGTTTTGACAAATATAAATTTTTCTTCACGAGCGTTGAGCAAGGAAATCACTAGAGTTACGCATCCTAAAGCGACAGGAACCAACAGGTTTTTTTTAAGCAGCTTCCCGCTTATTTCACATTTCGCTATTCTTCGCTGACTGCACACGGACGAGCAGACCGCTTTAAGGAACTCCGGGGGAATCGGGGAAACATCGGGGGGCGGAAGTCGAACGGAATCATTTAATTGTTACTTTCTCTTCCCACTGGAAAGTGGATAGGTTTCTTGTCAATGTCCCAACCATTAAAAAAGTCAACTGAGCAATTCTATAGAGAGAAGCTTGAAGTTACCATTGGCACACGACCTTACAACATGTGGTTGGCTCATACAAAAATAACAATCGAATCTTCCAACGTTGTGATAGAGGCCCAAACACAACTTAATCTTGACTGGATCAAGAAAAATTATTCGTCACCAATTGAAAATGTAACAAAAACTATGTACGGAAAAGAAGTTCTTATTACGTACACCATAAACCCAGAACAAAAACAAGTAGTTTCACGGCAAACTCCTGCATCAAATGCAACGACTGCACAACCAAAAAAAGTTGCGAAAAATCAACTGTTAAGTTTTACTAATTTTATTGTCGGCACTTGCAATCAACTCGCATACGCTGCATCAAAACAAATCACAGATGTAAGTGGCCATGCCATTTCTCCGCTGTTCATTCATGGTGGAAATGGCGTAGGCAAAACACACTTGCTGCAAGCAATTTGCAAGCATACTGCGAGAACTACATCGAGCAAAGTTCGATACGTTACTGCAGAACAATTTACAAATGAATATATTCAAAGTTCTCGCTTCGGTGAATTTGATCGGTTCAGAAATAGATATCGACATCTCGATTTGCTCGCGATTGATGACGTGCACTTTGTAAAAAACAAAATCAAAACACAAGAAGAGTTGCTCCACACTCTTGATGCTGCGGGATTAAGGGGTGCTAGACTTGTTTTAGCTTCTGATGAAGAACCACGATTAATTAAAAAGTTAAATAATGCGCTTGCAAACCGCTTTGTTGCTGGATTAGTCGTCGAAATCACCCAGCCAGATCGAGAAACCCGGTTGCATATAATCGAATTACTCACCCGAAAACTACAAATGGAACTAACTCCAGGCGCAGTGAATCGCCTTGCAAGTCAAACGGTCGGGTCTGTACGCGAGCTAAAGGGTTTAATTACAACGCTCCACGCAACTACTTCGCTCTTACTCAACAACATGAATGATTGTGTTGGGAGCGAAATCGTGGAAAAAGTTTTGCGTTCAACACCATTACATTCTGCCAATATTAAATTCAAACATATCCTCGAGGCAACAAGTGTAAAGTCGGGGATTAGCGCTCACGAATTACGAGGCAAATCTAGAACAGCAAACATTGTTTTCTGGAGATCGCTCACTTCGTACCTCGGAAGAGAATTAACTAATCTTAGTTTTCCTGAACTCGCTTCAGCAATGGGTAGAAACAATCACTCTACAGTCATTGCAGCATGCAAGAAAATTTCGGTTCGACTCGCTCAAGAAGACACCACTATGAAAGTTAAAAACGAAGTATTTGAACTCAAAGAACTCATTGACCAATTGAAGTGGGCAATTCGGTCACTTGCAAATAAATCTACATAAAGCAGAAACTATCCCGTGGATGGAATCAGGGATTAGGTAAGGAGAGGGGAAAGACCCGTCAAAAGGATGTGGCGGGTTCCTTTCCTTCCTCGAAAAACGGGGGGTGGCGCCAACACTTTACTGCTACAATTAGTCAATGCGGATACTGAACATAGTTGTTGCGAATGTAGCCATTGCCATCACGGTGAGTGCTTTTGCTTCAACAACTACAGACAGAACAAATGCAGCACTTAAACAACTACAAACTGCAACAAGTAACCAACGAAGCGGACAACACCTTCTCAACCTTGCTGCCCTTCGAAGTCTTCGTGATACAGACCTTCGACCTTTCTTTTCTCAATTCACACAACATACAGATTGGAATGTTCAAGTACATGCCGTTCTAGGGATTGCAGAACTCAGTGAAGAACAAACTATCGACCCATGGCTCGTTCAACAACTTGCTCCAACTGCAAGAAAATATTTAATCGCTCAAGCCTTAGCGGATGGGCTCATCAAAAAAGAACAAATGCAGACTTTGTTAAAGTGGCCTCCACTTGAAGCAACTCCAAAATTATTATTGCTTACAGACTTACAAGCGCTTGAAGATGAAATCACCCCACTTGACTTAAAAATGGTCAACGAACTTTCAAACTCCACAGACCTTACTGTCTCAATGTTCGCATCGTTACTTTCCGAAAACAAAAACAACATTGACCGTACAACTAAACAACTCCGGCGTGCAACCGCTTCCGACCGAGACCGCTCACTACAGAGAACGATGCAATTCATTCGTCAATACCATTTCGCCAGTGCTGCACCTTGGCTCGTTTCACTTCTTGAGGATGGCTCAGTTATCCTAACTCCTATCCAACGGTATTGGACCCTTTACACCCTACTTTCAATTGACCAAACAGTTGGACTTGAAATTTGGGAAAGAGAAATTGTGGCTAATCCAAGCAGATTGGACCAAGTGCGATACTTACTCATTTTGTTGGAATCAGGTATTTCACCTACAACAAAAATTCAACAACGATTGCACATCAATCTTGAAGACCCGCTTCTTGGAAATATGATTATGGCGGGAATAATCAACGGTTTAAAAATTGAGTCTACGCAAAAAGAAATAGATGCACTCATTGAACTTGTTAAGCAAGGGCATCGAAAATCCATCGACTGGGCATTTCGGCTCGCAAAAGGTGTCTTAACGAACGAACAAGCGCTTCCTTTTTACGAATCCCTTTCAACGATAGAAACAGATGCCTCCCCGCGCCGCAAAGAAGTTGCGGTTCGCGCATTCATTCGACTTATAG
>DTSO01000025.1 GCA_012965315.1 Phycisphaerales bacterium | reverse complement strand
AGGTCTTGATTCCGCGATGCACCTTCTGAAATATGCTAAGTTAATTTATATTATAGAAATTGCACCTAAAAATGCTTGGGCAATTTTGGAAGACGTAAAAGATGACAGTGAGCAACAAGAACTTCTATTGCTTGCAATGCTCCAACTCGCAAATGAAGACGCAACCGAACAAGCCGCAAAGCTTCGTCGAAACGGGGTCGGCAGAGCAGATGTACTTACCCTACTCCTTGTAGCTAGAACATCTTCCCCTCTACAAAAGAAAGACCAAGAATATCTTGGCATTATTGCTGCAGGCGGCGGGCACCTGGGTCCTGCTCTTGAAACTCAAGCTGCATGGCTTTACCTAAAACGTATGGGCCTAGCCGACAAAGCCCTTGCAGCAGTTAGTCCAAATTAATCAGTATGGCGTCGAATATACCTCTCAGTTGTGCAGATATTACTGACCGAGAAATACGGGCAGCGTCTGATGCTTTATTAGGTGAACAACTTGCTCTTGGTTCGTGGACGAAACGATTTGAAACCGCTGTTGCGAAGCATGCAGAAGGCAATTTTGGCATCGCAACCAATTCCTCACACAGCGCAATGCACATCACACTAGAAGCATTCGGCATTGGTCTAGGCGACGAAGTTGCCATCCCCTCTTTTGCATTTCCTGCAACGGCATCCACGATACTTCAACTTGGTGCAACCCCTATTTTTATTGACTGCGATGTTCGCACGATGAATTTAGACAAGAACGATCTTGCAAAAAAAATTACTGACAACACAAAAGCCATTATTGTGACGCACACATTTGGCAATCCAGCAGGAATCGATGGCGTTGCGAAAGTTGCTCAAGAACAAGAAATCCCACTCATTGAAGATGCTGGACAAGCAATTGGAAGCATGTTACGAAACCGACAAGTTGGCACATTTGGTCGTGCAGCTATTTTTGCATTTCACTCTACATCGCAAATCACTAGCGTAGACGGTGGAGTAATCGTTACAGACGACGATGGTTTAGCTGAGCAATGCATACTTCGCAGAAACCACGGCTTCGCAAGTGAGCCAACGATGTCCGTTGATGCCCTTCAACGAGTCCGCACCGATGAACTCATGCAAACAATGGGGCATGGGTTTCGCTTGAGTGAGGTACACGCTGCGGTTGGTGCAATCCAAATGACTCGGTTTGATGAAATCATGGAACGAAGAGACCAAGTCGCACAGTGGTACACAAGGCGACTTGGTGGAGTAGCAGACATTTCGTGCCCAACAGTTGAAGAGGGCATTCAAATGAGTTGGGACGGCTATGTAATCCGATTGAGCGATCGTTTTACAAGAGATGATCGAGATGAGGTAATCAAAGGATTACATAGGCATGAAATTGGAGCCGCTGATTTCTTTCAATCAATTCCAACCCTTCCCGTTTTCTCTGAGTATGCTGAAGTAGCAAATTGCCCTATCGCTGAGTCTATCTCTCAGCGAACAATTGCATTACCGTTCTTCACAAGAATGACACAACGCGAAGTTGACATTGTTGGACAAACTTTAGAATTGATGATCACTCGCGGAAGTTTCGCAACCACTTAACCACATTTAGTAAGTTCAAGTTGTGTGCCCTGTTTTACTTCAACAACTGGCATATCTTCAACGAGTTCTTCTGAATTAATAATTGCTCGCAACACCTCTACCTTGCGAACGCCACCTAAAGCATCAATTGCATGGCGGGCTAGAGAATGTTCCAGTTCGAGTATTTTGCGGGCTTCTTCTTCTGGCGATTCTGCATTTTTGATTATTGTTATTTCTTGTGGCCTTCTTCGCCTATCCGCCACGAAACCAGATAACAAAACTGCTGCTAAACCAATACCTATAGCAATTTGTTTTGCATATGACTCTTTTGTTACAAACAGTGGCGTAGCAATGACTGCATCTTGAACAAGCGTGATTGAAACCGTTGCTGTCGGCACCGCTTCTTTTGCTAAAGCAATAACTGATGCCAGTACAGTTTCTTCAGTGCCAACTTGACTCGCACGTTTTTGTACCCATGAATTCGGAAGTGTCACACGAACTATTGGCGTAGCATCATCAAACCAAGGAATGTACTCCGTGATTGCATTATCGCTTTGCATCTTTACGGACACGGTTGCCATCGTTAACCCAAGCGCCATTTCAATTCGTTTCCTTGCCGCGCTTGCTCTATTCTTTCTTGTAGCAACACGATTGTTGCCCGTCACGATTGCACCCACCTGCGAATTAATTACATGTACATTTTCCACTAGCAAGCCTGAAGTTGCGTCAGCAACAATTGTTCGAATAGCTAGCAATGTAATCGAAGAGAGTGCCCCATCTTCTGGCTCGACCATAACACAAGCAGACATTACTATGTGAGGCTGACCAATACCCCGCTGTTGCGCATCGGACAAGAGAACTGTTGAATGCTTAACGCCTGCAAATGTAGAAATCATTTCAGCAAGTTCATTCTGACGAGTTGCTCGGATAGCGTCTCGTTTTTCAATTGAAGTTTTTGGTAAAAATTGCAACCAAACGCTTTCGCCTTCTTTTTCCATCGGCGTACTCTGTGCTTCTTCGGTTTGAAGTTCTTGAGAACGCTCCACGCGTGCTGCGTTTTCATTTGAACTCACCGATAAAAGAATGCCCACAGTAAAACCGATAAATCCGAGCGTTAGCAATGTTCGCTTTGTCGTTGAACTAAATTTCTTTGAAGTAGCTGAGCTGTCTTTCACGAAACATCCTCTCCGTGTTCATGCTGTTTGCATAAACCAGACATAACCGTAGCGCATCCATGCACTACACAGCATAATATCGTCAAAAACCCCTTTTCAACACCATAAAATTAGTTTTTTTGCACTGGTCTTCTAATTTTTGAAATTAAGAGCAAACTAGCAAGGACCATCGAAATAAACAGCACAGTAAAAAGAAGCGAATCGTCTTTTTTGAATCGTTCGTTAAGAATAATTGGTTCAGAAATTGTGCCAGATGGCCAGCCAATATCAAAACTCGTAAAAATTCCTTTTCTTTGCACTCCTACAACTGTAATCCCCCTAGAAGTCGGGACAGCGCCCCACCTTCCTTTTGGAAGAGGAACCGTTGCAAGATGAACAGGGCCACCCTGTTGAATTCCCGTCATTGTTACTTCATCTGCATTATTCGTTATGAGAATCGGCCAATTATCTTTACAAATGAGTCCCTCTAGTGCTCCATCAAATTCAATTTTATCTCCACCAAGCCAACTGCCCTCCTGAAAGTACCAGAGCGAAGCGCCACCGTCTATTGGAACCGCAGCAATTAATTGCGTACGCAAGAGAGCAACTTTCGCCCCGCTGCCGTCGATAGATGGAAGCGGTGTCCACTCCTTGTTTTTATATTGAACGAGCGTTGTAGCATTTTCACCCGAGGAATCGAAAACCAAAACTGGCTCTTCTTCCAAAACGAGTAAACCAGTTGGCTTTTCAGTGGTTTTGTATAACGATTGCAACGTAGGCATTCGTAGCATTGCATTTCTTGATGTGCTTGCACTGCTTGCATTTGCGAGCTTGACAGTGTAAAGACCAACGCCTGATGAAGCATCGACAAACCAGAGTGTATTTTCTTCAACAGCAAGTAAAGACGGGCGCCTTGTAAACGGAATAATAACAACGTATTCATTCTCGCCGTATTGTTGACACAAGTCAAAATCTAAATCTTTTGCTCTTGCCGTGGATGAGCTTTTGTTTGGAGCGACATCACCAATAAACCACAAGCCAGATTCGTTTCCTGTTATTGCTAACGGAGATGAAGAGAGTACACAGGCGAGAAGTAGTTCTATCATGTTTGTCTACTCAATTCGTGATGGCTTTAATGCTGATTGAAGGTACGACACATTTAACACGCGATCCATTGGTTCTTCTGCAACAACTGTAGATAAAGATGAAAATGAAATTTTTACTTCTGTCGAACCTCTGCTATCTTTAAAATCAATTAACCCGCCTGACACAGGCCAGTTTAACGCATGCAAATTTTCGATTTCAACGTTTATCCCTGAACGATGCAGCGCACTTGAAATATGTTCGCCATCAACTACTGACATCTGTAATGGTCGATGCGTCACTTTATCAAAAGTTGCAGTCCAGACTCTTCCCTCTTCATCAACTAAAGTGACGACACCAGCGGATACATTCATTTCGCCGTTTGGCAATGGCGAAAGCCCAAGCAAAACTAACGCTGTTGTGATGTCAGAAAACATTGCACCTTCGCTATTCATTGTTAATGTTGTTTCATCACCCAACATATCAAAAAACCAGTTTTCATTTTTGTCTCCGCCAAACCAGATGAGTAATTCGCCAAGTTTAGAAATTCGTAATGATATTGAATCTTCATGTTTCCAAAAATCCAAATCGCCTTGTTCCTTATGCTTGCCGTCGTCATCTTCCCAACGAAATTCAACCACGCCTCTTCCAACGAGCGTATCAAAGGATGCGGTTCGTTCGATTTGATTTACCCGAACCATTTCTGGTGTGACATCCTTTTCCAAAGATGAAGGATTACTCCTTTGCGAGCAACCAGAAATAATGAGAATAATTAGAAAAAAGAGCCGCATTAAAAATCGCCCTGCAAAATTTCACCTAATTGTTCAGATAAATCTTGTATTTCTTCTTCTCCAATTCCTGGGTTTTTCACTCGAACTGGCTCCCCTTCCACGCCTTTAAATTGAAGCAACCAAATCTCGCCATCATCGGTACTTTCACGGCCAACAAGTTTTAGTTTGCGTTTTCGAAGCAAAACCAAAGCCAAAATATATCTAAATGCGATGCGCGCTGGTCGTTCGTCGTCGGCTAGCCGTTCAAATAAATCGGCCAGTACGGCATCGTCAATGCCTATTTCTTTCTTTTTATCACCATCTGGAACG
>DTSO01000024.1:15496-16307 GCA_012965315.1 Phycisphaerales bacterium | reverse complement strand
GGTGTTCGAGTTGGCATAATCGACGAAAAGAGAGAAGTTCTTCGTACCATCCAAATGCCAGAAAGAGTAAACACGCTAGCATTTACAGGCGATGGTTCATTGCTCGTTGCGGGAATGTCTGATGGAGGAATCGCGATCATTGATACGGAAAATGACACGTTACTTACTTTTACAGATGAAGTCCCAGCTGTAGAATCTATTGCACCGACGAATAGTGATTATTTCGCCACTGGTCACAGTGACGGCAATTTTCGGGTTTGGAAAACGGATGGCACTTTACTTCGTACTATTAATACAGGCAAAGGAACAATTCTTTCTATATCGTACGATTACGCTGGTAGTCAATTGGCGGTTGGCAAATCGGATGGTCTTATTCAAATCTGGGATGAAAGCGAAAATAAACTTCAGATGCAACATGAAGTGCACAAAGACGCGGTGCATGATTTGCTTTTTCTAGAGAATGGCAAATTAGTTACCGTTGGTGGTGATGGAGTCATGGTAGTTTTGGATCCGAGTACGACTAATGTAGTACATAAAATACGAGTGGACTCAGAAGCGATCTTTAGCGTTACAGTAGTTGGAGGAACTGTTGTAACCGCAGGGCAGGACGGCATCATTCGGCTTTGGTCAATGAGCGATTTCGCTTTGATAGATGAACTACGTGGGCATGATGACTGGATTTGGTCAGTCGATTCAGTTGGCGATAATCGTTTGGCGAGTGTTTCAAGAGATGGGAATATCCGTTGGTGGAGTTCAGAACTGTCAAGTGCTTCAACAGTTAGAACTTCAGGCAAATTGCCTGCGTCTGATA
>DTSO01000024.1:0-15477 GCA_012965315.1 Phycisphaerales bacterium | reverse complement strand
CGGGATGACAAGTTGGCAGTAGTTTCTGAGTTTGATTCCGATGTTCAACTGCTGAATTTCACTACCGGTGAAAGTAAAATGTTGCGTTCTGTAACGAATGATGAATTAACTATCGTGAAGCACATTCCTATGACTTCACTACTAGCAACGGGAGATGTGCGAGGAAATATTCGACTCTGGGATACAGATTTGAAGTTGCAAACTTCGTTAGTTGGAAATTGTGAAGGGCAAATATCATCGCTTGCAGTTTCTGAGTTTGGGAAATTTATTGCAGCGGGTACACTGAGCGGCCGGCTCTATGTCTGGGATATTAAGAGTAATCAATTAGTGTTAGATTATGTTGTATCGAACGACAACATTCTCTCTATGACATTTGGCAGTGAAGGCAATACGATTTTTGTTTCTGCAAGTCGTGATGCAGTTGTAGCACTTGCTATTAAACCAATGCAAGAACTGTGGCGACAGGAATCCAACATAGATGTTGTGGTACTGGAATATTTGTCAAACTCAAATGTGCTTCTTTCAGCATCTCCAAATAATACAATTCAGTTCCTGGATGTTTCTGATGGCAGTGTGTTGCAAACTGCAAAAACTAAGGGTGCGACTCTTCGCGATGTTGCAGTTTTTCCAGACGAAAATCGTTTCGTGACAGTTCTTTCAGATGGAACAGTAAGTGTTTGGGATGCATCGTTCTTATACTTAATCGCTTCATTTTCTTCTTCGGAATCGGTTGATTGTGTAGGTGTCTCAAGTGATGGTAATATTGTTTCAGTCGGCGGAGGTGGTTCAGAAATTAAATTTATGGATGGTTTGTCACGGAATGCTAGACTGACAAAAAGGGAACAATGAAAGCAAAGATGGAACAATTGATTTCGACCGACTATATTCGCGATGTTATTTCCCGATGCCTTGAAGAAGACGGAGGATTTGGCAATGACGTTACAACTAATTCTGTTTCTAATTTCAATCAGGTTCGCGAGTTCGCAATAAACATTCGTGGTAATGGCACAATCGCAGGGCTAGAACCAATTGCTCGCGGGATAGCTCGGGGAATAGAAAGTCTCGGCGAATTAGAGTTGAAGATGCTCTGCCAAGATGGTGACACGGTTCAAGATGCCAATATCGCAATTGTAAAAGGTCCTGTACAAGACATCCTTTTTGCTGAACGGACTATTTTAAATATTCTGGGTCACGCTTCTGGGATTGCGACACAAACGAAATTATATGTCGATGCAGTTGTAGGAACAGATTGTAAAATTTGTGATACGCGCAAGACGACGCCTGGGCTTCGACTTCTTGATAAATATGCAGTTATTTGTGGCGGTGGAACATCGCATCGACTTGGTTTGCATGATGCTGCTTTGTATAAAGACAATCACCTAGTTGGATTCAATAACTTGGAAAAAGATCTTGGCGACGCAATTCATCGCGCGAAAGCAGATAGCAATTTGAAATTTATAGAGGTTGAAGTTGACACACTTAGCCAGTTAGAAACGGTTCTTGCGTTGCCAGTGGACATTGTTCTTCTTGACAATATGTCGGTTGAGCAATTGGTCAAAGCAGTAAAGATGCGAGATGAAGCGCAAACATCAATGTTGCTTGAAGCATCAGGTGGTGTACATTTAGAAACAGTTGGTGCTATTTCGGAAACAGGAGTAGATCGTATTTCAATTGGCGGAGTGGTTCACCAAGCAACGTGGATAGATGTTGGTTTGGATGCATTGGATGCATAAAGGTAAGGTTCTTCTTCTTGGGGAAGTGGACTCCACGCAAGATGCAGCTATCGCACACGAACTGCAACATGGCGATGTCTGTGTTTCGTTTAACCAGACGGCTGGTCGAGGTCGCCGAAGAAATACTTGGGATGGAACTGGTGGTGTTGCGGTTACGGTTGTGCTGGATTCAATTCAACCGCACCTTCCAATTGCAGTCGCAGCCACTTTAGCAGCGCAGTTAAATAATCTAATTCCACATGCAACAGTTGGAATTAAATGGCCGAATGACTTGTTAGTAAACGGTAAAAAGTTGGCGGGTGTTTTAATTGAACAAAGGGAAGGCCGTTATTTGGTGGGGATTGGTGTGAATGTTCTTTCGTCGCCGTTGCCAACAAGCACTGCGTTAAATGACATCGGCGCAGAAACGAATCTTGAAACTGTCGCAGAATTAGTATCGTCTAGTGTTTTTGATGCATCCCAAATAGATGAAAATACAGCTGTTACATCTTGGCGAAAGAGAGATGTTCTCGTGGGTACGATGCAAAGTGTTCGCTCTGGCGAAAATATGGTTGAGGGCATGGTGCTTCGGATTGACCCTTGTCATAACCTAGTCCTTCAAACTTCTGATTCAATTCTGGAGTTACCTGCCGCAAGTGCAACTATCGTAACCCCTTGGCAACAAACAAGATAAATAAGCCATTGGCTAATAAACGCTCTGCAAACTGTTATTTAGACGAGGGCTAATTAAATGGTTTACTATCCATTGTGTGGTAGAATATTGGGTCTATGGAAGAGGCAAGCCCAGTTGAGATGCAATGGAAGGTATGTCCAGCCAAGATGTACCCCAAAAAAGCGTTGTTTGGTTGGATTTTTATCATTTTTCTAGGTCTCATGATTTCAACTACAAGTATCCTCTTGGGTATCTGTTTGACAGGAATTCTCATAGCGACACAAGCAACTTTTTTGTTTCATTCGACGTTTACAATTACGAATGAGGGCCTAGTTGCTAAATATCCTTTTCGCAAAAAACAATTCAAGTGGGCGCAGGTACGCAGAGTCACCTTTTTGAAGGATGTCTGTTACATGTTTTCACGGAAAAAACCATCAAATTTGGATGGCTGGACCGGAATCGCAGTTCTTTATGGTGACAAGCGAGACATTGTCATTGAGAAAATAAAAACATACCTCAATGAGGATGTAATTGCATGAAAAAAGGTTGGTTTAAAAAAGCGTTTCATGTGGATTCAGATGAGCCAATTGAGCCTAATGAAACGCAAAAAAATGCCCTAGACATGCTCTGTCGGGGTATCATTCGGCGCGGCTTAACCACTCCCGCCATTATTGGCGTGGAAATGGGGCGACCCTTGAACTTTCTTGGCTCGCAGACAATGCACTTTTTCACTCCGCTCATTTCAGCGTTTGTGCCAACTGAAAGTTGGAATGCTGTAGCGGAGTTTTTAGAACACCGTGGTTCGGTCGATTGGATCCGAAACCGCATCGAAGAGTTAGAGAATGAGATGGATAAAACCAAAGAGAAACCAAAAAAATGACAATCGATTTAGAAAACATTAATGTCATCCTTGCAACGGACTGTGGTAGTACAACTACCAAGGCAATCCTCATCGAAAAAATTGATGGTCAATACCGTCAAACGTATCGGGGTGAAGCGCCAACAACAGTTGAGAAACCATTTGCGAATGTAACCATTGGTGTTACGAACGCTGTGACTGAAGTCGGCGAGCTTGCAGGTCGTAAACTAACGAACGAAGACGGAACTATTAATCAACCAGCACAAGGCGATGATGGTTGTGACTTATATATATCAACTTCTAGTGCGGGTGGTGGTCTTCAAATGATGGTTGCTGGTGTCATTGCAGAAATGACTGCAGCATCTGCAAAACGCGCAGCGCTTGGAGCAGGTGCGATTGTTATGGATGTAATTTCAACCAATGACAAACGTCGACCTCACGAACAGATTCAAAGAATTCGCGAACTTCGTCCTGATATGATTCTGATTTCAGGCGGAACCGACGGTGGAACAACAGAAAAAGTAGTTCAACTTGCTGAACTTATCGCTCCCGCAAAACCACAGCCACGATTTGGCAGTGAATATGAAATGCCTATTATTTTTGCAGGCAATAAAATGGCAGCGAGTGAAGTCGAATTAGCACTTCAAGAAGATTGGATTGACCTTGCAATTGTTGAAAATCTTCGTCCAAAACTTGAACAAGAAAATTTAGGACCAGCTCGTGATAAAATTCATGATGTATTCCTTGAGCACGTTATGGCACATGCTCCTGGCTACGATATGTTAATGGATTGGGCTGATGCACCAATTATGCCAACGCCAGGAGCCGTTGGCGATATTTTGCAAACAATTGCAAAGAAAGAAAACATTAATGTTGTTGGAGTTGATATCGGTGGTGCAACGACTGACGTATTTAGTGTTTTCGAGGGAACATTTAACAGAACAGTTTCTGCAAATCTTGGGATGAGTTATTCCATCTCAAATGTGTGTGCAGAAGCAACGATGCCGAACGTTTTGCGTTGGGTGCATTTCGACATGGACGAACGACAGCTTCGTAACCGTGTTAAAAATAAAATGATTCGCCCAACGACAATTCCGCAATCACTCGAGTCTCTTATCTTTGAACAAGCAGTTGCTCGCGAAGCACTTCGCCTTGCATACATACAACATAAAGAATTTGCGACAACTCTTAAGGGAGTGCAACAGCAACGAACTGTTGGCGATACGTTTAGTCAGCAAACTGGCGGCAATACTATTGTTAACAATATGACATTGAACTTACTGGTAGCTTCTGGCGGTGTGCTTTCCCATGCGCCTAATATGAACCAAACAGCGATGATGCTCGTCGATTCGTTTGAACCTGAAGGTTGCACTGATCTTGCGAAAGATTCAATCTTTATGATGCCTCACCTTGGCGTGCTTTCAGCAGTACACCCCGAGGCGGCATCACAAGTATTTGAGCGAGACTGTCTTGTCTATCTTGGCACTTGTATTGCAGCAAAAGGTCTCGGTAAAGAAGGTAAGCTATGTTTCAATTGGACACTCTCGGGTGATGTAAATGCATCAGGAACATGCAATTTTGGAGATCTCGAACTAATCGATATGACTCCAGATCAAACAGCAACTATTTTGTGCGATCCGGTAAGAGGATTTGACCTTGGTGCTGGTAACGGCAAAAAAGTTTCGCACGAAGTTCGTGGCGGAACCGTCGGATTGATTATCGATGGTCGCGGTCGACCCCTTGGTCTTCCGGAAGATAGGCAACAATGCCAAATGTCCATGAAAACATGGGTAGAAAACATGGCACTCTATGAGGAGATTGACGTTGCAGTCGCAACGGCATAAAATTAATGGCACACGCATACACACCAGGATTGAAAGTTACTAACCGAATGAAGCACAGCGCCGTTCGAATGTTGCCAATTAAAGGCGATGTTATGGTTAAGGTTGGCGATTCAGTTGTCGCTGATCAAATTGTGGCAGCAACCTACATGCCGGGCGATGTTTACCCACTGAATATGGCAAACCTTCTCGCTGTACCGCCCAAAGATGTTTTGTCATTAATGATGTACAAAGAGGGTCATAAAGTCGAAAAAGGCGAACCAATCGCTGAGACTCCAGGTATTTTCGGCAAGTTTAAGAAAAAATATAATTCACCATACGTTGGAACCATCGAAACGGTTTCAGATGTGACTGGGCAGGTAATTCTTCGAGGACCAGATATTCCAGTTGAAGTAAAAGCGTATATCACTGGAACAGTTACGGATGTAAATCCTGAAATCGGTTGCACGGTCGAATCTGACGTCGCATTTATTCAAGGTATCTTCGGTATCGGTGGCGAAACCTGTGGCACGATTAAATTTGCAGTCGAGTCAAGCGACGAAACGCTCACCGCATCTTCAATTACATCAGATATGAAGGGGTGTGTAGTCATCGGCGGAGCTAGAATTACAGATGATTCAATTGAAGAAGCGAGAAAAGTTGGCGCTGTTGCTCTTATCGGCGGTGGTATGGATGACCAAGATTTGAAAGAGTTTCTTGGATATGACCTTGGGGTTGCAATTACAGGAAGTGAAAAAAAGGGGATTACTGTGATTGTTACGGAGGGATTCGGTGATATTGCGATGGCTAATCGAACGTTCAACTTGTTGAAGCGATTTGAAGGTCATGAGGCATCTGTAAATGGTGCAACGCAAATTCGAGCAGGTGTTATGCGTCCAGAAATCATTATTCCAATTGAATCTGGCGACAGTGAAGTGGAAAAAGAACACGAAGGTGGGTACCTAGAAATCGGTAAATCACTAAGAATTATCCGGGATCCGTATTTCGGAATCATCGGAACCGTAAAAGCACTACCATCCGAGCCACATGTTTTGGGTTCAGGCTCAAAAGCCAGAGTTCTTGAAGTAGAACTTAAAACGGGAGAATCGGTTATCGTGCCCAGAGCTAATGTTGAACTTATTGAGGAATAGTACCGAGTAATAATCTATGAAAAAAAGTCACACGTTCTATATTGGTGTTTTTGTATCACTCGCATACTCGGGTGTTGCATCCGCACTTTCTTTCGAAACTCTCCCCGAACCGCCGACGAATTTAGTGGTGATTGATACGCCTGATGATGCAGGTAACTCGGTGGAATTGGATTGGGCACTTTCTGGAACAGATATTTTCAATCCATTGAATGAAAATGCTAGCGATACAGATCCGTCAGCCATTGTTTCCACGTATTCAATCGAGCGAAAAATTTCCGATGCAAACGGAAGCGAACTCGATGAAGCAGATTCGAATTGGCAGAAAGTCTCTGAAGCGGGCGCTGGCGAATCACACTGGACCGACCGAACAGTAGAACGTGGTTGGACCTATGACTACCGAATTTGTTCAGTCGGTAATCAAGGCGATAGTTCAATTTGGTGCGATGCAGAACCTGTGACACCAGTTATGCAGATGTTTAATATGTCGAAAGTATGGCTTGCAATATTCATGCTTATTTTTGGTGGGTTTATCGCTTACTATATTAATTACGCCCGATCAGGAAAACCGTTGTGGGTTCGAAAAATTGCAGGGCTTGAAGCGATTGATGAAGCAGTCGGCCGTGCAACAGAAATGGGACGACCTGTTTTGTTCGTTATTGGCATTCAAGATATCAATGAAATTCAAACGCTTGCTGGATTGACGGTTTTATCTCGCGTAGCAAAAACAGCAGCAGAGTACGGTGCACAAATAGAAGTGCCAACCTGTCGCTCACTTGTTATGGCTGCTGCTCGGGAAACTGTTGAAGCAGCATATCTTGCAGCAGGCGCCCCTGATGCGTACCAACCCGACCGAATCCACTACTTAACAGATGAACAATTCGCGTTTGTTGCTGGCGTGACGGGCTACATGGTTCGCGAAGAACCTGCGGCATGTATTTATATGGGTGGTTTCTATGCGGAATCACTCATCCTCGCTGAAACAGGCAACCACATCGGCGCGATTCAAGTTGCTGGTACTGCGATGCCAAGTCAGTTGCCGTTCTTTGTTGCATCCTGCGACTACACGTTGATTGGTGAAGAATTCTTTGCAGCGTCGGCGTATCTTTCAGGTGACCCACTGCAAATTGGTTCACTTAAAGGTCAAGATTACGGCAAGTTCTTTAGTGTTTTAATTCTTGTAGCCGGTATTTTCATTGCCTCGATTATCTCGCTCTCGCATAGCGAAGAGGGGCTTGCAGTCGACTCGCTTAATTACATCAAGAATAACATGCTTGGCTCAGAGGGCTTGGGCTCATTTGGCGGGGGAGACACAGATATAGAGGGAGACGACTCGTGAAAAGAACAGTCCCATTAATAATTGCAATTATTGCCGGCTTTGTCCTGCTCATTGCAAACTTCATTCCCTATGCTGAGGGTTGGGGGTTAAAAGCTCAAGAATGGTTTAACATTCTTGCAGTTGGTGCGATGATTTTAGGTGGGGGAAACCTTGTCAAACTGCATCTCATAAAAATTTCTGGTCAACGGAAGGGTTGGGGTTACTCAGCCGTGACTATTGGTTGTTTCGTTGGCACACTTATTTTTGGTTTATTCAAGATAGGCGTGCATCCAAACGAAATCTATCCAAATGTTGGATGGTCAGGGTACTACCTTGAAGGTGGCTCGGGCTTGTGGTGGATTTACCAACACATGATTGTTCCGCTTACTTCGATGATGTTTGCAATGTTGGCCTTCTACGTTGCCACAGCAGCATTCCGAGCGTTTCGCGCAAAGAATACAGAGGCAACCTTGTTGCTTGTCACAGCAGGTGTCGTTCTGCTTGGTCAAACCTATGCGGGCGTTTGGCTCTTCGAGGGCTGGTTACCAGAATCTATGCAATGGCTTCGTTTTGACCACTTAACTGAATGGGTTATGAATATTCCAAACACGGGAGGTACACGGGCAATAACGATTGGTATCGCACTTGGCGTTGTTGCAACCTCCCTTCGAATTCTTCTGGGCGTTGACCGCTCCTATCTGGGGCAAGATTAAACCATGTTAAAAATACTCCAAAATATAGACCGTCGTTGGGTTTTTCTCTCTATGTTGTTAGCAGTCGCAATTCCGGTTCTTGCAAAAACTGTTTTTCCTGTAAATATATCACCGCAAACAATGATGGTCTTCAATGCAATTGAAGATTTGCCAGAAGGTTCGCGCATTCTTTTGTCGTACGACTTTGACCCAGCATCGCAGGGCGAGTTGTTGCCAATGGCACAGGCATTTACGCGCCATTGTTCCATCAAGGGGCACAAGCAATATTACATGGCGCTTTGGCCACTTGGTCCACCAATGGTTGACTTGAGCATTGACACGATTGAATCTGAATATCCGAACTTGGTGTACGGCGAAGATTACATGAAGTTCGATTACAAAACTGGTGGCGAAGCTGTCATTCGAATGATCACGCAAGACTTACGCGGTATGTTTGAACTTGATTCAAAAGGCGTTTCGCTTGATGAAATTCCAATGACAAAGAATATTAAAAATATTCAAGACATGGATTTAATCATCAATGTAAGTGCAGGCGACCCGGGCACGAAACAATGGGTCCAATTTGCTGCAACGCCGTTTGGAATAACCACAGTTTCTGGTTGTACTGGAGTACAAGCTCCTCAAATGTACCCGTACATTCCAGAACAACTTGCTGGTGTGCTAGGTGCGATTAAAGCAGCGGCAGAATACGAAGCAGCAATCGATGAAGTATATCCATCAATTGCAAGTAACCCAAAGGCACAAGAAGCCAAACGAAGAATGGGACCGCAGTTGGTGGCTCATAGTTTGATGATTGGTTTAATTATTCTTGGCAACATAATTTTCTTTGTTAGCCGAAAGCGAGGTTTAGCGTAATGGATAAATCATCAGAAGCATCCAAAAATTCAAACACCTTAATTTGGGGCATCATTTTTATTATTGGCGCAATAATGCTTGTGTGGAGTATGTCTACTTCAAGAACAGGCCAAGTCTGGGTTACACCAGAACAACATGCTTTTACTGCAGACGCTGATGGTAAGTACAGCGCAACAGATACTCCATCTTCTGGAGATATTGAATGGGTAACGTATAACGTTGTTCCAGATAGTGAACTAACTCAAGAAGTAATTGATAGTGGCAGTGTAACTTTAAGTTGGTCAAGAACAATTGGTTTATGGCTAGCAGCAATCTTCACGCTGTTTATTCTGTCGTTCTTGGTCGGTGATAATCCAGCGTACAAATTTGCAGAAGCACTGGTCGTTGGGACTTCTGCCGGCTATGTCATGGTTATTGGAATATGGGATGTTTTTGTACCACTCTTGCTGGGTAAACTGGCTCCTGGATTTGTGCAAACAGCATTCCTTCCAGGCATGGATGTATCTGCAGGAACGCAGTTTCTCTATATCATTCCAGCAATATTAATCATCATGTTGTTGTTCCAATTGATGCCAAGTGGAGGCTGGATTAGCCGATGGCCAATCGCATTCTTTATTGGTATTACTGCGGGCTACCGAATGATTGGGTATGTTGAAGCAGATCTTGTTGCTCAAATTAAAGCTGGGATTGTCCCACTATGGGTTACTGGCGAAAATGGTTTTGCTTTCTGGGCGTCCTTTAATGCGGTCTTACTGACAGTAGCCACGCTCAGCGCGATGATTTACTTCTTCTTCTCCGTCGAGCACAAGGGATTTATCGGAAAGACTGCTCGAATTGGTATTTGGTTCCTAATGATTACTTTCGGTGCTTCCTTTGGGTACACCGTCATGGGTCGGATTGCACTCTTGGCTGCACGATTGGAATTCTTGTTCGGAGATTGGCTTCACTTTATCCCAAGCAGTTAATTTTTTAGGGCTTAAAACGCACTTTTCAAGAGAGCACGGCTTGCCGTGCTCTCTTTTTGCTTGTTTATGGGGTTAGAATCGTAGTATGCGTTGGATCAACGCTAGCGTGGGAATCTTAATTTTGCTACAATTCCGCATTCATTCCACGGCTTTTTGTTAGTCCAATTTTTGTTGAAGAAGGTATAGATCGATGCTCCCAAAACTACGAACATCCCCAGCACGAAAGCGTAAACGTCGCTCGCACCACGCGCTTAATAGCACAAACTTGGCTTTGTGCCCAAACTGTGGAAACAACCGCTTGCCACACCGCTCTTGCCCAAGTTGCGGTTATGTACGCCCTGGTCTTCAAGTAAAAGCTACAAAGGCGTAACTTTTAATGCGAATTGGCGTTGATGTGATGGGGGGCGATCTCGCACCGCACCCTATTCTTGAGGGAGCCCTTGCTGCTACTTCAAAACTAGAATCAGACGACGTTGTTGTCCTCTACGGGGACGAAGATGTTATTCGCGAGGGAATTGCTAACACAACCCTAGGCCATGCAAAGGTCGAAGTTGTAGCAACTACAGAATTAATTTCAATGGATGAAAGTCCAGTCGACGCTGTCCGTAGTAAACAAGACAGTTCGCTTGTGGTGATGTGCAAAGCCGCATCTCGCAAAGCAGAGAACCCACTCGATGCAGTAATTTCTGCGGGTAATACTGGTGCATTTGTCGCAGGTAGCCAAATGTATTTGCGAAGACTTGACGGTGTTCACCGTCCTGGAATTGCAGCCGCAGTTCCTACATTTGCAGGGACAGTTGCCTTCATCGATGTTGGCGCAAACATTGAACCAAAACCAGTACATCTTGCCCAGTATGGCGTGATGGGAAAAGTATACGCAAAGCGGATTCTCGGAATCGATAATCCACGCGTCGCCTTGATGAATGTTGGCGGCGAAGAACAAAAAGGCACAAGTAATCTTAAACTTGTTCGAGATATGCTACGTGCTGCACCAGATATTAATTTTGTTGGGTATATCGAAGGGCGAACGCTTTTTGATGGTGGCGCGGATGTTGTTATTACAGACGGAATCGTTGGTAATGTAAGCATCAAACTCGCTGAAGGTCTTGCGACTGGTTTACTTACAAAGATAGCGCGTGATGTTGCTGCAGCGGATCCAAAACTTGCTGAAGCATTTAAGCCAATCATGCAAAAGTTTTATTCCGATTACGATTACCACGAATATGGTGGTGCTCCTTTGTTGGGCGTTAACGGCATCAGCATGATTTGTCACGGTAGTTCAGAAGCACGAACAATCACAAACGCAATTATTCGGGTGAAGCAATTCTCAACAGCGGGTGTGAACAAGCATATTACAGAGCAACTTGCATCCATTGAAGAATTGAGCATCGCATGACAAGCACTATGCCTTGCGGCGTTCGTGTACTAGGCACTGGCTCATGCGTCCCAGACAATATACTTGGTAATGAAGAATTAGCAAAAAGATTTGATGTCGACCTTGCTTGGATTGAGCAAAGAACGGGCATTGTCGAGAGACGTTTATGTAGCGAAGATGAAGGTACGTTTGAATTGCAAACTCGTGCGTTAAAAAAAGCGCTTAAAAATGCAGGGATTAACGGCTCAGACCTTTCATTAATTATTTGCGCATCGGTCACATCAGAAATGACTTGTCCGTCCAATGCTTGCAGACTGTCCGCAGAAGTCAATGCTGCACCTGCAGGTGCCTTTGATATTATTGCAGCGTGTTCAGGTTTTGTGTATGCAATGAATCTTGCCGACAGTTTAATTCGAAGCGGTACACAACACACAATTGCAGTCGTTGGTTGCGATGCAATGAGTAAACTGACTGACCCCCTTGACCGCGGAACATCAATTTTGTTCGGTGATGCGGCAGGGGCTGTTATTTTGCAAAAATGCGACGACCCTGAGATCGGATGTTTTTACCAAACTATGAACGCCAACGGCGAACCGTGGCCGGCACTTTATATTCCATCATGCGAAGAGGAAGTTGTTGAAGGTGATACTGCGACAACTACCTATGGCAATTTAAGAATGCGCGGAAAAGAAGTTTATAAATTTGCAGTAACAACCTTTCAACAAATTGCAGAAACACTTTTAGAAGAAACCGGCTTAACTCCTAATGATGTTAGCCAATTCATTTGTCACCAATCGAACATGCGAATTATTGAATCCGCACAGGCCAAACTGGGATTGCCTGACGAAAAAGTATATAAAAATATCAGCCATTTTGGTAATAGTTCAGCAGGCGCCGCAGCGCTTTGCTTCGATCAACTATGGCAAGATGGAAAAATTAATCGCGGTGATGTTATTGTCCTTCTTGCTTTTGGCGGCGGACTAACATGGGCCAGTAGCGCCTGGAGAATTTAAAATGGCTGATTCGCTTGTATTGTTATGTCCGGGGCAAGGTGCGCAAAAAGCAGGAATGGGAAAGGCGTGGTTTGATGCTTCGCCGGCGGCACAAGCAATTTTTGAAGAAGCAGATGTCATTCTTGGTGGCACGTTAGGTCTTCCTCTGAGTGAAATTTGTTTCAACGATCCCAACGGTGAAATTAACAAAACAAATATTAGCCAACCAGCAATTTATACTTGCTCCGTTGCATCATGGCATGGCCTTCGTGAGCAGGGGCTAGAAGGCGAAGTAGTTGCAACGGCGGGGTTGTCTCTTGGTGAGTACACAGCACTTCATCTTGCTGGCGTTTTTTCATTTGAAGAGGGATTACGTCTTGTTGTAGAGCGTGGACAACGAATGCAAACTGCAGCAGAAGCAGAAACAAGCACGATGATTGCAGTAATGGGCGATGACGAAACTGCACTTGCGTTATGTGATGAGGCGAAAGAAGGTGATGAAATTCTCGTTGCTGCTAATTTTAATGCCCCAGGGCAAACGGTTTTAAGCGGTTCAGTTGCGGCTTGTGATCGAGTGGCAACATTAGCGGAATCTAGAGGTGTGCGGGCGACCCCACTCTCGGTTGCGGGTGCGTTTCACTCACCATTTATGGCATCGGCTGCTGAAGGAATGCGCGTTGCGCTTTCAGAAGTGGCACTACAAGCACCAAAAATAGATGTTTGGTCAAATGTTACAGCGGAATTACACGATTCCTCAACAATTGCAGATTGTCTTGTAAAACAAATTACAGACTCTGTTCGTTGGTCTCAATCCTGCAGTGCAATGGCAAAAAGGTATGATAGTTGCAGTTGGCATGAACTCGCCCCAAGCGGAGTGTTGCGAGGGCTCATGCGAAGAATTACTCGAGAAGTGAAAGTTGAAGCACACAATGAACCTAATTAATAAAAGTATTTTGGCAACTCTTTTGTCTAGCAGCGTATTATTTAGTCTAGGATGCGGTGGTGGGGAAGAAGTTGTTGAAGCTCCAAAAACGGTTGTTAAAACAGCTGTAAAAAAACCAAAACCAAAAGTCAAAACAATTGTTCAATTGATGGACGATTTATCAATCGACAATAGAATTTACCTTGATGAATTAGATGCGCCTCGAGTTGAAAAATCGCGAGTTGCACTTTTGCAATTTTTCGATGCATTGCTCAAGTGCGATGCGGCTTCGCTTAAAAATTCAATTTCAATGGGCGATCGAATCGAACTCGATGCAATGATTAATGCTGGTTTGTCTGAGCATATGAACACAGTTACACGGCTTGATTTGAAAATTGGACTAGATCCTTCTGGCTCTGATTGTGTTATGGGTGTGTTTGAAATAGGTATGGATTACCAAGTGCAACTTTGGGGATTTCAATTTGATGGGCAAAAAAGCACATTTACATCTATGCCAACGCAGCCAAATTTAGTGGACACGCTCAGTGGAAACTGGATTACAAGTTACTTTGCTCTTATTGATAAACAAGCGCAAATTGCCTTGCAGCCGGACGCAGGTTCGTCGTATGTTCTTGCTGGTGAAACGGATAAGGAAACTAATTCAGGTTCGCAAGACGACGGACCAAGTGGTCCCCCATCACGTCCTGGTGGTCCTGCGACCCCTGGTCACTAAATTTAGTACTGATTACATAAAGTATCGGAGTCGAAGTTATTACTAATACAAATTCAAAAAGCGAATCGCGGGTTGCGATTGTAACTGGTGCAAACCGAGGAATTGGCCGAGCTATTGCTATGAAATTGGCAAGCGATGGTTTTGTTCTCGCTTTAATTGCTCGAAATAAAGAAGCACTTGAAGAAGTGCAGGCAGAAATTGAAGGCAACGGTGGGCAAGCAAGTTCACACGTTTGCGACCTTGCCGATTTCTCTTTGTTCGCTGCTACCATTGAGTCAATCGCTGAGCAGCACGGTCGATTGGACGTTCTCGTGAATAATGCTGGAATGACTTGCGATGGATTAATGCTTCGTATGTCCGAAGAAGATTTTGATTCCGTTATTGACGTGAACCTTAAGGCAGCGTTCATCGGGTGCAAGACAGCTGCGAGACCAATGATGCGCGGTCGCTGGGGACGGATGATTAATTTGACATCGGTTACCGGCTTGAACGGGAACGCTGGGCAAGCAAATTACGCCGCCGCGAAAGCAGGGCTTGTCGGCTTGACTAAAACAATCGCTAAAGAATTTGGTTCCAAAGGAATTACAGCAAACGCAATTGCGCCAGGATTTATCGAAACAGATATGACCGCGGTGTTAAGCGAGGATATTCGTAAAGGGGTTGAGGGCTCCGTACCCCTTAGAAGGTATGGACAGCCCGAAGAAATCGCTTCTGCGGTTTCATTCTTGGCTTCTGAAGGTGGCGGCTATATGACGGGGCAAGTCCTCGTTGTGGATGGTGGATTAACTTGTTGATGTAAATGCAATTGCCACTAGTTGGCTCTTGTAACCCAATGGGCGTGAAGTCCGTGATATAATGAGTACCACCGCGATAGTCGCGGTTTTTAAAGGAGTACTGACGATGACCCGTGCAGAAATTGAAGCTAAAGTGATCGATATTGTTTCAACACAACTTGGTGTTGATAAATCTGAAGTGAAACTAGAATCAAGTTTCGCAAATGACTTAAATGCTGACAGTTTAGATACTGTTGAGCTAGTAATGGAACTTGAAGATGCATTTTCAACTGATATTCCAGATGAGAAAGCAGAACAAATTCAAACAGTAGGAAGCGCTGTCGATTTTATCGCAGAAGCTTCTGGCGCTGAATAACTCAAGGATTATTACATGTCCTTATTTTCTCAGCGGCGGGTTGTCATTACCGGGCTTGGTGCTATTTCAAACCTTGGTCATGACGTGGCCTCGACATGGAGTGGCTTACTAGAGGGCCGGTCTGGTATTGGTCCTATTACCGCTTTTGATCACGATGAGCGTTGGCCATCTCGCATCGCTGGTGAAGTGCGCGACTGGAATGCTGCCGATAAACTTGAACGAGCAGAAATAAAGAAAACGGAC
>DTSO01000023.1 GCA_012965315.1 Phycisphaerales bacterium | reverse complement strand
GGTGGAGGACGAGTTCTATATCTTCCTAATCGTGGCGGGGGCATTAATTTACGGTTTATTCCTGTGGGTGCAAACGTGCGAGCACCGTGGATTCTTCGAGTACAGCGATGCGGAAGATCACGAGTTGGCGAACAGTGTTCACACGCACGCAGAGCGTGGGGGATTGTACCACTCGACTCTGCTTCTCATTACGATGTTGCCGGTAGTTCTGCTGGCTAAGGGAATGGCCTACGTACTCAACGCGGACATCATAATACATGGTGTACCGGTGGAGTTTGCTGGCCTTGTAATTGCGTTGTTGATTCTTGCCCCCGAGGGGTTGGCGGCACTACAGGCAAGCCGCCAGAACAATCAACAGCGCGCGTTGAACATCTGCCTTGGTTCGGGATTGGCGACGATTGGCTTGACGATTCCGGTGGTATTGGTTGTTGGGTTCATCACGCAGGAGCACATCACTTTGGGTCTGGATGCAGAGGCGATGGTGTTGATTGCGGTAAGTCTGTTGTTGTTGAAGACGAACCTGGAATCGGGCGAGACGAACATTTTGATGGGTGCGATGCACATGGTGCTGTTCGCGTCATATGTCGCTTTAATCTTCATATAATCTCTGAAACCACCTTTTTTCCTAAGCCAAGTCACCCATGAATCTGTGGTAAACTTCCCGTACACGAAACGAGTTTCTGTTGACACTTTTGTTGTCACTTAGGCAGAAATCCCTCTGGACAGGTGGCCGAGCGGCTGAAGGCACCGGTTTGCTAAACCGGCGTACTGGTTATACCGGTACCGCGGGTTCGAATCCCGCCCTGTCCGTTTTGAAGAACCACACTCATTTAAGGTGTGGTTTTTCTTTGCAATTTGCGTTTATTAGTCGTATGATTGTATTCACATGCGTATCAAACCTACAACCGCCTTTTTAGTTTGTATTACCTCTTATGCGACGGCATCCCAGCCAGAATTCGAAAAAGTGTATTGGGACACTGTCACTAAAACAGGTGAATTTGCAGGCGGTAACTTAATGATGCCAACGCAACCAAAAGATGGAGTTGCTCATAGGGGATTGAGCAATGTGGAAACTATTATTTCAAACGGTCCTTCAACAAATCGAATTGATTTAGTTTTTGTTGGTGATGGGTATATGATTGCAGACTTAAACTCGTATGCATCTCATGTCAATGCGGCTATAAATGCATTCTTTAGTATTGAACCATTGCAATCGTATTTGCCACTTTTTAATGTGCATCGTGTTGATGTCATTTCAAATGAATCAGGAGTGGACAACGATCCAGTTGATGGGATTAATCGCGATACTGCGATGGACATGGGTTTTTGGTGTAGCGGTATTGAACGATTGCTTTGCGTGGATACTTCACTTGCTTGGTCGTATGCAAATAATGTTCCAAGCACCGATGCAATTCTTGCAGTTGCGAATTCTTCAATGTACGGAGGGGCAGGGTACTCTTGGGCGGAAATTGGAACATTCGCCGGAGCGAATAGCGCTGCAACGGATGTTGCAATTCATGAAATGGGACACAGTCTCGCAAACTTAGCAGATGAATATGATTACGGCGGTTCTACGTATTACACAGGACCTGAAAGAACTGAACGAAACGCATCTATATATACAGCTTCTGAGATGGCAGCAAATGGCACGAAATGGGCAGCATGGCTAGGAGAAAACAGTTGGCAATGGGACGGTCTTGTCGACACCTTTGAAGGTGCGGTGTATTCGCAGTTTGATATTTATCGTCCAACAAATAATTCAATGATGCGCGCGTTGGGTAGACCATTTAATCAACCATCTGCAGAATCTTTTATTTTAGAAATGTATAACATTGTCAATCCACTTGACGATTACACACCTGCGGGCATTCTTGATGGAACAGAAACAGTATTCGTTACCGTCGTTGAAATTGGACATCCGATGCAAATTCAATGGTTTTTAGAAGGCACATCATTAGGAATAGATGGGCAAGCAAGTATTGCACTGCCTTCACTTAACTTGCCTGTTGGATTGCATAATTTACGGGTAGAAGTGGTTGATCCAACAGATTGGGTTAGGGATGAAGTTGCTCGTGATGCAACAATGAAACAAACTGTAATTTGGGCTGTGCAAATCATGGCGCCTGTTTGTCCCGCAGACATTGACGAAAATGGAATTGTCGATGTAGCAGATTTGCTAACGGTTATTGATTCATGGGGAGTTTGTAATGGATGTGCTGCAGATTTAAACGGAGATAATGCAGTGAATGTAACGGACTTACTGACACTGATTGACGCTTGGGGCTCGTGCCCTTAACTATTTCTTGCCCGTTTTAAAATGGATAAAAACGGTATGAATAGCAACACAGCAAAACCAATTAGAATTCCACCAGTTAGCCATTCGTGGAAAAGTAATTTGCCGGTACCAAGAAGAATGCAAAGCAATAAAGCCATGACAAGTACCCACTCGTAAAGTCCAGTCGTTACTTCTGCCGGAATTTTTGAAATATTATTCCAACCAATACCACCGATTCGCATTTTCTCGTGGAATGTTATTGCTGCTTCGCTTGGCTCTTTTTCGGTGAGGAATGCGACGGGAATCCAAATAGCCATTACTGCAAATGTAGTAATAAGAACACGCAAACCGAATTTGTTAATTGTTTCGTCTTCAAGAGTAATATCTGGAATCAAGATGAGTGTTGCGCTTGCGATAATAATTGTTGCGATGATTGCAACTAGTTCTGTGAAGGCGTTGACGCGCCACCAAAACCAACGCGCAATCATGACCGTTCCTATACCTGCAAAGAAAACTCCCAGAAACATAAATGCTCCCAGAATGCTTGAGATAAGGGTAGTTGCGATTATTGCAGCGATCATAATGAATACCATTGCAAAGCGGGCAGTCCAGACGTAATGTCGTGGGGACGCATTTGGATTGATGTACGGCTCATACACATCGTTGACGATGTACGACGCGCCCCAGTTCAAATGCGTGTCGATTGTGCTCATGAACGCAGCGAGCATTGCAGCAACCATGATTCCCTTGAGACCAACTGGTAGGAAGTGGTCAATCATGAGTGGAAAAACAGTTTCTGCATCTTCAACGGTGGGGAAATAAATAAGTGATAGCAAGCCGACAACAATCCACGGCCAAGGGCGAAGAACATAATGTAAAAATGCATACCAGAGGAATGCAAGTTTTGCATCACGTTCACTTTTTGTAGCAAGAAGTCTTTGTACGGAATAGCCTTTGCCAGGAGCAGATGCCCACCACAGCATCATGATGTAGATGACGAAAGTGAAAAGTGGCCAACTTACTTCGTCAAAGCGAGGGAAGAAATGTAGAAGCTCTGGTTTGAATTCTGTTGCGTTCGTTAATTTTGCCATCATGCCTTCGCCACTGGAAGCGTCAATGTAGGCGATGACCGCAAGGCCGATGGAGCCAGCCATTGCTAAGCAGAATTGCACGATGTCGGTATAGACCACGCCGTACAAACCAGACATTGCTGAGTATAAAAGCCCAACAGAAGCAAGCACGAGAAGGACAATCCATGTGTGTTCAGGCTCGATGCCAAGTAAGACAGTCGTAATTTTTACCATTGCAAGTGTGACCGCTGCCATGACAACGCAGTTCACGCCAATCCCTTGGAAAAACGATTTAAATATTCGAAGCGCTGTTGTAATCGAGCCAGTGCCGTAGCGGAATTTTACGAACTCAACATCTGTAAGCACTTCAGTTCTTCGCCAAAGCCGTGCAAAAATCGTTGCTGTTGCAACTTGACCAATCAAGACACTCCACCAAAACCAGTTTGCGGAAATACCAGTTGTTCGAGTCATCCCCGCGACAAAGACTGGCGTGTCCGCTGCAAATGTAGTGGCAACGATGGATGTACCCGCAACAAACCAGCCAAGTGAACGGCCAGCAACAAAAAAGTCGCTTGTGCCCTTGCTCGCTTTCCTTGTGAACCAAGCGCCAATACCAATAGCTGTTGCAACGTATAGTCCAACAATAGTCCAATCAATCCATGTCATCTTCGAGGCATCATACCCAGAGTTAGGCACTCTGCTGTACACTAAATGCCGAAATGGCAACGATTCGATTTACAAACCGATTGGATAGGCATGTTGAGTGTCCAGAAGAAACTGTCGAATTCCTTGTGATGGGCTCAACCACTGGTGGATTATTTTTTTCAGTTGATGGCGGAGTACACTGGAAAATTGTTTCGTCTCACTTGCCTCTTATTTACGCTGTGGTAATCGGATGAGTAAAGATGAGCACATTTCTCGACGGGGATTGCTAAAAGGCGATTGGATAAAGCGAATTCGTGAAAGAGGAGCAGAACTCATCTCAAAAGAAGATGTGCCAATGTTCCAACTTAAAAAACCTGTGGGGCAATCGCGCCGAAGTGGTGGCTTCGTCCACCGACCACCGCATGCAGTTCCTGAATCAGAGTTTATGGTTGGTTGCACAAAATGCGATGCATGTTTACAGGCATGTCCACCCCACGCAATTTTTCGCACTCCCGAAAGCGAGGGAATACTTGCGGGCTTGCCTATCATTGATGCAAGTTCACAACCTTGTTTGATGTGTGATGATATGCCTTGTGTGCCAGTTTGTGAGGCGGGGGTGTTACGAATGGATGCGCCTGTTGCGATGGGAATTGCAAAGATTGATAGTGTTACGTGCCTTGCCTTTCAGGGAACAGTTTGCACCGTATGCGTGGAGCATTGCCCTGTTGAAGGTGCAATTACGATGGAAGCGGGACGACCAATAATCAATAGCGAAAGTTGCACTGGATGTGGTGTTTGTTTATACGTTTGTCCAGCTCCAAGTCCGACGGGCTCGGCAATAGCACTGGAATCCATTTTCTAACCAAATTCTCGCATGCTATTAATTAGCACTCTTTACTAAAATGTGTTAAAGCCGTTAATTAGCCGAAGGTGAATGGAATATCATATGGGGATGACTACATCCAACCGATTGTCGAACTTTGGTGAATCTGTTTTTGCGACATGGAGTCGCATTGCAACGGAAAATGACGCGATAAATCTTGGTCAAGGTTTTCCTGATTTTGACGCACCAGATTTTGTAAAAGACGCAGCTATCAAAGCAATTCAAGATGGCGAAAATCAATACTCTCGCCCCGCTGGCCATCCCTTGCTTGTTCAAGCCATCGCAGATATTTTTGAATTCCCAGTTGACCCTATGAACGAGGTGACGGTTTCGTGTGGAAGCACAGAATTAATATCCAATGTCATTCTAGGTCTTGTAAACGAAGGGGACGAAGTTCTAGTCATCGAACCATTTTACGATTCGTACACAGCATGCCTTGCGATGGTGGGTGCATCCGTGAAAATGGTAACGTTGCATGCTCCGAACTTTACTCTTGACGAAGCGGAACTACGCGCGGCATTTTCTGACAAAACGAAAATGATTATTGTGAATTCTCCCCATAATCCAACGGGTAGGGTTTTTACAATGGAAGAACTCTCGCTCATTGCAGAACTTGCGATTCAGCATGACGCACTTGTATTATCAGATGAGGTGTACGACAAATTGGTCCTCACCGGCAAGCACATACCGATTGCAACTCTTCCTGAAATGCAAGAACGAACGATTACGCTTCGTTCTCTCGGTAAGGTGTTTTCTGTAACGGGTTGGAAAATTGGTTGGGCTGTTGCTCCGCAACGGCTCACAGAAGGAATTCGATGTGCACATCAGTTCACAACATTTTGTGCGGCTACTCCACTTCAAGTAGCTGCAGCAACAGCGCTTCGCGCACCCGATTCGTACTTTGAAGAGTACACCGCAGAGTATCGACAACGTCGCGATGTGCTTGTCGAAGGCTTACGTTCCGTTGGGTTTAATGTACACAGCCCGGAAGGCACCTATTTTGTACTTGCTGATCACACGCCTTTTGGTTTTGCCGATGATGTTGCGTTTTGCCATCATCTTGCAAAGCAGTGCAAGGTAGTTGGAATTCCACCTTCAGCTTTCTACAGCCAGAGCGATGAAGGCAAGGGATTAGTCCGCTTTGCCTTCTGCAAGGGGCTAGATACACTAAAAAAGGCAGTTGACCGCTTACAAACTATCGGTTGAGATGAAAATGTTTGCTATAATGCTATGTTCCCCAAAAGGCAGGAGCCCTCATTATGTACGCAATAGTAGAAGACAGTGGAACACAAATTAAACTTAGCACCGGTGATGTGCTAGAAGTAGATATTCGTGATTTGGATGGCGATACATTCATGCTTGAGAATGTTCTCATGCTTGGTGGTGATGGAGAGCCAACTATTGGCACTCCATACGTTGAAGGCGCATCTGTTTCAGTCGAAGTTCTTGAAGAGTTCAAGGATAAGAAAATTGATGTTATTAAGTTTAAACGACGTAAAGGGTACCGCCGAAAGACCGGTCACCGTCAACGTTTACTTAAAGTTCGCATTGGTGAAATTACAGCAAAGTAACAATAGTTCTTTGTAACTATTGAAGAACTCGTTGGGCTGCATTCGATATTTGGTTTGCAACTTGTCTGTTGGGCACACTTGAAATTTTGCCTACCATTGTTGCGGGGCTTAACAAATCATTGAAATGTTCGGATTGGGATTGAAGTGCAATGGTTGCTTCTTCAATATTCAGTGACAATCCCTCTGATGGAGTGCCATATTTCCAGCAGTAGCCACCACCTCCATATACGCCGACAACTCCGTCTGAAATAATGATGTGTTTAATGGTCAAATTCGTGGATGTCGAAGCGAGCGGTGTTTTGCCTGCAACTGGAGTCCACAAAATTTGTAAGTGGATAATTTGGCCATTGGAGAAATCGCCGGTTTGTATTTGGTCCATCGGGATATCAGTCATCCAAATATCACCTTCGTTTGCAAAGCCATCGACGCAAACGATAGTTGTGCAATTAGTGAATAAAATCGCGCGGTCAAGGCCCATAGAGTGAACCTCAAGCGAAGAATTTTGCGTAGTACTGCCACCAGTTGAGCATGCAGTTACTAACAATAACGGAAGGAAAAATAACTTATGCTTCATTTGATTGTATCGCGCCTTTGTTTGCGATTTTTGTAGAGTTTTCCTGTGAGCCTGTAATTGTAGAAAAGTCGATGCCAAGAGAAGTTAGCGCATCGCGTTCGACAATTTCTTTTACTCTGGCTCTAGGAATTGGTGGGAGCAACGTTCCTTTGATGGAAACATTCACGCTGTACAACGATTCAATTGCTAATTGTGGCGTTGACAATGGGAAGCCCGAACCAAAGAGAAGGCGGTTCATCACGTTTAAACTCCAAGCTGTGGAGAGAGCGTTGTACACCTGCCATGGTCTTGTTGCAACACCAGAAACTTCTGCAAAGACATGTTTATGTTTGCCAGCAAGAACTAACATTTCGTCAATCCATGGGTAACCCATTTGCGTAAACATAATATGTAAATTAGGGAATGTTCTTGCGACTTCATCCCAGTGAATTGGTCGTGCAAAATCGAGTACTGCTGCGGAGGGAATTGGTTGAGGCATCGTTACTAAAACAGGAAGCCCATGCTCACAACACCACTCGTAAACTTTCATCGCAGATGAGTGAGTTGGATGAAATCCAGCAAGTGAAGGCGACAGAGCGATGCCGACAAAACCAAGGTCAAGGGCAGTCGCTAAATCATGTTCGATAGTATCGGCAAGTGGGTCAATGCCAGCAATACCAAGTCGGTGGTGTGGATCTCGGCCAATATAGTCAGCGATCAATTCGTTTGGAACATTTGCGCCGACGAGGTCCGCGCGATGGCCAATGACAAAAGATGCATCGATGCATGAAGTTGCTCTGCCATGCGCAGCAGAATCGCCAGAGGGCTCAGCCCAACTTTTGGGTGCGCTCTTAGCAAGTGTTTCGGCGGTCTCTAACCCGAGTTGCCTCGCGTCGGACCATAGTCGTGTATGACAGTCAATAATCATTGATCTCTCCAAGTAGTACTGCTAATTGTAACGGCATACATGCTACTTGGACTATAGGGGTATCATGGTATATATGACTCTTCCTGATGAAATATCGCAAAAAACCACTACTGCGCCCGCTTGGAGTGATGCTGACCTGTCTAAAAATCCACATGGTGCGCAAGACAAGGCAGAGCGAGTCGAAGCGATGTTTACCTCGATTGCACGCTCATATGATTTGAATAACAGGGTTCACTCAATGTGGCAGGACCAAGTTTGGCGTTCACGCGCCGTGCGGTTGGCGAAACTAACTGGAACCGAAGATATCGTCGATGTCGCTTGTGGTACAGGTGATTTATCCATGGCTTTTTACAAAGCCAATGTACGCTCAGTTATCGGTATCGATTTCACACAGGCGATGCTCGATTTTGCAATTAAGAAAGCAGAAGCGTCCTCGATGGAAATTGAGTACCGTCAAGGCGATGCCATGGATTTGGATTTACCAGATAATTCTGCAGATGTTGTTTCAATTGCATTTGGAATTCGAAACGTGCAAGAACCTTCTAAAGCTTTTGCAGAGTTTCATAGAATACTGAGGCCAGCAGGGCGGTTGATAGTTCTTGAATTTTCAACACCTAAAAACTGGTTTGTCCGTAATCTAAATTCTTTTTACACGAATAAAGTTATGCCAATTACGGCAACATTTATTTCGGGAGATAAAAGCGGTGCCTACAAATATCTTCCAAAGAGTATTGAAACATTCGCAGATGTAAAAGAATTAGGTTCGGAAATTGAACGTGCTGGTTTCATGGAAGTTACGCAAGTACAACAAACTTTTGGCGTTTGCACAATTACAATCGCAACAAAAAATTAATCGACTTCTTCTTGCAATTCTTCGGGTTTTTTAGGGTAAAACAACGTTGCATTTTTCATGCCTTGGCGGATAATCTCGTAATCTTTTGGAGAGGCCTCTGTGAAACCAGAACAACCTAGTTCACCGATTATTTCTGGATTGTCCAGTTGTAAAAGTGATGCGGTAATTGCAGACCTTATATCTTCAGGAAGTTCTCCTCTTGCAACCCATGGTTTTGTGACATTCGCAAAGGATTTAATAATTGCAATTTCTTCTGGGTCGCATAGTTTTTTATATGTGGATGCTTTTAATGCGCCAGCATCATGGGTGCCTGTAATGACGGCTTTTGCAACAAGGTCGTGCCTTCCCAAAAATTCAAAACTTGCAAGATCATTTTCATTCACATCATTCTCAACCAAGATGGATTGGGAAAGATATCTTCCGATAGTTGAATATTTGTCGCCAAAGGCGAAGTTTTTTCCTTTGATATCATTTACAGAATGGATGCCGGAATCTCTTTTGGCAATGATGACGCCATTAAACGTTTTGAGACCATTGCGGAGTTCCATCGCAAGTAATCTAATTTTTGGATTCTTTATTTCTGCGAGAATGTAGGACGATGGACCGAACCGAACAAAATCAACTTCGCCATTAGCAAGTGCTTCAATGCCAGATTCATAGTCTTTAAAAATCGTCAGATGTATATCGACTTTTCGTTTGAGTTGATTTTCAAGCGGTGCAGTAATCGCTTCAAGAATTGGAGAAAACTTTCTGTACATAACAGTTGCTCTATCAGAAGGGTAAACGCCAAAATTTAAAACAATAGGTTTATCTTGCGTTGCTTGCGCAGAGAAACAGGTTAGTAAGAGAAGTAGTACTCGTAACATGTCTTTAGGATAGTAGGTTTTTAAAGCGCTGCAAGAATTGCATCGACATTTTCGCCTGCATCGCCAAATAACATCGATGTATTCTCATTAAAGAAGAGTGGGTTGCCAACGCCTGCGTATCCAGCACCCATAGATCGTTTCATGACAATTACATTTTTAGCATTCCAAACTTCAAGAACCGGCATACCAGCAATGGGGCTATTTGGATCATCAAGTGCACTTGGATTAACAATGTCGTTTGCTCCAATGACCATGACGACATCTGTAGCGGGGAACGTATGGTTGATTTCGTCGAGCTCTAAAACAATATCGTATGGAATGTTTGCCTCAGCAAGTAGCACATTCATATGACCAGGGAGTCGACCGGCAACTGGGTGAATTGCAAACAGAACCTGTGTATTGTTCTCGCGAAGTTTCTTCGTAATTTTTGCAATTGTGTGTTGGGCTTGAGCAACCGCCATTCCGTATCCTGGAACAATCGTTACGCTTTTAGCATTTTTAAGCAACTGAGCTGTTGCCTCAGTTTCAATTGTAGTGACATCGCCTTCCGGCGTTTTCATGGCACCGCCTCCGCCACCATCTCCAGTGCCAAAGCCACCCAAGATAACACTAATGAGCGAACGGTTCATGCCGCGGCACATAAACAAACTTAGTATCAAACCACTTGAACCAACGAGTGCTCCGACAATTAGAAGTAGATTATTACCAAGCATGAAGCCGGCAGCTGCTGCAGCCCAACCAGAATAACTATTGAGCATCGAAACAACAACAGGCATATCTGCGCCACCAATTGCCATCACGAGGTGAACACCAAGGATGCCAGTGAGCACCAAGGCAATCAATATGGAAGTAGTCGGGTCAGTAATGACATTATGAGAAACGAATTCCATCCCAAGCCATACAGTTGAAACGAGAATAATCAAGTTAAGAAAATGTCGAGCCGGAAGAAGTAATGGCTTGCCAGAAATCAATCCTTGCAATTTGCCAAATGCAACGACGGAGCCAGTAAAGGTAATTGAACCAATGCAAACGCCAACATAGATTTCAATGTTGTGAATAATTCCTGCGATTCCCTCGTGTACTATTTTTGACTCGTCAAGTTGTAAACTTAACCCAACTAATACGGCTGCTGCGCCAACAAAACTGTGCAAAATTGCAACGAGTTGTGGCATATCCGTCATCTTGACACGAGCCGCAAGAACTCCGCCGATTAGAACTGCTGGGAAAATGGAAACTGCGAGAATCCCGTATGAAGTAACTTCTTCACTTGCAGTTACTGCGATGAGTGCGATTAGCATTCCTAAAATGCCAAACCAGTTTCCTCTTCGGGCACTCTCTTGGTTTGAGAGTCCCCCTAAACTCATGATAAAGAGCACAGCGGCGACGATATAAAAAATGACTACTAAATTATTTGACATGTAATTATTGCCTAAACATCGCAAGCATGCGGTTAGTAACGAGGAATCCGCCAACAACGTTGATGGCTGCGAGTAGAATTGCTGCTGCGCCTAAGATGACGCTAGCATTAATTTCAGATTGTGAAATTTGTAAAATCCCGCCGATGATAATAATGCCTGAAATGGCATTTGTAACACTCATCAGTGGTGTGTGTAATGCTGGCTTGACATTCCAAATAACTTGCCATCCAACAAAACATGCCAATACGAAAACTGTTAACTGATCTATGAACCGTTGCACGAAGGTGTCTTTGTCAGGAAGACTGTTTCCTGCAATAAAAATTCCAACTGCAATTGCGAGTAATATTAAGTACTTGATGACACTCTTCAAAGGAAAGTGTTTAGATTCCGATGGTAGTTCTTTTGTAACTTTTTCTTCTTTTGAAGGTCGCAGACCTGTGTCGACTGAATATTTTGGGCCTGGGTTTTTTGGTTTTGGTGGAGGCCACATAATGCTGCCTTCACGAAGAACAAGTGCACCGCGAATTATTTCATTTTCTAAATCGATTGAATACGCTTCCTCGCCACCCATTTCATCGAGAAGATGCACAATGCCTGCGCTGTATAATCGACTTGAAAGTGCCGCCATTCGGCTTGGAAGATCGGTGTAACCAAGAATAGTAACACCATGGTGTACGACTTTTTCATTTGGCTTCGTAAGCGTGCAGTTGCCGCCTTGTTCAGCAGCGAGGTCAACAATTACAGATCCCTCACGCATGCTTTCGACCATGCCCGATGTGATTAACTTAGGTGCTTCTCTGCCAGGAATCAATGCAGTTGTGATAATTATGTCGACTTCAATTGCTTGTTCAGCAAACAATTTCATCTCTGCTTTGATGAATTCTTCACTCATGGTCTTTGCGTAACCGCCACCACCTTCACCATCTTCTTCTGGGAAATCGAGTTCAAGGAATTCTCCGCCAAGACTTTCGACTTGTTCTCGAACAGCAAGCCGTGTGTCGAATGCTCGAACGATTGCGCCAAGACCTTTTGCTGCACCAACAGCAGCAAGTCCTGCGACTCCGCCACCGATGATTAATACTTTTGCAGGGTCAATTTTTCCGGCAGCTGTAATTTGACCTGTAAAGAAGTGCGGAAATTCGTGGGCTGCTTCTACAACAGCACGGTAGCCCGAAATGTTCGCCATTGAACTTAAAGCGTCCATTTTTTGTGCGCGTGAAATTCTTGGGATGCAATCCATTGCAAGAACGGTTGCATTTTTTGAATTTAAACGGTCTAACAAATCGCCGTTTTTAGCTGGCCAGAAAAATGAAATGAGCGTACCGCCTTCTTTCATCATGTCTGCTTCTTTGTTCATGGGTTCACGAACTTTAATGATGATGTCGCTGTTTGCCCAAACTTCTTTTGCATCATTGGCGATGGTAACACCGACTTCTTCATACTTAGCATCAGAGTAATCGGCAGCTTCGCCAGCAGTTTTTTCGACAAGTATTTTAAACCCCAATTTACGAAGTGCTTCTGCGCCTCGAGGTACGAGTGCGACTCTTCGTTCTTCTGGGAAAATTTCTTTAGGTACACCAATTATCATGGTTAGGCTCCAAATAGGTAGAGCCCCCCATTCTACTGTATTACGGGCACTTTTGCATTTTGTATACTGCTAGAGTTATGGCTGAAAACAAGACGCAAAAAACAAAAAACAGTGTTCCTGCTTTCATAAAAATCGTAGATGCAGGTCGTCAAAGTGATTGCAAAGCTATCGTTAAGATGATGCGGCAAGCAACAGGCTCAAAACCCGCTATGTGGGGCGAGTCAATTATCGGTTTTGGCGATGAGCACTTAATCTATGCTAGTGGGCGAGAGCTTGACTGGTTTAAGATTGGTTTTTCACCTCGAAAAAAAGAAATTTCACTCTACTTGATGTTCAACAACAAAAGTCTTAGTACCTTATTAAAAAAACTCGGCCCCCACAGAGCAGGTAAAGGGTGTTTGTATATAAAATCACTAGAAGGATTAGACCTTGAGGTCTTACAAGCCATATTTGAAAAAGCAACAAAAGTTTACGAATAACGGAGAACAAAAATGATATTAGCAACAACAACTACAGCATATGACGAAGCATTAACTGGTGCAGCAGGGGGAGCTGTTGCAGGCGTATTTCTTTTCTTAATCTTCCTTTGTGTTGTCCTTCAAATCATTGTTTGGGCAGGTATGTGGAAAACTGCGAGCAAAGCAGGGCAACCTGGAATCTTGGCGTGCATTCCAATTGTTCAACTCTTCATATTGATGATGATTGCAAAGAAACCACTTTGGTGGGTTCTATTATTTTTTGTTCCATTTGTCAACATAATTGTCGTAGTAATCGTATTGAATGAGATTTCAAACCGATTTGGACGTGGTGTTGGTACAACACTAGGATTAATATTCTTGCCATTTATCTTCTGGCCAATCCTTGGATTCGGAGACGCAGAATACCAACACTAAGTTTGTGGGTGTGTTTGCAATAAAACCATGTCATGGTATCTTTCACTACGATCCATCAACTCGTTATGCGTGCCAGATTCAATAATTATTCCTTTGTCAAGGACAAGGATTTGATCGGCATCTCGAATAGTGCTTAGGCGGTGTGCAATAACAAAACTTGTTCTGTTCTTTAGAAGAGTTGACAAACTAGTTTGAATGAGTCGTTCTGACTCGGTATCTAAATTGCTTGTTGCTTCATCTAAGATAAGTATGCGTGGGTCTGCTAACAAAGCACGAGCAATAGCAATTCGTTGCCTTTGACCGCCACTAAGTTTTACCCCTCGTTCGCCTATTTCTGTTTGGTATTGATCTTTAAATTCGCTGATAAAATCATGCGCGGCAGCTTGCTCCGCAGCTTGTTGAATTTGCGCTTTAGTTGCGCCGCGTTTTCCGTAAGCGATATTACTTGCGATAGTTCCTTCGAACAAGAAGATATCTTGTTCAACTATGCCAAGCAAAGATCTGTACGAGTTTAAATCGATTTCATTCAGTGGAATTGTATCGAGTTGAATGGTGCCAGAGGTACACGTATAAAAAGCAGCAACTAAATTGCATAGGGTTGTCTTTCCAGAACCACTGGGACCAACAAGCGCAATAGTTTTGCCTTTTTTAGCTTCAAATGAAATGTCGTGCAATACTTTCGTATCAGAACCGGGGTAGGAGAAAGAAACATTTTCAAACCGAATTGCGCCAGAGGTTGTGTTTAATGAAACAATTTTTCCTCCGGAATGTTCTTCTTGCTCAGTTGGTTCTTCGAATAAATCAAGAACTCTATCCAGAGCGGCGAGTGAATTTTGTAATTGGGTTGCACTTTCGGCTAGCGTCGCAAGTGGGCCCATGAGCATCGTGAGATAGGTTAAAAACATGACTAAGTCGCCAGCAGTTATTGCTTGCGACGCTGTGAGTTCACCTGAAGCGATTAACGTTCTATCGTGCAATACTTGCCAGCCACCGAACCACAAGAGAGCAGCGGTTGCGATTGGTATAAGAACCGACCATGCAATATCGATACCCCGCGATAACCACCAAGCAAGAAGTTCTTTTCTTACGAGTAAGTGGTTTGATCGAATCCAATTTGAAGCCTCGGTACGTTGCCTGGAAAAACTGCGAACAACGCGTGCACCGCCGAACGACTCAGTAACCATCGCATCGCAATGTTGTCTTGTTCCGCGAATGGAACGCCAGAGGGGTCGAATTCTACTAATCCAAGTGCGGTGTGTGAAAAATACAATTGGAAATAGCACTACTGAAAAAAGTAACAGTCGCCAATCTACAAATAAAAGTATTAACAAAATGCCAACAAGTTGTATGATTGCTCGCCAAGGGTTGTAGCAAAGACCAAAGACAAGTTCGCCGATGGCCCCGGCGTCTTCTCTAACGAGAGAAGCCGCTCCGCCTGAACGAAGTTGATGCACTCTATGGAGAGGTAGTGAAGCAGCATGCATAAATGCTTTTCTGCGAATATCAACTTGGATGCGTTTTGTTGTTCTAGTTGCGATCCATCGAGCACGCACGCTGAAAGCAAGTGAGATTAAGGCAAGCGTCACGGTGCCAATTGCAATGACTGAAAGCAATGTAGTTTTACTTGCTAGCGATGGGAATATAGATGTGATTGAATCAGGTAACTTTTGGTCGCCGAGAATATTATCAAAAACAACTTTTGTTGCAGCGGCAGGGATTAAACCAATTGTTGAGCCCAACGTAACAAAACCAAGAGCCCAAAAAATATTGGTGCGATTTTTTCCGACTATCTTCAAAAATTGCCGGAGCAATTCAGAGAAAGATCTGCTTCGCTCTTTTGCGGTTCGACCAGTGCTAATAGCAGTTATATCACCGGACTTAACAGACTCGCCAAGTTGTTTTTTGAAGTTTTGAAATTTATTTTTGCTTGATAAATGCTTCGCCATTGAGGAAGGGATTGTATACCATGTACGGATGACACCGCTCCATGAATTTGCAATTGTTTTCGCAGCTTTGTTCGTAATTACAAATCCACTCGGTAATCTTGGTGTTTTTGTTTCAATTACGAAAGGTGACACAGAGCAGTTTAAGAAGCAACAAGCATTTAAGGCAGCTCTCTATTCGTTTGCGTTATTGTTCGTGTTTTTCATCGCAGGAAAATATATTCTTGAATTTTTTGGAATCACAATCGACGGTATTCAAATTGGTGGTGGAATCATTATTGCCAAAATAGGGTTTGGCTTGATGGCTGGCAAAGCGTCTCATGCTGCATCTGATAAAGAGCACCAAGAAGCTGTACAGATGAAGGATGTTTCGTTTTGCCCACTGGCGATGCCGATGGTTGCTGGCCCAGGCGGATTAGCAGTCGTGCTCTCAGTCGCAAATAAGTCGAATATGCAATTCATCGACTACGTTTCAATTACTGCCGCTATCGCTGCTGCATGTTTTGTTGTTTGGATTTGTTTTCGTGAGTCAAGTGTGGTTGCAAAAATCCTTGGCGAAACTGGCATGACTGCAATTACTAAAATTATGGGATTTATATTAATTTGTATAGCGATTCAAATGATTATCACTGGAACGGGTGGTGTGCTTGAAGAATGGGGTATTGTGAAAATTAGTTCTTGATTGCTTTTTGAATAATTGATCCGAACGAGCCAGTAATCGCGCCGTTCGTTGTTACAACATCACATCCACAATTTTGAGCTTCTTCAAGTTCAGCGGTTGCAACATGCCCACAAAAAGCAACAATCGGCGCAGTTGTTTTTTCCTTTACTTCTTTCACAATAGAAGTAATATCAATATCTTCTTTAGCCAAATCGATTAATACTACTGCGGGGTTGAATTCTTCAATTCGAGAAAGTAACCCAGCGA
>DTSO01000022.1 GCA_012965315.1 Phycisphaerales bacterium | reverse complement strand
TCCAGAAGCGACTTCAGAAGCGACTCCAGAAGCGACTCCAGAAGTAACTCCAGAAGTTAGCACTGAAACTGTTTCTGAAACTACTACTGATTTGATTGCTGAGGATGCTCAAGAAACCGAAGAGCCCAGCAATGAAGAGCTTCCTCAAACACAAGAAGGCATGAATTGGTTTGTACTTCGCGTTGCGTCGAACAAAGAAGATTTTGTACGAAACGCTTTAGAAAAGAAAGTGCAAATCGAAGGCGTGCAAGGCCTCATTGGCCGCATCATGGTTCCAACTGAAAAGACCAAGACGCTTTCAAAAAATAAAAAAGTGAAAATCACAGAAACAAAGTTGTACCCTGGGTACATTTTTGTTGAAATGAAACTTGTCGACGCACGCATTTCCCAAGATGTTTTCTTCATCATTAAAGAAACAACCGGGGTTGGCGATTTTGTTGGCACGGCCGGTAAGCCAACTCCAATGTCTGACGAAGAAGTCGACAAAATGTTGTATGACTCACAGGCACCTGAGGAAGTCACTGAAGTCAAACTTGAATTTGCCAAGGGTGATCATGTCAATATTAAAGATGGTCCATTCATGGGATACGAAGGTACAGTTGACGAAATATTCCCAGAGAAGGGTGTAGTTCGAGTTCTTTCTACAGTGTTTGGTCGACAAACACAAATCGATATTGAATATTGGATGATCGAAAAAGCGGAATAACATAACAGTATAAAACTATCAAAAAGCCCATGCATGAAGCGTGGGTTTTTTGTTTGGTTTGATGGTATCGTGCACACATGCCAACAGAATCACTAGCACTCGATACCGCAGTAGATACGTTTAGCGAAGACTATGCAAAGTTGCGCACTGAAATTGCCAAAGCGGTTGTCGGGCACGAAGAAATTGTCGAGGGTGTGCTAGTCTGCTTGTTTGCAGGAGGTCACGCACTACTCGAAGGTGTTCCAGGCCTTGGAAAAACATTATTAATTAGAACATTAAGCGATGCATTAGATTTAGATTTTTCTCGAATTCAATTCACTCCCGACTTAATGCCAGCAGACATTACAGGCACAACGGTTGTTGTTGAATCTGAAAAGGGTCGCGAATTCGAATTTCGCAAGGGTCCATTGTTTGCACAAATGGTTCTTGCAGATGAAATAAATCGTGCAACACCAAAAACCCAATCTGCGCTATTGGAGGCAATGCAGGAGCGCACAGTTACAGTTGGCGGGGAAACACACTTGCTAAAGAAACCATTTTTTGTAATGGCAACTCAAAATCCAATTGAACAAGAGGGAACCTACCAATTGCCAGAAGCGCAACTCGATAGGTTTTTCTTTAAGTTGCATGTAGGTTATTCTGGCCGAAGTCAATTGATGGAAATTATCGACAAAACGACGAGTGGTAAGACGCCAGATGTTCACCGTGTTCTAGATACAGAAAAAATTATCGCATATCAAAATGTGGTTCGGGAAGTTGAAATCTCAAACGAAGTTCAGGATTACGCAGTCCGAATAGTTCTCGCAACGCACCCTGACGAGCAACTCGCAACACCGCAAGTAAAATCGTTTTTACGGTTTGGCGCTTCGCCAAGAGCTGCGCAGACATTGGTGCTCGCGGGCAAAGTCAATGCTCTGTTAGAACGTAGAACAGAAGTTTCAATTGAGGACATTCGAAAAGTTGTTCTGCCTGCACTGCGACATAGATGTATTTTGAACTTTGAAGCAGAAGCGGAAGCCGTTTCTTGCGACGATATTTTGACGAGCTTAATCGAAACCTTACCAACAGCAACTTGAGAATTAAAACATGTTTCAAATCGCAGCAACAATTTGCGTTCTGTTAGCACAGACCGACGCACCACAACAAGTGCAAAAGTTCACCCTTGACTTACATTATGCGCATCAGTTTGATGCGTCTATAGAAAACGGTGGTGAAGTTGGCGTTACACAATCTGGCTTCGAATTACGATTTGATACACCAATGTCTGACAGCGATGACCTAAAGTGGCACTTCCAATACCAACGTGATAATTGGGATTTTTCAGGCACAACCGGTATGGGTCTTATTGATCCGTGGAGTTCAATCGAAACAATCGATGCATCTGCTACTTGGTTCCATGAGTACAACGAGAAAACCCAGTGGTTTGTTGGCGGGCTCGTAAGGGCAAGTTACGAAGATTCAGCATCGCACAGCACAGTGCTAGGCGGTACGGTTGGAGTTATTCATTCTTATTCTTCAGATTTAACGCTTGGTATTGGCCTTGGGGTGCTCGACCAAGTTTTAGATGATGCTCGAGTGTTCCCTATCTTTGTTGTTGAATGGAAATTGTCGGATGATTTACGATTAACCAGTGATATCTCAACTCGTTTTGGAAGTCGTACAGGCTTGGAACTTGTTTGGACTCCTCGAAAAGATTGGACACTCGGCGCGGGTGTTTCCTATAGTTATAGTCGGTTTAAACTTGACAGCTCTGGCTTTGCACCAAATGGCGCAGGGGAAGCGAGCTCGGTTCCATTAACTTTTAGAGCAACGTACCACGCCTCCCCAACATTTGACGTAACAATTTTCGGTGGCATTGTGTACGGCGGGTCTCTCGAAATAACAAACCAAGCGAGTCTTCAAGTTCTTTCAGAAGATTATGACCCTGCCGGTGCATTCGGCATCTTTGGGAAGATTAAGTTCTAAGTATTACCGTTATTTATCTGGATGTGTTGGGAATCGTTTTACATCATCCCACTCAGATAGGTTTACAACAATTGATGATGGTTGTAAATTCCATGGAACACAGGGCAATGGTCCAGTTTCAATATGGCTTGAATCGCCATGTGTACGTAAAATAGAAAATGCAAAAGTTTCATTTGCAATCCATGCAACAGGAAGTTCAATTCGAGCAGTCCAACTTGTGCTCGATGTCGATTGAAACACGTTTGTATCGAGTGGAATATTTAAAATGACCACGTCGCCTTGGGGTGGGATAAATAATTCTCCACCAGTGCTTGGGTGGAAGAGAGTTATTCCCTCGATGCCAACCGTGTTTTCATTTGGAAGACCATTGCACGTAATAAAGAGTTCCCATTTGTTTAGAAGTTTACGAAGTTGTACGGTCGTTTTATTTTTATTTGAAACAATTGCAGGCACTTGCGTGTGTATTGTTTGTAAATTCCAAACCGGGTGTAACGTTTGCAGTTGTACACTCGGCGGGAGGGCTGTTATAGAGTCTGGAACAATTGGTATAGATAGCGCCCGATTTCCAATTTGCATATCTAGCCATTCAATTTGTGAATCAATCGTAGTTGGACCAAATACAGAGAGATCCATTGTATGAATCCTATCGTGCACTACTCGCGTAGTTGTTTTTGTTGGCAGTTCGGTGACAAGTGGAATATCGTTTCCTTCTCTCCATTTCAGTGCGATTAACCCAAGTTCATGCGTAGGATTTGCGATAGCAAGTTTGATTTCATCTCCATATACTTTTTCTAGCCAGTGCATATAAACTTGTTGTTCTGAACACCAATTCAACGCTCGCATTGCTAGTTGCCTTGAAGAAGCTTTTGAATCGAGAATAATTGAAAGCAGCCGTTGCAAAGAATCCGAGTGCATAGTCCAACAAGCAAATTCATGTCCGCTGTCGTTTGCAGTTTTAGTCAGTAAATCTCTACATTCTGATGCAACACCACGACTGCTTTTTGCGAGTCTGTCGAAGCCAATCCTCCATAATTGCTCTCCTTGCAATGCAGCAAGTCGGCTGACTTCGTTTACCGAAGGAAGCGGCGGTGGTTGGATTCCTTTGCGAGATGCAATGAGTACCCACCTCCAATATTCAAGCGGTGTCCATTGTGGCATATCGTCAGCAGAAGACACCAACATAGTTTTTGATGTGTCAATCTCAGTGAGGTCGAGTTTTGGAAGTTCACTAGGAAGGTCCACCCAGACTGGATCAATCACATCTCCACCGAAACGGATGATCCCTTCAGTTTTGTTTTGAAGATCAACAAGTAGAACCGGTCCTGTAGAAATATCCTTAGGATTGATATTGGAAGTATCATCACTGAGCGAAATGGGTCTAATGTCAAAAGGTGTGTTTGCCCAGGAAGTGTTGTCATTTTTTAATTCAATCCACGCAACGTGCCCTTGTATGATTTCGCCATCTTCCATGGTTACGTCAATAACGGATGGCCAATTATCGCCAAGTATTTCAGAAATTAACTGCACCATTAACACGCCATTTCGTGGAATAATTGGAGAAGAATAATTTGCAGTAATACTTTCAACCGGAACGGTTGAAGTGAACTGTGCAATGCTGATTACAACTGTCGAACAACAAAAACTCATGAAGAACTGGCGGCTTCGTTGCGAGAATTTTTAATAATTGCAATTGTTTCTTCAACTGCAAGTTTTAAATTGTCGTTCGTTATGAAATATTCGTAAGCACCACTTTGTTGAGAAAGTTTTATTTCTTGTTGTGCTTCACGGAATCTTCGTTGAATAGAATCGCGATCTTCCCTGCCTCTCGCTTCAAGGCGACGTAATAATTCTTCCTCGCTTGGGGGAAGAATAAAAATACGAATGGACTCTTTCATGTTGTCCCTAATTTGCATTCCGCCCTGAACATCAATGTCAAGTAGGATGACACGGCCAGCACGTAGGACTTCATTCACTTGATTGCGAAGCGTGCCGTATTTGTGGCAACCAAATACTTCAGCATGTTCTAAAAAAGAATCAGCATCGATTTTTTTTTGGAATTCTTCATTTGTAATGAAAAAATAGTCTGTCCCGTCAATTTCTTTTTCGCTTTTAGGTCTCGTCGTCGCCGAAACGCTAAAGACAGCATCAAAGGCTTCTCGTACTCGATGGACGATTGTTGTCTTCCCAACCCCTGAAGGGCCTGAAATTACCACTAATAATCCTTGCTCTTGACTTGCCATAAGGCGATTATATCGAATGCAAGCAATCTACAGGGCTTGCTTGGTTGTTGGTACAATAGGCGGAATGTCTTTACCTAGAGTAGCCATTGTTGGAAGGCCAAATGTCGGCAAATCCAGTTTATTAAACCGCCTCGCAAGGCGGCGGGTATCTATTGTTGACCCAACACCTGGGGTCACAAGAGACCGCGTGAGCGCGGTTATTGAAATTGAGCCGCCATCTAGGACAGCAAAGGGTACTGAATCTCGAATTGCTGAAATACACGATACGGGTGGCTGGGGAGTGTATGTAGTCGACGGAAATCATATTGACGATGCCGGCAAAGATCTTCGAGATCTGACTGAGGACATTGAATTTCAAATTAAAGAGGCGATGCATAAGTCGGACATTATTATTTATGTCGTCGACGCACAATCTGGCATTACCCACCTTGATGAAACGGTTGCAGAAATGTTACGTAAATCGGGTGTTGGCGATCGAATACTCGTAGTTGCAAATAAAGTGGATTCTCGTTCTTGGGAAGCACATGGTCATGAAGCAGCAGCGCTAGGTCTGGGTGAAGCAATTTGCATCTCATCTACAAGCGGTCATGGGATACGATATTTCACCGATATTTTGTGGGGACGTCTCGAAGGCCTAACCGGCGAACGCGCAGACGACCCAGATATGAAACTCGCAATCATTGGCAAACGTAATGCAGGGAAATCATCTTTGACAAATGCGTTGGCGGGAGAAAATCGCGTTATCGTTTCTGAAATAGCAGGGACAACTCGCGATTCTGTCGATGTGCAGTTTGAAATAGACGGAAAATCGTTTACGGCAATCGACACAGCTGGAGTTCGAAAGCAAAAAAGTTTCGCAGACGACATCGAATATTACGCCTATCGAAGAATGATTCAATCTATTCGACGTGCTGACGTTACGCTGTTGTTAGTTGACGCAACGGACCGCATTTCGCAAGTGGATAAAAAACTGGCTATGGAATTGCAGAGGCAGTTTAAGCCAACGGTTATCGTTGTTAACAAATGGGATTTAGTAGATGATTCAGTTAGCCCAGAAGATTATCTAGATTATTTAACCAAAGAACTACGAGGTTTAGATTTTGCACCAATTGTGTTCATTAGTGCGGTGGAAGGCAAGGGGATTAATGATGCTGTGACAATGGCATTTAACCTAAAATCACAATCTGAACACAGAGAAACAACTGGCAAACTAAATGCAATTATTAAAAAGATTTTGCAAGACAGAGGTCCGTCTTCAAGACTTGGAACCATTGCAAAATTGCTGTATGTTTCTCAAATTGCGGTAAAACCACCGACAATTGCAATGGTAGTCAACGAGCCTTCAATGTTTGAAGGGCAGTACGAGCGGTACTTAATGAACAGACTCCGCGAAGAACTTCCCTTTAGCGAAATTCCAATTCGATTGTTATTCACAAAACGGAAACGAAAATCGTTACATGAACTAAAACATGGTCAAAAAGACGATACAATCTCAGAGCTATCGCGTTCAAACCCATCTTCTGGTCAGGCGGATGATGGAGCTAAAAATCTTCCTGACGACATTGAAAACCAATAAGCAACGGCTCTTACGCTGCTTGTTGTGAAATAACGCGATAAAAATAGATTGATTCCTTATGTCAAGCTCTAACCCTAGTTCTATGCAAATAGTCCCATTACCAGTTTTTGAGGAAGATGCAGATCCATCAAGACGAGATGCATTAACACTTGAAGAACAACTCGATAAATTAGAAGCGCCTGAAACCATAGTGGTTAAGTTTGGTGCACTTAAATTAATCGGCGAATATAAACAAGCAGGTGGTATCAAAGCCGGTTGCGGCTCTAAACTTGTTGCACGAACGCATCGAGGTACCGAATTAGTAGAAATGTTGACAACAACATGTTCAAACTCTGGGTGCGGCAAATCTATCAGCCGAAAAGAGATGCTTGAGTACATAGAAAACTCTGGCGGAAAGAACTTCCCGTTTCATACAAATGGTCGTGTTCTCAGAATTGCAACAGCAGATGATTTAAGCCGAATGGCCATGCTTCGCAGTACGATTGATGAACAAACACGAAGTGCTCGGCTTTTAGTCGAAGAACACCGCCTCTCAATGAAAATTGTTGATGTTGAGCCAATTCTTGGTGAAGAACTTTTAACTTTTTATTATCTAAGTGAAGACAGAGTTGATTTTAGAAAAATAGTTTCTGACTTGGCATCAAAATATTCAACACGAATTGAAATGCGGCAAGTCGGTGCCCGTGATGAATCACGTTTAGTTGCAGACTATGAAAAATGCGGACAACATTGTTGTTGCAAAGGTTTCTTGAAAGTGCTTTCTCCAGTTTCAATGCGGACTGCAAAGCAACAAAAACAAACGTTAGATCCGAAAAAGATTTCAGGTCGCTGTGGTCGATTGATGTGTTGTCTTCGGTATGAAGACCAAACGTATCGCGAGTTAAAGAAAAACTTACCGCACAAGAAAACTCGAGTTGGCACAGCTGAAGGTCCCGGGATAGTTATCGATGGCAAAATTTTAACGCAGTTAGTTATGGTCGAGCTTGAGCACGACAAAAGAAGAATCGCCGTGCCGATTGAAGAATTACTCGATCCAGAGACATGCCCACGCCCTTGGGAAGAAGTTGTCGTTCACAAAGAAGCTAAACCAAAAAATAATCGCAGAAAAAATAGTTCCAAAAATACCAATAAGGACGAGCCTAAGGGTCAAAAACAAGACGAAAATGTTGAAGGTGATGCGGCCCCTTCAAGAACAAAGAAAAAGAGGCGAAGACGAAGGCGTTCCCGTAAAAGAAACAACAGCGAAAACCCCGATAAGACATAATGCATGACAACAAACGAAAGAAAATGTCAATCCGGAGTAATTGAAACATTGCAATCATTAATCGTTGCATTTGTGCTTGCAATGGTTTTTCGAGGTTTTGTTGTAGAGGGTTTCGTTATTCCGACGGGTTCAATGGCACCCACGCTACTCGGGCAACATTTACTTAAACACAGCGATCAGACTGGGCAAGATTTTCCAGTTGGTTTTGATCCAAGGCGTTCTGTATCACCGGATAAATTTTCCGACCCTCTTCTTGGCAGGAATATTCCACTTTCCATGTCAGAAGCAAAAAAGATAGAGCCAAGGGCTGGCGACCGAGTGGTTGTTCTTAAAACGCTATTCCCATTTTTTGGACCAGACAGATTTGACGTAGTTGTTTTTAAAAACCCAACGGATACGCAGGGTCTTTCGGCAAATTACATAAAGCGTCTTATTGGTCTCCCGGGCGAGACGCTATGGATTGCAGACGGAGATATTTTTGCAAAAAGCGGGGACGATGCTTTTACGATTCAGAGAAAACCAGAACATGTTCAACGAGCTCTCTGGATGCGAGTTTCAGATAGTGATGCAATTCCAACAGATATGCTAGCGTTGTCACGGCCTTGGCACGGTCCACCTTGGACAGGTAAACCGCAAGATGTGTGGAGTTATGAAAACCGGATATGGGTATGCAAAACTTCCGAGCCAAGTACACTTGTTTGGGATCAAAATAAAATACACATCGATGATTGGTCATCCTACAACATGCTCATGCCGAAGATTCGACAAGAGCCAGTTTCAGATATTCGAGTGTCGGCAACAATTACACCCGAGTCAGATAATATTACTGCGAGTTTTACACTTCAAGCGATTGGGCATCAATTTCAATGGTTGTTATCAAACGATACAAGTTCGTTAGCAATGCGAACTTTGAGCGGTGAACTTGTCGAAAAAGTCGAATTTGATTGTACTTGTTTTGAAAATAACACACCAACCCGTGTTGAATTATGGCATGCAGATCAAATGATGTCGTTATATATCGATGGCGAACGAATTGGTACGCTTCCATACAATTTCAGTCCCGAAGAGCGATTGCGTTTTGCAACGAATGTTGTGGACAGTGTTCCAATTGAAGATGTTGTAACAAGAAGTGGTAGGGATGCAAAACTGACGTTGCAATTTGATGGATCGCCACTAGCAATTACTCGGTTGCAAGTTGATCACGATTTGTATTATCGAAGTTCACGCTTGCCTTCTATTGCAACGAAAAATCCGACAGCCAGCGGCAACGAATCTCTTGTTAAAGCAGGAACTCCAGCATTTGGGACACACCCAGACAAGTTGGCTGTTCTTGGAAAAGATCAGTTCATGATGGCGGGTGACAACAGCGCCTATTCTCTTGATGGCCGGTTATGGGGCAATCCAGATGAGTTTGTCGCAACTCAATTTGACGACGCACCATTTGTAGTACATCGCAAATTACTCATTGGTAAAGCGTGGAGTGTGTATTGGCCAGCTGCGCTTAAACTTGACACAATACCGGTGATTCCAGACTTCGGCCGAATCCGTTTTATTAGATAAGCCCTCATAAACGGTTGAATAACGCGACTAACCTGCGCAGTCGGAACTCTCGACCGGCTTTGTTGTGCAGAACAGCACAGCATAAGCCGACCTAATCTCTCATGGGATTACCTCAATGGCTAACACGCAGTCTTTCACCTCAACCAATCGCAGTGCATTTTGGCAGCGACATGGTTCGTATGATGCAGATAAAAGGTACTAAAGCGCGCTCATTACACAGTGCGGTTGAAGTGCCAGTATTAGATAAAAATGCAATCGGAATAGCCTTGAATTCTTTTAAAGGGAAACGTTGCGTTGCAAGCATCGGATGTGAAAGTGTACTAGTACAACACATTAGAGTTCCGCTTGGAATGGATGACCTAGAATTACGAGAACGACTTGTGAAACACGATCTTCGTTGGGGTGATTCTGAAATACGTAAATTATGCGTAACGACTACCGGCGGTTCTGGAAACCCAAAACAAGAAATACTTTGCGTTGGGATTGAGCGGGAAGTTGTACGGCAGGCATTTGATTCTATTGAGTCTGCAGGAGGCGAGGTGGTTTCTGTAACAGTTCCACTGTACGCATCCTTGCGCGCATTTGATAGTTTATATCGCAGAGACGGCGATGAAAAAATTACTTCACTCCTCATCGATATGGACGAAGTATCTTCAATCGTAATGATTGCCCATGGCGCGAACTGCGTTTTTGCACACCGTCTTGATACTGAAATAAACGCAGAAAAGCCCGAAGCAAAATGGGAAGCGACTCCTTCGCTTACTCCAATTACATCGCTTAACAACGAAAGCGAACGTCGCAACGAAAACGAACCGCGCGGATTGCAAGGAATGCAAGTTGGTGGTGGTTCTATCGAAAAACTTCTTGAAAGTGAACTTGCAAGTTGCTTGCGACATCATGATGCGTTGTTTCCTGATCGCGCAGTAGACCGCGTTATTTTTACTGGTGTCGGAGCAGGCAATACCGAAAGATGTGCAGCAATTGCTTCAAGTCTAGGAATCGCAGGTTTCATTGCCGACCCTTCAGCATGGATAGATGGCGCAGAAGATTATGCAGCAGGTCCAGCGTGGACAACAGTTGCTGGCATTTGTATGCGTTACTCGGAGAAAGCAGCATGAAGCACCCATTTGATGATTTCATTCCACAAGCATGGCAAACGCAACGAGCGGACAAGCGCGTAATTCGCATTGGCATTTTATTAGTTGCGGTTGTATCAATTGCAACAGCCGCAGCATTCGCGACAACTTTAACTGGCTGGAGAGGCATTCTAAAAGATCGCGAAAGTGTTGCGTCTCGTTGGGATGATGCAAAGGGTCGAGTAAATTCATATGTTAGAGTTCAGAAAGAAATACAAGATGCAGTTGATGAAACTGATGAAATCAAAAGTTTAGCAAATAGCATTCCTCGCTCACTTTTGTTGTGGCAACTCACCCAAAGTTTACCAGCGGGCAGTCGTCTTGATGATTTGCGTTTAGAAACGAGAAAGCGAACTGGCGAAAATGAAGAAGTCATTTTCTCTGAGACAGTAATGGTTCTTGGAGTTGCTCCCAACGATTCAAGCATTTCTTCATATATAGATCAATTAGCATCATCGCCACATTTCATAAATGTTTCGTTGATGTATGCACAACTTGATGCAGATGGCCACAGTCGCAATTTCTCAATTCAAATGGAAGTGGGAGAAAAGAAACAAGTAGCAATGGAGGGTTTAGAATGAATGTTCCAACTCGATATTTAGCTTTAGTTATGTTGCTTATTGCCGTACCGGTTTCAGCTTGGGCGATTGCATATCGACCGATGAACAATGCCGTGCACGGTGCTGCGAACGAAATTAAAGATCGAACCAACAAACTAATTAATTACGACGAAGTGAACTCGCAATATCGCGAAATGAAAGATCTTTCAAAGTCTCTTTCTATTGCAAACAAAAAAGCATTTGATCGAATACCTTCATCCCACAACGCTGAGCAGTGGCTTGAATATGCTTCTGAAGCGGCGCTTGATTTTGGTCTCATAGTAAAGTCCGTCACAACAGCAGGCGAGCGTGAAGAAGGTAGATATAAAATTCTCCCAGTCGACTTCAATGTAAGTGGCAAATTTTTAAGCGTTTATAAATTAGTTCAACACCTAGAACAAATGCAACGGTTGACAAGAATCGATCGTATTTCAATTCACAGGGTTGATGACAAAAACGTTGAAGCGCGTATTGTTGTAAACCTCGTATTTGGAGAAGGCGAAGAAAAATGATAAAACTACTTGAGCGTCTAATTCACGAATACGATGCCGCCACAGTCTTTGTTGGCGCGGCAACAGTCGTTGTAATTATCGAACTTTCATTGATGCGAGTGTTAGTACCAGCTGCTGCATCAGCGGACAATTACGATGCGGGTGTTTTGATGGAGCAAGTGTACAGTGAAGATTCTGTGAAACAGACGGCATCAAAATTAATTGAGTGGACAAATGATTCGGAATTATTTATTACTCAACAATCTGTAAATCCAATGGCTTGGCAAAAAGAGTTAGAAAGTTCGTATGTATTTGGATTTGAGAAGGAACAACAAACACAGTTAATCGCTGAAGATATGACATTGCAAAATAATATTGCAGAAGCTAATTATGCTGTGTCTCAATTGCACTTACGATCAGTAATGACTGGAAGAAATCCGCTCGCGAATATTAATGGCGAAATTTACCGTATTGGAGATGAAGTTCCAATTCGAGGCGGTGAGATTGTAGTGCTAATTAAAGAATTAGGAAATGACTATGCAATAATCGAATTGGCTAGCTGTAAAGAAATGCAGCGAACAATTTATATTTCGCGGGATATGCGAATGGCAAACGGAGAATGAATTCTATGAAACCACTTGACTCAATAAAAATACAACCAGTTGAATCTCACTCAAAAAAATTAGTAAATCTTTTAGTAGAGAGAGGATGCTTGGATGATGATGGTCAACAACTTGTTGCTCGACTTCAGCGTCAATCTCGAAACCGTTCAATCGACACCCTTTTAATGGATGCAGGTATTGATGAAGTATCAGTTCAACAAGCAATCGCTGATATTTCGAACCTTTTCTTTTCAACAATTAGTATGGAGAACCTCGTTCCAGAGTTGCTAGAACGTTTGGGTTTGGGATGGTGCAAGGAACATACTGTGTTGCCGATTTGCATTGAAGGCAACACGTACATCGCATCAACATCTGTTGATGAATTGTTTTTGACGAACGATGTACGACTGGAAATAGGCCAAAAAGTTGGGCAGATGCTGGCAACCAAAAGTGAAATCATTTGCATTATTGAGCAACTTGAGAAAGATATTTATAACGAACAAGCTGCCCCGGTTGATCAACAAGATGATTTATATTCAGATGCTATCGAAGAAACAAATGGAGTAATTGATTTAGAAGAAGCGGCCTCAGATGAAGAATCATCACCTGTTGTTCGGTTAGTTGGTGAAATGATTACACGAGCAGTTCGAGAAGATGCATCTGACGTTCATTTTGAATCAAGTGATGATGTTTCACGTATACGATTTCGAATCGATGGCGTGTTGCATGAATTAATGCAAGCACCAAAAAAGTTACACGGACCAGTTGTCAGCCGAATAAAAATATTGGCGAATCTTGATATCGCAGAACGCCGTCTTCCACAAGACGGCAGAATTCGAGCGACTGTTCTTGGCCGTCCGATTGACTTGCGCGTTTCAACTGTTCCAACTCCAAAAGGCGAGAAAGTAGTTATGCGGTTGCTTGATGATCGTAACATCCGCATCGGTCTGGATGAACTTGGATTTCGTTCTGAAGCGCTAGAATCTTGGAAACACGAAATTTCCTCACCGCACGGAATTATTCTTGTCACGGGTCCAACTGGTTGTGGTAAAACAACTACGTTGTATTCATCGCTTCAACAGATGGACCGTAAGCGATTAAATATTTCAACTGTTGAAGATCCTGTCGAGTACGAGCTCTCAGGTATTACACAGATACAAGTACATGACAAAATAGATATGACTTTTTCACGCGCACTTCGTGCTCTTTTAAGACAAGATCCCGATGTGGTTTTACTTGGTGAAATTCGCGATATGGAAACTGCAAGTGTTGCAATTCAAGCAGCGATGACAGGGCACCTTGTACTTTCAACTCTGCATACAAATGACGCTCCAAGTTCATTGACACGTTTGATTAATATTGGCATCGAGCCATTCCTTGTTGCTTCTGCAGTAAACGGTGTTCTTGCACAGCGACTTGCTCGTCGTGTTTGCTCAAAGTGTGTAACGATGCGAGCGCCAACCAAAAAAGAGTCCAAACTTATCGCTGGTTACGAATGTGAATTAGTTCCGCACGCAGTTGGCTGTTCCGCTTGTCGAGGCAGTGGTTACAGTGGTCGTCTTGGTGTGTATGAGTTGCTAATCATGGACGATGAACTACGCGATGCGATTGCGAGCAATCCAACTATAACTTCGTTTAGAAATCTTGCTATGAAACGAGGCATGAAAAATTTACGTCATGATGGATTCGCAAAAGTTGTTGATGGCTTGACTACCTTCGATGAAATACTTCGACTGACTGCATGATTTAGAAAAATGGTGCAATCAAAAGCACACAAAAACAAATTGCGGCAATCCCAGATTTTCCAAGAATGCCGAGCACTCTTCCTATTGCTGCGCCAGTAGCAGACTTCGCAAGACTACCCGCGTTTGTTGGTTCTTTGTGCGATAGCTCGCCAACGAGGGCACCGGCAAATGCACCAAATACAGCACCGATGAGCGTGCCAATCAAGGGTATAGGAATTGTAAAGGTCGCAATGAACGCACCAATCATACTTCCTAAAATTGCGCCAACCATGCCACGTTTTGTACCGCCTCCAGCTTTTGCACCAAGACCAGCAGCAGCTGTCTCTAATATTTCACCACAGACGGCAAGACCGAGCGCGATGCCAATGGCGGACCAACTCCAAATTAAATTGTCACTCCAAAAAGGGTTGCACAACATAACCACTAGCGCTCCCGCGACCATCAACCACGTGCCCGGTAAACCAACAAGGGTAATTAGCACGCAGATTAAAGCGTACAAGGCAAAAATTACTAGTATTACTATAGAAATCCAATCCATAACGTTCTCACTTGCTTATTGGGATACTCTCTGCAATGATGTTAGGCATGGTACTAGCAACAATACTTCCATGTATAGTAAGTTTTTGTATTGCCGAACCTCCAAACGCTGCAGATGAGTGGCGGGAATTTTTTGTCGAGTTTGGCAAGTATGATTTCCCATATATAGAACATGAAGATGGTTTTGAGATGTTGTATTACGAAAACGAAGAGTGGAGCGACGAATCGCACGCGATTCGAGTGCAATTAACCCCGCTTATTGATAGGGCTCGCTCCATTGCTTCGAGTGAACAGTGTGATTGGCAACTCGAATACTCTCAAGGTCTCGACCTGCTTGTACCCCACTTTTCGCAATTGCGTGAGGTGCAAAAAATGCTTCATTATTCAATGCGTGGCGAATTGGATCTCGGGAATACTTCAGCGGCATTGACAGAAATGAATGCCATGCTTGGAATTACTCAACATAGTGCAGAATCTGATTTGCTTATTGGTTCCTTAGTCGCTCACTCCAGTTTCAAATTAGCGACAACCGACACGACTATTATTGATTCAGCAACTGAAGCGGAATACGTAGAAACTATTCTTGCTTCCGTAAATAATTTTGAAGATTTCGACCCATTTGGGGCTCGAGAAAATATTTCAAATGAAAAAAATTTAATACTCAATTGGCTGAACAATACGGATAACCCAGATTTTGCTATCTTCCAATCCATCACAGGCCAGCCAATTGATACAACAAGTTTAGATATGGATGTAGAAATTGAACGATATTCGTCTGCGATTGGAGAAATGGAAAGGATTTTTCAAATAAAAGACAAGGACGCAGCACTTGCAGCTGCAGACCGATTAGACAAGGAGCTGCAAGATGGGAAGCTGGGATTTTTAGCAACTGCTTTGTGTCCCACCGCAAAGAAACTGCTGGAAAACATATTTGCAGGCGAAAAACTTGTTTCTGATTTTAAAAAGGTACTTCGAACCAAGATAGACATGCTTCGTAACCCAAATTCAGCGACGTATTTTTTAAAAGCAGTGGGTGCATACAACGCTCTTGATGCAAAAGAAAGAAAGAAAGCAATTTCGGAAGGCAATTTTACAGTAGTGGAAGAACCACTTCTATTGTTCGCCAAAGCATGCTCGATGCCAGTAACACAAATTACGCTTGCTGAAACACCAGCAACCCCAATGTGGATTGCACCTCTTTATTCGCTCGCCCTTGATTGTGCCGCTCGTGGGACACAAGAAGATATCGCAACGCTTGCTGAGTTCATTGGGCACATGAGCATGCAATCTCGTTTTGCATCGTCCATAATTGCAGGGAAATTATTTTATATGATCAAGTGGCACGAAATTTCAAATGCGATAGAAAAAATTCCGATTGCGGATGCGTTTGGTCTTCATGGAAGTGCTCGAAGTGATCGAGAACGACTAAAAAAGTATTTTGAGATTGATGAAAAGTGGGATCCACCAAAAGCAAATGTGCTCGCGATGACATTAACTATTGCGAAGGAGACTAGCGCTCCTGAAGAAAACCCTTCTGCGTGGAGGACACTCGTTGATGCTCTTGGAATTCCAGATGATGACATAGTTATTGTGGCGGTGCTTGAAGAATGGATGCCCAAATCCCTATCAGACTTTGATTTGGAACAGAAACAAGCATTTAACGAAATGCTAAAGGAATTCAAAACAAAACTCGCAAGATCAGTTAAATCTATTCGCTCCAAAGGGCGTGAATAGAATCACTGACTGCCTTGTTAAGGTTTCTGAGCGCAAGTTTGATATCCCATTGTTGAGAGTCGCGGTCGCCAGTTGTATTTGAAATTGCACGAATTTCAATAGCAGATGCGCCAACCCTGTGTGCGGCGTGTACAACGGCAGCACCTTCCATCGCTTCACAAACGCAACCAGTTCTCGTTGCGATACATTCTGCTTGTTTGTTCGTACCACTGCAAGTCGCTACTGTTGCAATCGGTGCAACAGTTCCGATGTTTGACAGTCGTTTTAACATCCAATCATCAACGGGTACTTCATTGCCATCAAAGTTACCTAGGGAAAAGCCCATCTCTTCAATATTTTGAAAACCGCTTGGTGTTTCCAGACCCTCTTCAGCGTAGACACATTTATTTGCAACAACAATATCGCCCGGTTGCACGCCGCCATTTGGAAGTGCGCCAGCAATGCCTGCGCTTATTATCCATTGGAATGGGCCGTCCACCATAATTGCAGCAGTTGTTGCCGCCGCAGCATTTGTTCTTCCTATTCCACCCGCAACAATTAACGTTCCATCAGGTTTTCCGATTGCGTCTGCTTCTTCCTTCACAGCAGTGATGATGAGAATGCGGCGTGCCATGTTACTTTTTTATGTGTGAAATTATATCGCAGAGAGCGATTTCACTTTGGTCGCCAGAATCCATGTCTTTGATAACCACGTTGCCTTGTTCGAGTTCTTCACCGAGAATAACAGTGAATCGCGTGTTTGTTTTTGCGGCTTCTGTTAGCAACTTGCCAACATTTCGAGTTGCGCGATACGTCATCCTTGCATGCAATCCTGCTTGACGAAGAGTCGCAACAGTTGGCGCAAGTTGTTTATCCGCATCGCCACCTGCACTGATCACAAAAACGTCTGGTCGTGGCAGGAATTCACTACCATCTCCAAGTAATCCTTTGTCGCGCAAGACAAGTGAAAGTACGACGTCGCCCATCCCAAAACCTACGGCAGGCATTGATGGCCCGCCAAACATTTCAATAAGTTTGTCGTATCTTCCACCGCCGGCGATTGCTCGTTCGTTGCCAGAAGATTCGTGAATTTCAAAAACGATGCCTGTGTAATACGCTAGGCCCCTAACAATGTTGAAGTCAAATTTGCACCACTCTGAAATTCCCCAAGCAATCAATTCTTCTTGTAAAGAATTTAACTCTTCGTGGTCCACAACAGTTTCGCCATCAAATTGCGTAAAGGAAGCAAGGTCGAAACCGTGTTCTTTAATTTTTCCCGCAAAGACATCGGGCGCCATTTTTTCACGTTTGTCAAGCAACGTTAATGCGATTTGCATTTTGTCGGTGCTAATACCGCTTTTCTCCAACATGCTTACAACAACATCACGATGGCTTATTCGCACAATAACATCGTCATGTGTTAATCCAAGATTTGCCAGCGCTCGTATTGCAGTTGCAATTACTTCTGCATCCGCAGAGGGATTATCAACACCGAGAAGGTCAACATTCCACTGTTTAAATTCACGAAGGCGACCTCGTTGTGGTCTCTCAGCTCGGAAGTGGCTGGGAATGCCAAACCATTTTGTTGGAAGTGTGAGTGAACGTCCTTTTGCTGCAGCCATTCTTGCGAGCGTAGGAGTAAATTCTGGTCGAAGAGCATAATCAATATCACCACCTGCGCGTTTGAAACTGAAAAGTTCGTTTACAATTCCGTCGCCGCTTTTGACAGTGTATAAATTTAAATGTTCAAAAGTTGGACCTTCAATTTCATCGAAGCCCGCGTTGATTGATGCGTTTCGCCAAGCCGCTTCAACATGTTGAAGTGCAGCTAAATCCGGAGGGAAAAAATCTCGCGTACCTTTTGGTGATTGGTATGCCATATTTACCACTCAGGTCCGCCTCCATAACGACCAAATACATCAGCCATTGCCTGTACCATTTCGCCAAGTGTGCACCGCGCTAGTGACGCTTCAACCAAACTGGTCATTATGTTTTGATCGCTGCGAGCAGTTTCACGAATGGTGTCAAGTGCCGCCATCGCTGCATCGTCATCTCGCGTTTTCAAGAAATCATTGAGAAGTTCGCACTGAATAGTTTCAACCGAGTGTGGAATTTGCAACAGGTTTACTTGTGCGTCGTCATTTCCATCAGGGTATGCATTCACACCAACAATGATTCGGTCGCCGGCTTCCAATTCTTGTCCAAACCGATAAGATGCTTCAGCAATTGAACGTCTGAAATATCCCTTGTGGATTCCTTGCACAACACCACCAAGATCGTCTATCTCTGCGATGAGTTTGTTTGCATCGGATTCCATTTGGTCAGTGAGTGACTCGACAAAATAACTTCCTGCGAGTGGATCTACAGTTCGGTGAACGCCAGTTTCATGCGCAAGAATTTGTTGCGTACGAAGTGCAACTCGAACAGCAGTTTCAGTTGGAAGGCCAAGCGTTTCATCCATTGAATCAGTATGTAAACTTTGGCAACCTCCAAGAACTCCAGCCATTGCTTGGTAAGCAACGCGGACAATATTATTAAGAGGTTGTTGTTCAGTTAACGAACAACCAGCGGTTTGAACATGGGTTCGCATTAGCCACGAACGTTCATTTTTTGAACTAAATCGGTCACGCATAGCGTGCGCCCAAATTCTTCTTGCAGCACGAAGTTTGCAAATTTCTTCAAAGAATTCATTGTGGCTGTTGAAGAAGAATGAAAGTCGAGGAGCAAACGTATCTACGTCAAGACCGCGCTTCATGCATGCTTCAACATATTCCATCCCATCCCGAAGTGTAAATGCTAATTCCTGCGTTGCAGTCGAGCCAGCTTCACGGATGTGGTAACCACTAATGGAAATACTATTCCATTTTTTAGTTTTATTTGTTGCAAATTCAATCGTGTCGACGACTAGTTTTACAGATGCTTCTGGTGGATAGATGAATTCGTTTTGGCTGTGAAATTCTTTGAGAATATCGTTTTGCAATGTTCCGCCTAACGAGTTCCAATCTATACCACGCTCTGTTGCCATCGCAAGATACATCGCCCAAATGACACAAGCCGGACCGTTGATTGTTTGGCTGACTGTTACTTTGTCGATTGGAATGTCTGCGTACAAACGGTGCATATCGTCAATGGTGTCAATAGCAACACCGCAACGGCCAACTTCACCAGCTGATAAGGGGTCGGTACTGTCTCGTCCCATGAGTGTAGGAAGGTCAAAAGCAGTTGAAAGACCCGTGTTGGTTTTTCCACCTTTTGCATTTTCAAGTAAATATTTAAAACGGGCGTTGGTATCATCGGCTGAACCAAAGCCAGCAAACTGGCGCATCGTCCAGAGACGCGACCTATACATAGTTTCGTGGACACCTCTGGTGTACGGGAATTGCCCTGGTAAGCCGACATTTGGGTCAATATCGCCATTTTTAGGGTTATAGAGTGGGTCAATGATGTATCCAGAAAGCGATACAGCATCTGCGTCATGTTTTTGTACCGTGGTCATTGCCTCATTGTAACCAACTAGCCACCATCAGTCATCACGCTTTGCATGCTTTGGGACAGTCCCAAATGGAATTACGGGTCGTATCCGTTCGAAGGGCTGGAGGTATCCATCTTACCGCCTTCTGCAGTCCACCAATCTGGTTGATCGTTTACTTCATCAACCCGTAAAGGCCGATCGACGATTGGGTTTGCATATTCGCTAGAATCACGCATGGTGACATCAATTCGGCGTGACCATCTGTTCGGTACGGTCATTGAATTGGAAAGTGGGCCGTATGCCACATTACTAGAAAACACTTCCCAGGACATCAAATCAGGGGTTAATACCGTATTGTCGCCGGAATCCGTCACGAAATCAATAACGAGTTTCTTGCCAACCGGTACTTCCATGACGAATAAACGTTCGCCACTTCGAGTGTCGATTAACGTAACCGTTTTTGGAAATTCCTCAGACGATTGGTAGGTCGCCGCACTGTCTGGGCCATTGGTAAATGGATTCCCGCCTGGCGTATACATTTGGCAACTTGGTAGAAAACCTGCAATCACGATTAATATTGTGCTTTTGATATGTCGCATAGTTGTCATGTTACATCGGCATTTCGATTCAGGGGAGTACAATACTCAAATGGATATTAGAGTTGGACACGGATATGACCTGCACCGATTAGGCACGCCAGCCGAAGGAGGCAAAAAAATGGTCATAGGAGGCGTTTTATTTGATTCTTCGGTTGGACCAATCGCACACAGCGATGGTGATGCGGTGATGCACGCGGTAACCGACGCAATCCTCTCAGCGATTGGCGCACCAGATTTAGGCACATTATTCCCAAATACTATTTCTGAAAATGAAAACAGAAACTCAGCAGAATTCTTAAACGAAGCGGTCATGCGATCAATTGAAAGCGGGTGGGTAATCGGGAACATCGATATCACCGTTATCTGCGACGCACCAAAAATTTCTCCGTTCAGAGAGCAAATTTGCGCAACCCTTCAATCACTAATTGGTGCACCTGTAAATATCAACGGAAAAACATTCGAAGGCACAAGTAAAGAGTGTGCAATCGAAGTGCACGCTGTTGCGTTGGTACAAAGAGGAAAGCACGAATGAAAGCACTTTGGCAAAATGCAGCAGCGTTTGCGGCACAAGCACATCGCAACCAAACCCGTCACGATAAGCGACCCTATGTTTCACATTGTTTTAGGGTTGCAATGACCGTAAGTCTTATCTTTGGTTTTGATGAACCAGAAATATTGGCGGGCGCATTGCTGCATGACACTATCGAAGACTGTGCGGTTGACTACGATGAATTGCTTGAACAATTCGGTAAAACTGTTGCAGATTATGTTGCAGTTATGACAAAAGATATGCGCATGGAAGAAGAGTGCCGAGAGGTTGCGTACGACGAACAACTTGCAAATGGACCGTGGCAGGGCAGATTGATTAAACTTGCTGATGTTTACGATAACTTTACAGACTCGCCAACTAATGCTCGCGATAAATATATCGTGCGAGCAGAGCGTGTTCTTTGCTTAACAAAAGACGATACACAACTTCAGGGTGCGCGCGAAAAACTACTCGAATTAATGCGAGAGATGACATCGTGTTAATTCAACTCGCAATTGGTTTTTTGCTTGCGTTAGTTTCATCATGTATTCCTGCGCAATCTAATTCTGTAGATGAAATTCTCGACAACATTGAAAAAGCAGATGTCGCTTCACTGACTGCAACGGTTTCTTACACAAGAACAGATCCAATATTAAACCGTCGGGAAATTAGAACTGGTAGAGTATTGTTTCGCAAAACTGATTCTAAAACTCGCGAAGCAGCAATTTTGTTTGACACACTAATTATTGGTCAAAGGCGAGAAAAAAAACTAAAGCACTACATCTTTTCAGGTCGGTGGATGGCAGAGGTTGATCACGACAATAAACAATTCATCAAGCGTGAACTTGTTGCGCCAGAATCCGAAGATATAGATCCATTTGAACTTGGAAACGGGCCAATCCCCTTGCCCATAGGACAAACAAAAGAGTCTGTTCTCTCAAAATATACAGTGACGCTGATTGCTAAGCCAAACGAGGGGCCATTGTCAAAATTAGATGATGCTATTGTCGGCTTGCACCTTGTTCCTAAAACGGAAGGCGAATGGGAATACATCGATTTATATTATGACCCATCCAATTGGTTGCCAGTTGGCGTGTGCACGGTTGAGGACGACGGGACGAAACGGGTTAGCCGCCTTAGTAATGTGCAGGTTGATGCGTTAAGTGATGACGACAAAAAATTATTAAATATTGAAACGCCAAATCCTAAAGAGTGGTCAATTGACATTCGACCTTGGTCAGATGATTAATCGGTTTAGGTAGTAAGTAGCCAACTACAAAACAGTAAGTACATTACGAAACTCTGCTAATAACTGCAGCTGCGATTCTTGGAAATGCCCCAAAAGCGGTGCTTATCAATCGCATCGTTATGCTTGTCCAAACCTCAGTCTTTGGTTTTTGTAAACAACGGACGACTGCGTTAGCTACTTTATCGGGCGATTGCATCAGCCATGAAGGGGTTTGAGTGGCAAAGTCAGACGTTTTTTTGCCACTTCGTTTTGCGCTTTCGTCGAAGAATTCTGTTTTTGTTCCTATCGGGTGGACAGTGCTTACGTAAATGCCGTCACCTTTAACTTCCATTCGTAACGATTTTGCGATTGCTTCAAGTGCTGACTTACTTGCGCTATACGCACCGTGGCTGGGCGTCGTAAATTTTGAAAGGCAACTCGTGCAAAAAATGATATGTCCACTTTTGATCTTCGCCATTTGATTTGCAGCAAGCGATGCAAGTTCAATTGCAGAAAATAGATTTAATTCAAACAAGTGTTTGACTTGGTTTGGATTGTAATCAAGCATTTTTTGATCAAGACCGTGACCAGCATTTGCAAAGAGTGCGTACACATCACCAGCTTCGTCAAGAAGGTGTTGGTTAAAGCCCTGCTCGGTAACATCTCCGACAATATACGTACACAATTCGCCAAGGTCCGTCGCAAGAGTTTTCAATTGGTCTTCTCTTCGTGCAGAGATAGTACACTTCATTCCAGCATTAACACACGCACGCGCTGTTGCAGCGCCGATGCCGCTGCTAGCGCCTGTAATTAGAATCGACTTCCCCTCAAGGGAAACTTTCATGTTTGTAAAATGCCGGTTTTATATTCTTTTGCAATTTCAAAAGTAGATGCGATTGAAAGAGCGTGAATTAATTCTTCGCGTGTTTCATCTGGGTTAATCAATCTGTCTACCCAACCCCTTGCTGCGCCGTAAAAAATATCTTGTTGTTCGTTGTAACTAGCACTAATTGCATCTAGTAATTGTTTGCTTTCTTCTGGATCAACTTTTTCACCGCGGCGCTTTCTTGCCGCAAGATCAATTTGCAATAGCGTATTCGCAGCGGCGGCACCGCCCATGACAGCGTATTTTGCATTTGGCCAAGCAATTGTTAAGAATGGGTCGAAAGCGCGGCCACACATTGCATAATGCCCAGCACCGTAACTGCTTCCAACAATTAAACTAATTTTTGGAACGATGCAATTACTCATCGCGTTGACCATTTTTGCGCCGGAACGAATGATGCCCGCTTGTTCACTGTCACGACCAACCATAAATCCAGTTGTATCATTTACAAAAATGATCGGGATTCTCTTTTGGTTGCAATCCATAATAAAACGCGCGGCTTTGTCTGCTGATTCTGTATAAATAACAGCAGGCATGTTTGCAGAAGTAGAGGGCCCCGCCTTACCGCCAGGCATTTTCTTTTCGGTCATGCACCGTTGGTTTGCAACAATGCCACAAGGCCAACCACCGATGCGTGTGTACGCGCATACCATTGATTGTCCATATTCTGATTTGTACTCGTTGTAACTTTCATCATCGACAATGCAAGATAAAAGTTCGTTCATATTATATTGTTCATGAGAAGCACACCGGAAAATCAAATCGATGTCTTTAGCTTTCTTCGCTGACGCAACAATTTCATAGGGTGGCTCCGCAACTGGCAGAACGGACATGTCACTGTGCACGAGTGCTTGGAGTCGCTTGATACACGCCTCATCATCTGCTTCTAAAAAATCAATAGTCCCAGAAATTTCTGCATGCATTTCTGCGCCGCCAAGTTCTTCATTGCCAACTTCTTGACCGATGGCCGCTTTGACAAGAGCTGGTCCCGCTAGGTAAAGCCCGCTTCCTTTTGTCATTAAGAGAGTGTCGCAAAGTACTGGTAAGTAACCGCCGCCCGCAACGCAGTTGCCCATTATGGCAGCGATTTGAGAAATGCCTTTTGCAGAAAATACTGCATTGTTTCTAAATATTCTTCCAAAGTCATCGGTATCCGGGAAGACATCTTCTTGCAGTGGGAGAAAAACACCTGCAGAATCTACAAGATACAAAAGTGGAAGTCGTGCTCGTTCGGCGATTGTTTGTGCTCGAATAATTTTCTTGCAAGTCATTGGGAAAAAGGCGCCAGCTTTTACTGTCGCATCGTTCGCAATAATCATGCACTGTTTTCCGCCAACATGTGCAATCGTTGTTACAACTCCTGCTGATGGTGCACCGCCATATTCTTGGTACATGTTGTGCGCATAAAATAGACCGCATTCAAATTGTGGTGAGCCCTTATCAGCGAGAATTTCGATTCGTTCGCGGGCGGTTAATCGACCATGACGATGCTGGCGTTCTATACCTCTTTCGCCACCTCCAAGTTTAATTTGTTCTGTTACTTGGAGTAGCGTTTGCGCTGCTTGTTTCAATTGGGAGAGTTCACTCATACTGTGAAGGATATCAGAGTCAAGTAAAAAACTCGGCGGTTACTTGAAGTAACCGCCGAGCAATAGTCCTATAGCAGACAAATTGGTCATTGAACTTGAATTTATTCCAAGCCCGGTTCGTCTTCTGCTTCAAGATGTTGCATTTCATCCCAATCTTCGAGTGAAATTAGGATTTCACGGGCAACCGAGCCCTTGTGTTCACCAACAATGCCAGCAACAGCCATTTGATCAACGAGGCGAGACGCTCTTCCGTATCCAATTCCCATGCGCCTTTGAAGAAGCGACACAGAGCCTCTGCCAGATTCAATCATGATTCGTACTGCGTCATCAAACAAATCGTCTCGTTCTAGTGTTTCGCCAGAAGCGTCTACAGTTGAGTTCCCGTTTGGTTTAATCTGAATTAAGCTTCGTTCAAAGTTAGGTGCAGCAACTTCTTTCAAGTGTTTAACAACAGAGCGAATTTCTTTTGGAGAAACAAATGTTCCTTGTGAACGGTTTGCAGTTGTTGATCCAGGCGAGATGTAGAGCATGTCGCCGTTACCAAGAAGTAATTCAGCACCTTTTGTGTCCAAAACAATACGGCTGTCCATCCCACTGTTAACTTTAAATGCAACACGACAAGGCATATTTGATTTAATCAGACCGGTGACAACTTTCGCCTCTGGACGTTGGGTAGCAAGGATTAAGTGAATACCGACCGCTCTAGCCTTTTGAGCAATTCGTACGATTGATTGTTCAACATCTTTGGCAGTCATCATTAAGTCTGCAAGTTCATCAATGATGAAAACAATATACGGAAGTTTTACAGGGATCCGCGCCCTTTCCTCTTCAGTTTGCGGGTCGTAAATATTGTAAATTTCGTCTTCTGTTAATTCGTTGTATCCAACTAAATCGCGTACGCCAAGTTTGCGGAAAATTTGATATCGCTCTTCCATTCTTGCAACTGCCCACTCTAGAATTGCTGCGGCACGGTTCATTTCAGTAACAACTGGGCAAGCAAGGTGGGGAATATCTGAGAACTGGCTAAGTTCAACCATCTTTGGATCGACCAAAATTAGTTTAAGTTCATCAGGCCGTTTGGTATACATCCAACCGGCAATAATCGAGTTGATGCAAACACTTTTGCCAGAGCCGGTTGTCCCTGCTACAAGCATGTGTGGCATTTTTGTTAAATCTTCTACCATTGGTTCGCCAGAAGCGTCTTTGCCAAGAAACATCGGAAGTTTCATTTTGTCAGTTTTTTTACTGCTCATCAACTCTTTGATGCACACAGTTTCGCGTTTGAGATTTGGAACTTCGATGCCGACGGTTTTTCGACCGGCTGTGTTTGGAACAATACGAATGTTTGGAGCACCTAAACTTCGCGCGATATCACTGGCTACTCCATTGATGCTTGAAACTTTTGTTCCAGGTGCAAGTTCGATGGAATACAGAGTGATGGTCGGTCCAGCTTCGATGCCCGCCACTTCGCCATCGATGCCGTACATTTGTAATGTTTCTTCGAGTTCAACGGCTTGTTGGCGAACGAGTTCTTCTATTGAATCGCCAAAACTTTCTTTTGGATCTTCAAGCAAATCTAGGGATGGGAAAATATACCCTTCGAAATTATCTGGCCGTTGAATGTCAGAATCTTTTGCAGTTTTTCCATTAGAAGCAACACGCACTGGAAGTTTCGCCATTTTCTTCTTCAGTTCGGCTGCAGTTAATCGTTTCCGAGGTTCTTTTTCGTCTTCATATTCTTCCTCGTCATCTTCGTACTCGTCATCTTCGTATTCATCTTCTGCATATTCTTCTTCCCACTCTTCTTCTTCTACTTCTACATCTTGTTCAAGAACAGCGCCGCGTTCGAATCGAATAAATGGCAATGTAGGCACTGCAAATTTCGGTGCGCGTATTTTTGTTGTTCGTAAAATGGCATTCCAGATGAAGTGTGGAATTGAGAATGCTATTTTTTCTGCACCGACAACGAGGCCTATGGAAAATGCTACAAGGACAATGATGAAAGCACCAAAGTTGCTAAAGGACGTGGTCAATTGAGTCACAATAGTTTTTGCAATCAATCCCGCCTTTGCTCCTGCAAGTGATCCGATGTTTGGAAACAATAAGTCATGGAAGCAAGAAATTGCAATTGCCATAATGAGAAAGCCAAGAGCACGAATTGAAGTGTGTGTTATTTCTCTTCCGCGAAAAACGAGTGTGACCCAGCAACTCAGGCCAACAATGAGAACCCAGATGCCAAAGCCAAGTACGTGGTATGTCCAATAGGCAGTCCACGCTCCAACAGCTCCGCACCAGTTCGAAATGGGGTCGTTATGCGTTGCGACAACGTGCGAGGGTGCGTCTCCAACATCAAAAGATAGAAGTGCAACGGCCACCAAAAGTGCAATTGCAGCACTGGAAATCCACAAAATCCTTAATTTAAGATCGGCGGAGGTTAATGATGAAGGCCCTTTTAAGCGCCGACCCTGTGTTCGTATTGCAGTTGTTCCCATAGCAACCTACATATCGGCATTGAGAGGCATTTTTCAATTGATTTTTCGTGAAATATAAGCCAACATTCTAATTACGCAACCTGTTGCAAATAAAGAGTTTACGCAGTTGATTCCACATTATTTGCTATTGAGAGCAGACGAGAACACCGGTCTTGGCAGGTTATTGTTACAGATTTGTAAAGATGGGCAAGATTGTCTTGGTATAAATCCCGAATAATCTGAGGAGAATTGCACTGCCTAGAAAGGTGTAAAAGCACAATATGCTGCAGGTCAGACTTAGAAGCAATATGGCAGATTGCAGCGAGAGACTGTTCATTTGAGAGATGTCCCTCACCATCCATGATTCTGGATTTTAAAGATTCGGGGCGGTTACTCATTTCTTGCATTGTTGAGTCATAATTCGACTCAAGGGCGATTCCATCAAGATTTACAAAACGGTCAAGCAAGTTTTGTGGCACCCTTCCAAGATCGGTTGCGAAACCAAATCTCGTTGAGCTAGTGTTAAATATAAATCCAATGGTGCCGAGAACATCATGTGCAAAATGCACCGCTTCAACATCCGCACCATGCAATTCCAGTTGATTTTTGAAGGCGCAGATACACGATGCATCAAGCCCAGCGCGGATAGCCCTTGGTACATGGCTTTCGTGTATATGGACACGAATTCCTCGCAGTAAAAATGAACGACACCAAACCGGATTGAAATGATCACGGTCGAGGTGCGTCAAGACAACATCTTGAATCTGTTCAAGTTGTACGCCATGCGTACGCATCCGCTCTTTAGTTTGTTTCATTGAAAAACCACAGTCAATCATGACCCAATTGCCGTTAACTCGCAGCAAACTACAGTTCCCAGAGGATCCACTTCCTAATACAAAAAATTCTAAATTGTTCATTCGAAAAAGTAAATCCTTGGCATGAATTGTAAAGTTGGGTGAATCTCGAGCACAGTACGGGTATCATCTCAAGAATAACGATGTCGTGCCAACTTAATATTCAAGATCTTGGGAAAATTCCATACATGCGAGCGTTGGAGAAACAACGAGCTTTGCAGAAGATTGTGATTAAAAATAGAGAATCGACCCCAACGCCATTTCATTTGCTTTTATTAGAACACGAACCAGCAGTAATCACGATGAGTAAGAGGGCCGGCTCCAAAGAACATCTGCTCGCTACTGAATCGCAACTTAAAAAAGCGGGGGTTGAGGTTTGCGCGACTGACCGGGGCGGAGATATTACATATCACGGCACTGGGCAACTCGTTGGCTATCCAATTTGTGATTTGAATGCGTTGTCACTTCGAATTCACAGTTACATGCGTTTTTTAGAATCTACTATCATCGAAGTTCTTGGTAATTTTGGAATTGAAGCGCATCGTGATTCTTGCGCGACGGGAGTTTGGGTAGGCGACGCAAAGATTTGCGCAATGGGCGTGCGTGTTTCCCGTTGGGTTTCGATGCATGGATTTGCGCTGAACGTGAATCCGAACATGGAACACTTCAATTTAATTGTCCCTTGCGGTCTTGCTGGCAGAAACATAACTTCCATGCAACTACTTCTGGGAGATAGTTGCCCGAGCATGAAAGAAGTTAAAGGGGTTGTATCTGAAAGTTTCCGAGTTGCAATTACTCGTCAATCCCAAGTTCAGCGAGAACCTCATCAGTAATATCTAAACCTTCTGGCGCACGAAGTGCACTTCGTAAACGAATTTGCATGATGATTGAGTCGGGATTACCCTGTTCAAATTCATCATCTGGTGGAATAAACCGAAGGACCATGTCGACGCTAAGTCGTTCTGCAACTACATTTACTGCCTCAACTATTTCTTTGTAGGATTCTTGCATTTGTTCAGAATAAAGCGCACCTCGTGCTTCAGCTGCAAGTTGTTGCATCTGAGTAAACTCGTCGTAGAGCACTTGCCATCGTTGTCGCATTTCGCCAAAGTTCGGGTCGCTGGGCGTGAGTGTTTGTGCTTCTTTAGTCAAGTCGTCTAGAGCTCCGCGAGTTCCTGAAATGTTGTCTTCGATTTCAGCGTTTAAGTCTTCTCGTGCTTCCTTGAAGTGGTCAGCCTTGAGTAATACTTTAAGTGCTTTGCCGGTTTCCATAAAACCAATAGACCAAATTGTGCTGGTTTTTTCTTTACCCCACGACATTCGGCCATCGCTATTTTTAATAGTTACGTCACCGTTTGAACCTGAAAGAACAAGCGAGTCAACAGGGCCAAGTATCCCAGTGTCGTCGTTGCTTATGAGCGAAGTGGTAATAACACCCGCAAAAAGCAGGGCACCAATCCAAAGTTGTGTTATTCGATTATTCATGTTAGGTTAATCTCCTTGTTCTAGAACTGATAAAAATGCAGACTGAGGAATATGAACATTGCCAACGGCTTTCATACGACGCTTGCCCTTCTTTTGTTTCTCAAGCAATTTTCTTTTTCGGGAAATATCTCCACCATAACACTTTGCAGTTACGTTCTTTCGGAAACCCTTGATTGTTTCTCGAGCGATAATTTTCCCGCCAATTGCTGCTTGAAGTGCAATTTCAAATTGATGTCGGTCAATTTGTTTGCGTAATTTTAATAAAATTGCTCGCGTTCGCACTTCCGCTTTATCTTTGTGGCATATAACGCTTAACGCTTCTACTGGAGTTCCATTCACAAGAATGGAAACTTTTACGAGCCTGTCCGCACGGAACTCGATGATTTCATAATCCATGGTCCCGTACCCACGTGTAATTGATTTTAGTTTGTCATAGAAGTCATAGATAATTTCAGCCAACGGCAACTCGTAGTCAAGCATTTGCCGACCTTCGGATACAAATCGCTGACCTTTAAAAATGCCTCTTCTGCCTTCGCATAAACGCATGAGATCGCCGATGGATTCATCCGGACAAATGATTTCAACTTTTACAATTGGTTCACGAATGTATTTAATTTGTGATGGGTCTGGCAAGTCCGCCGGATTATGAATGTCAATAATTGCTCCGTCGATTAATTCAATTTGATAATTAACGGTTGGAGCCGTCTGGACAATTTCTGCACCGCCTTCGCGTTCAAGTCGTTCTTGCACAATTTCCATGTGCAATAGACCAAGGAAACCACAACGGAAACCGAAGCCGAGCGCTTCACTGTGTTGTGTTTCAAAAGTAAAACTTGAATCGTTAAGACGTAATTTTTCAACCGCTTCCCGTAATGTTTCAAATTCAGTCTTCTTGCTTCCACTTTCACTTGATGCGGGATAAAAATCACAGAACACCATTTGCTTTGGTTCTTCATACCCCGGCAACGCTTCTTCAGCTGGGTGTGCATCGAGTGTAATCGTGTCACCAATGCGAACATCATCAAGCGTTTTAATCGCAGCGACCATGTAGCCAACTTCACTCGTCCCAATAGTATTTGATTGGACAGGCTGCGGTGTATAGCGCCCAAGTTCCGTAATGGTGAAAGTGCGATCTGTTCCCATCATTCGAATTCTGTCGCCCTTGGTGAGTGAGCCGTCAAATATACGAAAGTAAACAATGACACCGCGGTAGTCGTCGTAATGAGAGTCAAAAATTAGTGCGCGCGTTTCTTTAATTACAGAGGGCTTCGGCGGAGGCAACTTTTCGCAGATAGCATCAAGTAGTTCCTCAATTCCTTCGCCTGTTTTTGCAGAACAATTGATGCAATCCTCTGCAGGTAAGCCAAGTATTTGTTCAATTTCCATTGCAACTTTTTCAGGATCTGCAGAAGGCAAATCAATTTTATTTACAACTGGAATAAGTTCTAAATCATTTGAAATTGCTAAATATGCGTTTGCAACAGTTTGGGCTTCTACACCCTGTGAAGAGTCAACAACGATTAGGGCACCTTCGCAAGCTGTTAAGGCGCGAGAAACTTCGTAGGTAAAATCAACATGGCCAGGCGTGTCAATAAAATTCAGTTGGTAATCTTCGCCTTTATAGGCGTGATGAACAGTTACCGCGGACGCTTTAATAGTAATGCCGCGTTCACGTTCTAAATCCATCGAGTCAAGTAATTGAGCTTTGGCTTCGCGTTCACTTACAGCTTTTGTGGCTTGCAATAACCTATCGGCAAGCGTGCTTTTACCGTGGTCAATGTGTGCGATGATTGAAAAGTTTCTAATTAACATAAGAGGGGAATGGAGTAGTTTACCGCAATGGGAGCGATACAATCTTTTCTAACTCTTCTGTTGGTCGTGCAATTAAGTCGTAGCCGTCGCTATCTGTAATAGTGCAACGAATTAATGAACCGATTATCTGTTTATTTTCAGCCATCAAAATGGTGCACGCGTCAACATCGGGTGCCTGTTGTTTCGTTCGACATTGATACAGATGAATTTCGCCTTCGCCCGTTTCCCCAAGGTACGAGTCGATAAGAATTTCGTGCTGCTCTCCGTTGGAAGCTGCGGATTCCGCTCGCGCAAAAGCAATTTCTTGCTGCGCAAGCATGAGTTCTTCTTCGCGTTGTTGTTTTACTTCGTCAGGCACACGGAGCGATTCGTCGTTTTCCATTGTTCCAGCAACCGTCCCCTCTTCTTTTGAGTATTGGAAAACACCCATTGCTTCAAATGAATGTTTTCGAATGAAAGCGAGTAATTGTTGGTGGTCTTCTTCTGTCTCACCAGGAAAACCAGTAATCATTGTCGTTCGAATGCCGACATTTGGAATAGTTGTTCGAATGTCGTCTAGTAAGTTGGACTGTACTTCTGCAGAAACATTTCTTCGCATTGCTCCAAGCATCGCATCGCTTGCGTGTTGAAGTGGAATGTCAATGTAAGGAAGGACGTGCGGCAATCGTGCCATTGCATCAATCATTTCTTGTGTAAAGAAAGTTGGGTATGCATACATGAGCCGAATCCAACCGCCGCCCGCGGTAGCAACAGTCTCGTTAAGTGCTTCGAGCAATCCGACTAGTCCAGCTTCGTACTCGATGTCGTATCCAAAACTTGTTGTGTCTTGACCAATTAAATTTAGCTCAAAAACTCCAGAGGCAAGTAGTTTTTTAGCTTCCGATACAATTTTATCCACAGGTTTCGAACGCATTTTCCCACGGATAGAAGGGATAGTGCAGAATGAACAATTTTGATTGCATCCTTCACTAATTCTAAGGTATGCCCAATGGCGGGGTGTTAATTGAATTCGGTTTGAATCATCTTCAAAATAACCGGAAGCATCTTTGATGCCACGCGCTCTTGCAGCGAGCAACGCGTTTGCTTCAATCCACTGTGGTGCTTTTTCTTTTTCGTTGTCATCTTGCATTGCGTCAACGATGTGGTCTCGATCGAACACGCCAATTAACGCGTCAATACCAGGACACCATTCGAGCAAGTTAGCTCGGTACCGTTGTACGAGACATCCGGCTGCGATGACGCGTTTCACATTTGAAGATTCTTTTAATGCAACGGCTTCGTTAATTACTTCAACAGATTCATCTTTTGAAGCTTCGAGAAAACCACATGTGTTAATGATGATGGCATCCGCTTCGTTGTGGTCAGCAACAAGTTCATAGCCCGCATCCACCAAGGTGGCGAGCATCTGTTCGCTGTCCACAAGGTTCTTTGGGCAACCAAGTGAGACAAATCCAATTCGTGTAATTGTTGCGGTGGTCATAGACCACTATTTTACATATATAGCTTGTTCTGTGCGATATATTGAGCAACTCGGGGGTGAACAAGTGCATCAATGGATTCGCCACGGTTGCGCATCGCTCTAATATCAGTTGAAGTTGCAGAAAGGGTGTCAATTGGCAACAGATTTGCATCATTTATTTCAAATCCAGCCCTTGGCATGATTGCGGGGTTTGCAAGTTTCACGATGTCTTCCCAACGGTTCCACTTCGAAAATTGCGCCCACTGGTCAGAGCCGATTAATAATCGTAGTTCAGCATACGAATCACACAGAGCTTCTATGGTATCAATCGTGTAACTCGTTCCACCTCTGTCGAGTTCGATAGAAGAAATAGAAGCCCAATCACATTGTTCCAGTGCTAGTTCTAGCATTGCAAGCCGATGGTGCTGTTTGGTTGGCGTTGAATCTTTGAGTGGAGAGCGAAAGGCGGGAACAAACAACACTTCATCGAATGCAAGGTGTTGCATTGCTTGATGCGGAACGTCAACATGCCCACGGTGAGGTGGGTCAAACGAACCACCATATAAAAGGACACGTTTCATTGGTTAACTATCCCATTATCAATTAAACGAATATGTCCAAGTCGAACGGCGATAAGTGCTCGTGTTGTTTGTCCATCAACAGGTGCTAGCAATGTGCCACTGTCTCGAATGACCGCGTACTCAACTTCAAGTCCGTGGTCATCTAAAATATCGGCCATCGCTTCTTCGGTCGTGCATCGAATTGCTTTGTGTAAACCAAGTGCTTGCGATCGTTGGTCAGTTGTTAGGTAAACATTCCGGCTACTCATTGCAAGATTATCCTCGTCACGAATAATTTCAGCACCACTTATTTGTAAATGTTTCCAGCGGTCGCCCTCTTGGTCTATGAGTTGCTTGATGACAAGAAACTGTTGATAATCTTTAAGTCCAAACACAGTTAACGATGGTTGTACAAGATCAAACAACCGCGCAACGGCGATGCAAACACCGCGAAAGTGAGACGGTCTACACCCATCTTCAAGAAGTGGTTTTGTTGCTGCCAGTGGAAGTTCTATTGTTTCGGGTACATTTGGATACATCGTCTTAACGCTCGGAGCGAATACAACGTCTGCGCCAACACTTTCTGCAAAAGCACAATCTTGTTCAAGGTTTCTTGGGTATTTGTCCAAGTCTTCGTCTGGAGTAAATTGTTCAGGATTAACAAATATACTTACCACGACTGGCTTGTTAGATTGTTTTGCTTCCGTGATTAGTGATAAATGCCCATTGTGTAGCGCTCCCATGGTAGGCACGAACGCACAACCGAAATAGGTGTTTAATTCCGCAGTTTCTGTAACAACCTTCATTTGGTGCAGTATACGGTCTGGTCCACCAGTACCTGGCAAATTTGTACCATGTAGAGGTGGACTAGAGCCTCTTGCTTGTTATAATGTCGTATTGGAATATTTTTTCAGGAGTTTTACCTATGGCAGTTATCGTTACAGAATCAGCAGCAAGAGAAATCAACAACATCATGAGCCAGCAAGAGTTAGATTGCGAAACAACGCATCTTCGAGTTGGCGTGAAGGGTGGCGGTTGTTCTGGTTTCAGTTACATTTTAGATCTTACTGAGTCTAAAAAAGACGGTGATGAACAGTGGGATTACGACTTTGAAATTGAAGGCAATCCACAAACTGTCCATGTAATTTGCGACCCTAAAAGTTACCTTTACCTCAATGGCACAACCGTTGATTTTAAAGATGAAGTAATGGGTCGAGGATTTGTTTTTGAGAATCCAAACGCCACCAACACTTGTGGGTGTGGTAGCAGTTTTAACGCCTAATTTTCTTGAACGAATCGCTTAATTACAAGCGTATTGTTCTGACCACCAAAACCAAATGAGTTGCTAACGCAACAATCAACTTGTGCTTTGCGTGCAATGTTGGGTACATAATCTAAATCAAGGTCAGGGTCAGGATTGTCTAAATTGATTGTCGGAACCAGCATATTAGTTTGAATTGACATCACGCATGTGATGAGTTCGACTGAACCTGCTGCTGCAATTAAGTGCCCCATCATTGACTTAATTGAACTGACAGGAACATTTGGTGCATTTTCACCAAAGACAAGTTTGATGGCCTTCGTTTCGATGGAATCATTTTCTTGTGTACTCGTGCCATGTGCAGAGATGTATTGCACTGGCGGTTTGCCATCAATTAAAGAGGTTGGATCGATGCCAGCTTGCTCGAGTGCGTTGCGAATTGCAGCCGCAGGTCCCCGACCTTCAGGATGTAAATCAGTAATTCTGTACGCATCAGCGCTTGAACCAAATCCAACAATTTCTGCCAACGGTGTCGCGCCTCGCGCAAGCGCGTGCTCTAACGTTTCTAAAACTAACATGCCAGACCCCTCGCCCATGACGAAACCGCCACGGTCTTTTGAAAAGGGGCGCGATGCTTTCTTTGGGTCGCCATCAAAAGTGGAAAGGGCAGTTAATCGATTGAAGCCAGTAATTCCAAGCGCGTGCAACATCGTGTGCGTGCCACCGCTAAGCATTACGTCGGCGTCACCACTTTGTAATACACTAACTGCTTCGCCAATGGCTTGGGTACTTGCTGCGCAAGCAGTGAGGCAGTTAAAAGAAGGTCCCTGCAAACCGTACTCTTTTGCAACGTGCCAGAGAGGCATGTTTGGTTCTTGCTCAACTTCACCCCATTCGTTTAAGTTTTCCGATGCGTAATTCGCCCATTCGACAGGGTTAATTTTGCCGTCCTTGACATCCCAGGAATGCGTATCAATCAACGAGTGGGCCGAAAAATCAAGAACACCTTCACCAGCTCCAAGATAAATGCCGACTCGGTCTAAATTTAAATCTTCAAAATTCCCAAGACCAGACTGGTCCCACGCTTGGCGCGATGCACCAAGCGCAAATTGTGAATTCATCGCAGGTGCTCGGTGAGCCGACGCGTCTTTGACGTACTGCTTCCAATCGAATGTTCTAACTTGTCCAGCAAATGTAGTTGGAAAACTTGAAGCGTCAAATCGGTCGATTGTTGCAATGGCAGATTCGCTATTGCACATTCGCTTCCAAACAGTATCTAAGTCATTGCCAAGGGGAGTAATCCAACCCATGCCTGTAATTACTACTCGTGTCATGCGTTGATTCTCCCAAGAACGAGTGCGACACATTGGCCACCTTCGCTCGGTGTAATTAAGAGAACTTTGTTGATGGCAAGTTCAGTTTGAGAACAACGCTCTGCTTGTATGCCCGGAGTTTCTGTACCACCAAGGCGCGCAGGAATTTTTTGTTCTTTAATTGCCATTGCCGCAACGCCGATGGAAATGGCGCCATTGCCCGCCATGCAATTTCCTGTGTACGGAATGGTTGTAATAGTTGGAATTGAAGAAAGCGATTCTCCAAATACATTTGCTAATCCTTCGCGTTCAGCATTGTCAACTTGTTTTATTCCAGAACCAAGTGGAATAATAACTTGAATGTCGCTAGGACTGCAGTTAGCTTCGTTTAGCGCTTTGTTAACAGCAGAAGTTATCGCGTGCGGATCTGCATCGAGTGGTGAGTCTGCGAACGATTGTCGGCAACCAATTCCTTCAACAGTACACCACGGTGTTCCGTTTCGGTTGTTGCACGATGTGCTAGATTCAACAATTAAAATGCCGCCGCCTTCACCTACAACGGTGCCAGTTGCATCATTTGTGTATGGACTTACAACTGTTTTCATGTCACCAGTGCCGTCAGTTTTTGTAAGTCGGCCCGTGCAATGCTGTCGGTAAAGTGCAAGAGGATTGACTCGATCTTCTGCCCCGCCGGAAAGACAAAGAACAGCGTCGCCTCTTTGAATTACTCGTCGTGATTCAGCAACGGATAAACCACTTGACGCTTCGCAACAAGTAATTGTGTTACTTGGTCCTTGGCAATTGTGCACAATGGTGACATGGCATGCAAGCATATTTGGTAAATATTTCAATAACCAAAGAGGGGACAAGTTTTGCATGCCTTCTCTTCCCCAGTGCGCAAGGTCGAATGAACCGTTTTCTTTTTGGCTCGTGACAAGTGCTCCGCTTAGTTCATTTAACTCTGCAGAAATTAAACCCGCGCCGATATGACAACCAACCCTTGTTGGTTCGATAGTTGGAGGATCATCGCTGGTTGCAGCGGTAGTTAACCCAGCACTTTGAACTGCGTCTGCAGCGGCGCCGACGGCGAGTTCGGTATCTCTACACATAACCTTTGTCGCTTTTCGGTGGCTTTTTGGAACGATTTTTTTAACTTTGAACGAATCTTCGTCGAGTTCGCCCGCAACTTGGCACGTAAAACCGCCTGGGTCGAATCGCTTGATTCGATGTAAACCTGTACGGCCTTCAAGCATCGCTTCCCAAAGTGGTTCTATGCCGACACCAAAACAGGTGATTAATCCTACTCCAGAAATTACAATTGACTCATCCTTCGACGACATGGGGCGAATTGTACCGCATGAACTTCTGTTCCTGTAGAATAGGCAAGTTTGCACTAAGAATTCTATGTTTAAACTTCAAAGTAATCCACAAAGACGGCTCCGTTCAGACATCCTTTCAGGTCTGACGGTTGCCTTGGCACTTGTTCCCGAAGCAGTTGCGTTTGCATTCGTTGCTGGCGTTGACCCGATCGTTGGGTTACACGCCGCTTTTATTGTCGGGATTATCACAGCGTGTTTTGGTGGAAGGCCAGGCATGATTTCAGGTGCAACAGGTGCAATAGCAGTCGTACTCGTGGCGCTCGTTTCAACACATGGAATCGAGTATATGTTTGCAGCTGTCGTACTCATGGGTTTGTTACAAGTAGTTGCCGGCGTATTGCATTTGGGTAAATTTATTAGGATGGTTCCACACCCAGTTATGCTTGGATTTGTAAATGGATTGGCGATTGTGATTTTCCTCGCGCAATTAGGTCAATTCAAAACTGCAGACGCAGATGGTGTCTTGCAATGGATGCAGGGGACGCAGTTGTACACCATGTTTGCGCTTATCGCCGTGACGATGGCGGTGATTTTTTACCTGCCGAAAATAACGAAAGTCATTCCCTCCTCTCTTGCAGCGATTGTTGGTATTACTGTTATATCCTTGTTTCTTGGTCTGGATGCACCAACGATTGTTGATTTTTTGCGATCAATGTCGGGCGATGCCGAAGCGAGTCTTCACGGAGGATTCCCAACGTTTTCAATTCCGATGGTTCCCTTTACGCTTGAAACATTCTTTATTGTCCTTCCATACGCAGTTATTCTTGCATCGGTTGGTCTAATTGAATCGTTGCTAACGCTAACACTTGTTGATGAATTGACAGACACTCGCGGTCGGGGAAATAAAGAATGTATTGCGCAAGGCGCGGCAAATTTGACGTGTGGTTTCTTTAGTTCAATGGGTGGTTGTGCAATGATTGGTCAATCAATGATTAACATAAACTCAGGCGGACGAGGTCGTACATCAGGAATAACCGCAGCTCTTGTCTTGCTCGCCTTTGTTTTGTTTGCTTCTGGCTTAATCGAAATGGTGCCGGTTGCTGCATTAGTTGGCGTCATGTTTATGGTTGTGCTCGGCACGTTTGAATGGTCAAGCTTCCGCGTCTTGCGAAAGGTTCCGCTTTCGGATGCATTTGTCATAGTCTTAGTTTCAGCAGTAACTGTGTATACAGATCTTGCTATGGCAGTTTTTGTAGGTGTTATTGTGTCTGCACTTGTATTTGCGTGGAAACACGCACAAGTAATGCACGTTGCAACCGAAATAGATGCGTCAGGTTCGAAAATTTATACACTGCATGGCCCGCTCTTTTTTGGCTCGACAAAAAGTTTCCTTGATTTGTTTGACCCAAAAAATGATCCCAACGATGTTGTAATTGAATTTCAACACACTCGAGTATCAGATCACTCAGCGATTGAGGCAATTGATACGCTTGCAGAACGATACGTACGACTGGGGAAAAAATTACACCTTCGCCACCTCAGCAAAGATTGCCAAAAACTTCTTCGCAAGGCGGGGAACATGGTTGAAGCGAATGTCATTGAAGACCCGCACTACCACGTTGCAGACGATGCACTTGCCTAAAAATTAATTTGTTGAGCGCGCAGTTTATTTGCCAAGTTTTTGGCCAATTAGCATTGCAAGTTCAATCGCTTGTTCGTAGTTTAATCTTGGGTCGACGAGTGATTCGTACGCGTCGCCAAGCCCAGATTCATCTAAGCCACGAGCTCCGCCGGTGCATTCGGTTACATTTTGCCCGCAGACTTCAACATGCACGCCACCGAGGATCGAATCAGATTGTTTGTGAATATCAATCGATTGCTCAAGTTCCGAAAGGATGGAATCGAAGTTTCTTGTTTTAATGCCCGACTCTGTTCGTTCCGTGTTTCCATGCATCGGGTCGCTAATAAACAAACATTGTTTTCCGGTGGCTTTGACAGCGTCGATTAGTTTTGGAAGTTCAGTACTAATTTTATCTGCACCGTATCTATGGATAAGCGTTATTCGGCCGGGTTCATTGTCTGGGTGAAGAATATCAAATAATTGTTCGACGTCAACTTCGTGTGTTCCAATTTTAATTCCAATTGGATTTGCAATTCCTTTGAAAAATTCAACATGGCCACCATCAACGGTTGTTGTTCGCGCACCAATCCACGGGAAGTGACACGACAGGTCGTACCAACCATCACGCCGAGGGACTTGGCGAGTTTGTGCTTGTTCGTAATGTAAATGTAATCCCTCGTGGCTCGTGAAAAATTCAACACGATTTATTGCACCAACAGATTCGCCAGCAAGCGTTTCCATGAAGCGCAAACTTTCTGCGATTGAAGCAACGATTGATTGGTATTCACTCGCTTTTGGAGAGTGTTCAACAAAACTAAGGTCCCAATATTCTGGGTGATGTAAATCGGCGAACCCACCATCGATGAGTGCACGAACAAAATTAATGGTCATTGCTGAACGTTCAAAACCACGAAGTAATCTGTTTGGGTTTGGCGTTCGTGCAATTTCAGAAAATTCAATATCGTTTACTAAGTCGCCTCGGTAACTTGGAAGCGTTACGCCGTCGATTGTTTCGACATCGCTCGAACGTGGTTTTGCATATTGGCCCGCAAGTCTGCCAACGCGAATGACTCGATTCTTCGTTGAATGTACGAGAACCAGAGACATTTGCAAAAGGACTTTTAGTTGCCCTGTAATTCTTTCTGGGGTGCAATCCGCAAAGCGCTCAGCACAATCTCCCGCTTGCAATAAAAATCGTTTGCCGTTGGCGGCATCAGCGAGTTGAGATTTGAGCGTTTCAATTTCCCATGAGGACACGAGAGGTGGAAGCGAAGACAGTTGTTCGACAGTAGCAGCAAGAGAGGCAGAATCTGCGTAATTTGGCTGTTGTGCCGTGTTTTTGTCTTGCCAAGATGTTGGATTCCAAAGTGTCATGGTCAAGAATTCCAAGAAAATGCGGGCGAGAGGACTCGAACCTCCACGGGTGTTACCCCACCAGAACCTAAATCTGGCGCGTCTGCCAATTTCGCCACGCCCGCTGGGTAGTGCAGAGCGGATATGATATGGTGAAACACACTTTCCCAAAGACTTTTTTATGACTAACTTTGCAACAACTTCAATAATGCCACTTCTCGCTCGTATTGTTATCGCAGCAGCAATGCTGACATCGGGCTGGGTGAATTGCTTCAGTCAAATTGAAATCAATTCAGCGATGGCGGACGGGCTCCGTTCGATGCAGGTAAAAGTGGTTACCCAAGTAGTAACTGCAGAGGTCAACGATACTACCGAGTTAGTTGGTTCAGAAGCAACAGACGAGAGTGAAGTCTCAAAACCAACAAAAGCAGGATCGGACACAACAAGAGGAGTTAATCGAATTGTGTGGCTTATCCATGACAAATGGCCAAATTTAGGCGGTTGGGGAGTTTTCATTGCGTGGACAGCTGCAGTTGCACAACTTGTTGCTGGAGTTTTATTGTTCGTTGGTTTGTTTACTCGACTAGCCGCGCTTGCAATTTGTTTAGCAACCGGCATGGCTATTTACATAATTGCAGGGCTTATGCATGGGATGTTCTCGATGAATCCTTTTGAATGGCCACTGGATTCGCATCGTTTTATACAACTTTTTGCAGGCGCTGGTCTGTTCACGCTTTCGCTTGGTTTGCTTTTTGGAGGTCCAGGAAGTGTGTCAATCGATGCGAAGCATGCGAAATCCTCAGTCGCTGAAGAAAAGTAATTTTATTAAAAAAAGCCATGCAAAAGCGAATCGTGGGAATTCTCGTGTAATCTGTACGCCAACAGATGGAAAGTAACCAACTCAAGAAACATGACATTAGTGGTCCAGTTGCATGGACACTTTCTATCGGCGTGCATATTGGTGTAGCACTCATCGCGTTTTTTATTACATGGTCGGTTATTCGTGATGAAGGGGAGCCACCCCAAGTAGTAACGTCTACTTGGCACGAACAACCCGTGTTAGAGGAAGCAATACTGCCAATGATTCTTCCACCAAAACCTGAAACTGAAAAACCAGTAGAAGTAGAACAAGAGCCGGTAGAAGTTGCTGTAAAAAAAGATTCACTAGAAAGTGTTCAGGATGGCTTGGCGGTGTTGCATACAATTGCAACGACGGGGGAAGTTCCCGAAAAAGCGATTCGCAAACCCGAAGCGGAAGTTAAGTTCATGGGTCTTGACGCTGTTGCTGCTAAGCGAATTGTGTATGTTGTAGATGCATCTGGTTCAATGTTATTGCATCTGACTACGGTACTAGGTGAACTAGAACGTTCGTTGCGGACATTGCATCCGAAACAGGAATTTGGAATTTTGTTTTTTCAACAGAAGAAAGCAATCGCCGTTCCGCCAAAAGGTGAACTTGTATCTGCATCGGCAAAAAACATTAACAAGGCAATGCGTTGGATTGAAACGAGTGACAAGGTTATTCCCGCAGGTGGTTCAAATCCAATCGTTGCACTTAAGTCAGCGATGCGATTGCATCCGGATGTTATTTATTTATTAAGTGAAAATATAACTGGGGCTGGAAGGTACGAAGTGCCAGCAGATGAATTGCTCGAAGCA
>DTSO01000021.1 GCA_012965315.1 Phycisphaerales bacterium | reverse complement strand
ACTGGAGATTCCGTCATTGCAGTTGCAATAGATGATCTAACGCTTGGGGCAAACTTATTAGTACGAAAAGGTTTTAATTTACTTGGCGAAGGTGACTTAGTCGTTTAAACAAATTCGATAGTTGCTATCTCAGGAACAGCACCCACACTCGCAGCATCGCTAAGAAACTGTTGCACTGCTTTTCTGCCGTTTTCACCAAAATCTAAAGTCCAACGGTTTACATACATCTCAACAAATTCATCCGTACATGCCATGTCAATTCCACGACCCCACTGTGTTGCCCAAGCAAGAGATTGTTCACGGTTCGCCATGGCGTATTCAATTGACTGTAAAAGTAAACCTGTGATTTTAGAAGTAGCATCGGCATCGAATCTGGAGTCGATATCTTTTTTGATTGCGTTGCCTCCAAGTGGCAATGGCATCGAGGTTGTTTCTTTCCACCACGCACCTAAATCACAGACTTCAAATAATCCATGTTCTTCGTATGTCAATTGACCTTCATGGATTACAACGCCTGCATCAAACAGGCCTGCAGAAACTACGTCCATAATTTCAGTAAACTCAACTGGCTCCCATGTAATAGTGTGTTCGCCTGCAAGAATTCGCAGTGTTGCAAGGGCTGATGTTCTTAAACCAGGAACTGCAAACTTAGGATTTGAAGCAAGGAGATCCTCAAGTGTCGTTGCTTTTTTTGAAACTATTTTTGGACCATACCCATCGCCAAGGGAAGCTCCACAAGCGGTTAAATCATACAAGTGTGCAATCGTTGGATAATGAGCAATACTGATTGCTGTAATATCGTACATGCCTTCCTCAGCTTCGGTGTTCAAGGTTTCGATGTCTTTCATTACAAGTTCGAATTCAAAATCACCTACGTCTATTGAAGGTCCAGAACCATCAATGTCCGCAAGTGGCCACCACATAAAGGCATCATCAGGGTCAGGGCTATGTGCAAGTGTTATTGCGTGTTTCAATTTACGGTTTCCTTCTCAACTAATTTTGTCAATTCTCGGCGCATAATTTTTCCAGTAGGATTTCTTGGCATCTCATCAAGAGCATAAACACTTTTGGGTACTTTGAATTGAGCAATTGATTCCCGACACCAAGATCGCAACTTTTGTTCATCAAATGTTGCGCCTTCTGCTAACTCAACAAATGCGACCGCAACTTCACCACGAGCAACATCACTACGACCAACTACACCCGCTGCAATTACATCAGGATGATTCATTAAAACTTCTTCTATTTCTCGGGGAAACACATTCTCGCCAGCGATAATTAACATCTCTTTAATGCGACCTGTGATGTACAAAAAGCCATCCTCATCAAGTTGGCCCATGTCCCCTGTCTTAAAATAGCCCTTAGAGTCAAAGGCATTTGTTGTTTCTTCTTCTAGATTAAAATAACCCTGCATAATGTTTGGCCCAGATATTCGAATTTCGCCATCTTGACCTGCAGGCAATTCATTTTCGTTTTCATCAACGATGCGCTCGAACACATCATAAACAGGTTTGCCAACTGTTCCTCTTCGTTGTTCTTCTGGTCTGCACAAATTAGTAACCGGTGCTGTTTCAGTTAGCCCGTACCCCTCTAAAATTGTTACGTCGAGCCGATTCTTAAATCCTTCATAGACTGCGTCTGGCAATGCTTCGCCACCGGATAACGCGAAACGAATTGACTCAAAATCACTTGCCTTTGCGCTTTTAGAATTTAAAATCGCATTGAACATAGATGGAATTGCCAACATAACGGTTGGCTTGTTTTTCCGTAGTAAATCAAGAACTTTTCGCGGATTAAACTTTGCGCAGTACACTGCAGTCGAACCAATGGCGGATGGGATTAGCGTTGTTGCAGTAAATCCAAAACTATGAAATTGTGGCAACAACCCTAGGAACACATCGTTTTTTGTAAAACTTACCCACCTTTTACATTGGTCAACGTTGGCGTTTAGATTTCCCGCTGAAAGCATTACACCTTTTGGCTTTCCTGAAGTTCCTGATGTGTACAAAAGTGCAGCGAGCATATCACTTTCACATTTGACCGATCTTCTAATAGGTGGCAATCCCCCAAAAGACATTTTATCCAATTTTATCGCCTTAATTCCTTCGGGCAAACCGCCAATCATGTCAATCATTGCATCAACAGTGATAACTGTGTCGACTCCGCTGTCTGCAATAATAAAATCAATCTCTTCTTTCGTAAGAAGATAATTTAATGGCACAATTGTTTTGCCAAGGGACCAAATCGCGGTCAACGAAACTGGGAACATTCCTGATGTTGGCAACAGAACTGCAACATGAGGCTTATCAGTCTTTATGTGTTTTGCTACATGCCAAGAAGCGACCTGCAAATCTATCCCCCTCCACTTTCGATAATCATCGACAATGAGAGTCTTGAAGGGATTCCTTCTCCATGTTCTGTAAATGGATGTTAGAAGTTGCATCGTGTTCTTTCCAAAAGGGTACGATACACGCTGGAACAATACTATGCGAATACCATTTCTAGCTCTTTTACTACTAACCACCCTCTTTGGCCTTGGTTGCGAATCTACCAAAACCAATTCGCTTGAATTATCTCTTCAGGAGTACAACAAAGGGCAATGGCGGCTCTCTGAAATGTGGGCAAAAAAAGCAATTGAGAATAACGCAAATCAAAACGAAGCAGAATACATGCTTGGCCTTTGTGAATTTCAGCTAAACAATATTGAATCTTCAAAACGTTGGTTTACAAAAGCACAACAATCCGCGAACTCAGAGGTAAAAGGAAAGTCGACTGCGATGTTAGGTATCATTGCTTCATGCGAAGGCAATTACGCAGAAGCTCAATCCGCTTTCAGATCTGCGTCGATTAACCTGCAAGGTATAGACAAACAAAAAGCGAATGCACGAAGCCGGAATCAAGGCGATGATGGAAAATACACACTTCAATTTGGCGCATATCAGAACAAAACTAACGCTGACCAAGCAGTAGTAATACTGAAAAATAAGCTCTCACAGAGTGGTCTCGGTTCTATTCGCATATCACAAGATACCGGCAAATATGGCAAAACTATGTTTTTAGTTCAAGCAGGTCATTTTTCTACCAGGACGAACGCTTCTCAACGGAGAGAACGCGGTGATTTGCCACAATGCATTGTGGCGGTATCCAATTAAGCAAAAGACTCTCCCTTAGACGATAATATCGCATAATAAATGGCAAAAGCATCTGGACAAAAAAATAAAGCAAGTAGCAAAAGTCGACGAAAGACTGTACTTAAAAATGTACCGAAGCCTTCGGTCTCAATCATTTATTTATTGCGAAGGCCAGAGTTCTTACGAACTTGTCTTATCATTTTCCTTTTCCTCGTTGTGGTTTCCATTCTTGCGACTTGGTCTGGTGAACAAATAAAAGTTCATGATGGACAAATTGCTACAGAAACTCGAATTAAACGAATTAACTTCCAATTCGACAATGCTGCAGCCACGGAAGCGAAACGTGCAGAAGCGAGAAATTCGTCTCCAAAAATTTACATCGTAAACTCCACTTTTATTGAACGTCTAAAAGCATCTTTAAATGGGCTACCAACTGCGGTGTCAGGAAAAGTTACTGTCGAAGATGTCTCTCCAGAACTCGTAACTCAATTCAACTTAACTCCAGAGTCACTCCTTGCCTTACAGTCGATGTCAAAAGATGGTGAGCCGACCTATTCATGGACTAGATCTGTCACGAAGTTAATTCAAAACATTCAACAGAACAAACCACTCCTTACTAGTGAAGAATTTCAAGTGTTTACAACGACACCGTCTTCTAATCGTGAGTTGTTCATTGGAGCAGGCAGAATTATTCGGCCCTACCAAGCAGATGCGGTACCTCTTCCTGTAAATGCTCAGGGTGAGCCAGATTTAAAAATTGCTGAACTCATCAGTTCAGTCGATTTTCCGGAATCTCTGGTACCAATAATTGGAGCGCGACTATTATACAATCATCAACCAAGTATTTTACTTGATGTTGAAGATACGCAAGCTCGAGCAGAAGCAGCCGCTGTTGCTGTTGTACCAGTATTTGTAAAACACATTCAAGGCGAAATTATTTGGCGTAAAGGCGATTCAATTTCAGCCACACAATACGAAAATGCTATTTTAGAACAGAAACACTTTTTCGCAAACTCAACTTTACTAGACCGATGGTTACCGAGAATTGGTTCGATTGGACTGCTTGCAATGCTTGCTGTTTTCATTGGAGCATATACGACTTCGGCAAATCCACGAGTAGCTAAAAACCCACTTCGATTATTTGCACTTTGTGCACTGATGGCATTAATGCTTGGGCTTTCTGTAATTGTCACGCTTCAATCCCCTGCATTTATTTTTGCTGCTGCAATTGTCCCTACGTTGCTTGTTGTAACTATCATTAGTCTTGCGTATGGACAGAGAATGGGAATGTTCATTGCGTTTATGCAATGCGCTCTTGTTACGATGGCACTCTCGCAATCGATTGCTTGGTTCATTCTATTAATTGCTGGGTGCGGAATGATGATTAGCCAAATCAGCGAGGTTAGACAACGGCAAACACTCATCCACGCTTCAGGCAAAACAGCAATTACATTTGCAATTGGTGCTTTATTTTTAGGTCTTGCAAAAGTTTCTGACATCTCGATTGCTTGGCAACTCGTTGCCACTGATTCTCTTTTTGCAGGCGCATCTGCTTTAGTTGTTGGCTTTTTCGTTCTAGGCATTCTTCCAAGCATCGAAAGTGTCTTTGATATAACCACTGGTATGACCCTTGCTGACCTCCGTGACCCACGAAAACCGTTGCTTAAACAACTTCAGCAACTCGCCCCAGGCACTTTCAACCACTCTAGGCAAGTTGCTGACATTGCTGAAACTGCTACTGAGGCAATCGGCGGTGATTCATTGCTTGCGTATGTTGGCGGGCTTTACCACGACATTGGCAAAATGAATAAGCCAGAATACTTTGTCGAAAATCAAACTGGTTATAACAGGCACAAAGATTTAAAACCATCGATGAGTTTGCTCGTCATAATTGGCCATGTAAAAGATGGAATTGAACTTGGAAAAGAATACGATTTGCCAAGAGAGATTATTCATTTCATTGAAGCTCATCACGGCACAACACTCGTTGAATATTTTTATCATGCCGCACAAAAAACTGCTGACGAAACTGGCGAACCCATAAACGAGTCACAGTTTAGATATCCCGGTCCTAAACCAAAAACTAAGGAAGCAGCAGTCCTCATGATTGCAGATGCTGTTGAATCTGCGTCCCGAGCACTTCCTGACCCGAACCCAGCAAGAATCGAAGCGCTGGTTCGTGACCTATCGCGCAAACGGTTACTTGACCATCAATTTGATGAATGCGATTTGACTTTTACTGATTTAGCAAAAGTAGAAGATGCAATCATCGCACGATTGAATTCCATTTATCACACGCGAATAAAATACCCAGAAGAATATAAACCTGTTGCAACAGACAGCGAAGTTATTGAAGCCGAAGAAGTTGGTGATATCGCAGGATAAAACTGTTTCCTAAATCTATCATTGATAGACCTGGTATTAATTCAATTCTTCAAGTTCAGAAATCAGAATCGCAAGACCCATCACATTTAATTGTGCTTCAACAAAAGCACCACTCGTAGTTGAACCATAAAGCAAAGAACATTTTGCAGATGGGGATTGCGCTAGCACTGCTTGTTCATCTGGATTAATTTCATTTAGTATTTCTGTGAATCCAGTTGAAAAAGTTCTAAAATCTACCGCTAAAGCTAAATCTATTTCGACTTGCTTAGAATGTCTTCTAATTACTTGTGTTAAAGAAGTTGCGGAAGGCGAACCGAATGCTCTCCACGCTTGTGGACCAAATACAATCGCTACTCGTTCCGTACCCTGTTTTTTAAGACGCAACTGGTCGCCGGGATGAACCACAGCATCCATAATCTTCTGATTTTCTTCATCTTCACCCATCATCGTGATATCCCAAGTATGCGACGTCTTAGATTCACTTAATTTCACACTAAATTCTTCTAGTAGTTGCTCAGGAAGTGAATTTACTACAGTAGATGCTTCCTTTAAATACGCATCTTGATTATTTACGTTAACCAATGACGCAAGTGTTAAGCCATTTTTTGAATTAAGACCATACGCAACTACATTTTCCTCTGCCACATTAGCGAGCAATCGCATACTTGAAATTAAAAATGTCGGTGGCGCTGAAGCGTAAGTAGCGAACGAATCAAATGTCTTCTCATCGATATCTAATAACTGCCGAATAAAATCGCCTGACATCGCATATTGAATCATGCTGTCATTGAAATAAGTTGCCATTTCAAGCATAGAGCCATTGTCGATTGTAAGACTGCTTTTGTCTTTAGATTCAATATCTACAGTCGTTGTAAGCACAAAATCTTCAATGTCTGCACCAAAAGAAATATTTTCTACCGTTCCGCACCAAGCAGTCAATGCTTTGAATGCTTTTCTAGCAGCTGCTGTTGTATTTCGTTGCTCCTTAGAAATCACGCCGCTTAAATCTGGTTTGTTCATCGAACCGATAAACATGCCGCCAGTCATTTGAGCAATTGGGCCAAGCTGTTGCCACAAAGGGCCAAACCGAATCACCCATCCTGCTTGTGTATCTGGCATTGTGTCGAAAATACCGGAAAGTCCAGCCCCTTTACGGACATTCAAATTTTGATCTCCAGAAGCAATAAACCAACCATCAACAGTTGTTGAAGATTTTAACCATGAAGAACTAGAAACAGATAAAGTTCTACCTTCTTTTGCTTTACAAATAATTTGCATGTGTGGCATTGGCCCGAACATACCTGCAGGCGGTTGGCCTTCTGAAAGGACGGTTGGCTCAACAACCAAAAGTAATTCTGATGACAAATCAATTGCTGTAGGGTCATCAAAAAATTGCGTAAGAAAAATATCTAAATACTTTATATTTGCACTAGTCGATTCAGTTTTTTCATAGATGGTTTCAATTATTGCGTTAATTGCATTTCCGTCTTTAATCGACAGAACTGACAAGGCGTCATCGGCAATAAAGTCACGAGGATGCTGCGCATATATGGTTGAACAAAGTAATAGCGGAAGTAAAGTAGTAATTTTCATGTTACGCAGTGTACAGCGAGTACCTTGCGTTGAGCGGATGCGAGTGGGAGTTCATGTAGTGAATCTTGTTTTACCCAAGAAAAACGTCTATCGCGTTCAATTTTGCAAGCGAACACTGAGAAGGAAATAATCCTATGAGAAAGAACATGTTCAAATTCACCAATAGAGATAAGTTTGTTTTTTAAGTTCAATTTCTTTCGTACTTGCGCCTCTGTCAATTTAACATCTGAGTCAATAGTAGGAACTTGCCACATTCCAGCCCAAAGGCCTGAATCATTCCGTTGCTCAAATGCTAATTCGCCTTCATGTTCAGCAACCACGGAATAATGATAGACGCGTTTCTTAGTTGCTCTTTTCTTGGGGGGAGGAATATCACGTTGAGTATTTTCCTTAGATGCACCACAACATGATTGCAAAGGACAATCGTCGCAAGACGGCGACTTAGATGTACAAACTGTAGCGCCTAATTCCATTAACCCTTCATTAAATAATTGCGGCGAATTGCAACTTGTCACTAACAATTCTGAGATTTGCCATGTCCAAGTAGATGGAGTAGGATCACCGGCGTGATTGCAAAGCCTGCACAAGACTCTATGTACATTTGCATCAACTATTGGAGCGTGTTTCTCAAATGCGATTGAAGCAATTGCTCCAGCGGTATATTTACCAACACCAGGAAGTTGCAAAAGTGATTCGATATCACTTGGCACCTCCCCACCGAATTCTGAAGCAATAATCTCTGCCGTTTTCTTCAAATTTTTTGCGCGTCTGTAATATCCAAGACCTTGCCATAATTCAAGGACTCCCTGCTCATCACTTTTGGCCATACTCGAGGGCTCTGGAAATCGTTGCAACATAATTGGCCATCGCTGGGCAACTCTATCTATTTGAGTTTGCTGCGCCATAAACTCACAAACCAATCTTCCCCATGGAAAATCGTCATTTCTCCAAGGGAACTCCCTTGCCGATTTAGTAAACCATCTCTCTATTTTGGATGTAATTTGTAATATTTCTTCTTGTTCAAATGCCACAAGAGAAGAATAATCAAGTCGGACGTAAAAATGAACAAAAAAAGCAATAGAAACACATGAAAAACGTCGTATAATTCTATATCCAATGTTGCGTTTCCTTCCAATCTTATTATTGATCCTTCAGAGCCTCCCAATGGCGGTTCCTGCTCAAGCCACCCAAGACAGTGTTCAAGCTGCTCAGAAGATGTCTTGCTGTGGTGGATTTTGTCGCTGTGCCGCAAATGGTTGCCGGTGTGGTGAAGACAAAGAGAAGGACTCAGCGCCATCAAAAACGCCATTTTCAATCCCTTCGATTGATTTAGTTGCACCGCTAACAAATGCAAATTACACCCTTCCAGCGCTCTTTGTTTCTGAGATTGTCGCTGTGAACCCCTCGACCAAAATAGTTGTTGCCTCAAATAACTGTAGGCAAGCTCTTTTAGGTCGCTGGCAGAATTAACTCATCAACCCCGTAGGATTACTATGCACGCACATAATTTATGAATGTGCTTGCTACTGTTATGTACTTGGTTTTGATGAGGAACCTCAAAAATGAAATACTTAATTCGCCTAATAACTACAGGCGCATCACTAGCCGTATTAGGGAGTTGTACGAGTGGATTACCCTTCCACAGCACAACAGTCCCACTTCGGCAGACAATACACTTTGCAGGCACAACTGTGTCGCCGCAAATTCTAGATTCAGCGAATGACGATGTTGAAACCAGCATCACGCTACCATCACTTGAAAATGACGCTTCACTTCGAGAATGCTTGGTCTATGCATCATTAATGTCGCCAGAACTTAAAGTTGCATTCCATAATTGGAAAGCTTCCTTATCGCGTATTCCACAAGTAACTGCGCTTGCAGATCCAAAAGTTTCACTTGGCTACTTTATTGAAGAAATTCAAACTAGAACTGGACCAATGGAACAGCAACTGTCTTTAAGTCAGTCATTCCCATGGTGGGGACTACTCGAAGCGAAAGGTGATGTCGCAAAATCGGTAGCAAATAGCAAATGGCACGAGTACGAATCAGTTCGCTTAAATATTTTTCAAAAAGTAGTTAAACGATGGACAGCGGTTGTAGATTTAGAAAATGAAATTTCAGTCATCACTGATTCATTTGAATTACTCGCTCAAGCAGAAAGAATTGCGAGACGAAGTTACGAAGTAAATGGCACTAGCCACAGTAGACTTGTGCAACTCCAAGTTGAACTAGGAAAACTCGAAGACAAACTTAGTAATTTAAACAACTTACGTGGACCAAGAATAGCCGCCTTAAATGCAACCTTAGCTAGAAACGGTAAGGATGCATTTAATCTCCCTTCTTCGATACATCTAAACGTTGCAAGCATCACACTAGAGGATGCTATACAACTCGTCGCGAAAAACCCAGCAATCAATGCTCACAACGCAACTATTGAACAACATCAATTGGCAATCAAAGTTGCTGAATTAGATGCCAAACCAAAGTGGACCGTTGGTTTAACGTATACAAATCTTGGTGATCCATTAGACCCAACAACACCAGACGCTGGGAATGATCCCATCATGGGAATGATTGGTTTTTCAATCCCTTTAAATCAAACCAAAACTGATGCTGCAAAATCTGAAGCAATGTCTAAAAAACTTGCTGCCATCGCTGCAAAAGAGGCTTTGCTCCATGAATTGAACGCAGCAATTGCAGAAGCAATTTATCAACGAGATGATTCCATGCGCAGCATTACATTTTATGAAACTGCTTTGATTCCAAGGGCAGAAGACGCACTAGGGGCAGTTCTTGTTGCTTTCTCAACTGGAACAACAAGTGCTATTGAATTACTCGATTCTCAACGAACCTTATTAGAACTACAAAGAAACTTGCAGCGCTCGTATGTAGCTGCCTTAAATGCTGACGCTACTATTTCAAAATTAGTCGGTGGCGCAGTAAAAACGGAGTTATCACAATGAACAAACCAATCGTAATTATTGGTGGAATTGCAATCGTCCTCATTTCTTTCTCAATTGGCAAATGTACTAGCGGTCAGCCAAATGTGAATGAAACGCACGAACACGATGCACAAGAAACAGCAGTGGCAACTGAGTACACCTGTTCCATGCATCCGCAATTTAGAACTCACGACAAAGATGCAGTTTGCCCAATTTGTTTTATGGACTTGATACCAGTTCCTAAAGGCGCAGATAATGTTCCGCCTAATGCAATAGCAATGAGTGAATCTGCAATGAAGCGTGCGCAAATCGAAGTTGCTCCAGTCCTTAGAGCGTTCCCTAGAAAAGTAATTCAACTAGTTGGAACTGTAGAACTAGATGAAACAAAACAAGCAACAATCACGGCTTGGTTTCCTGGAAGAATAGATAAACTTTTTGTAGATTTTACAGGCGCAACCGTAAAAGCAAACGCCCCTCTCGCAGAACTATACAGCCCTGAACTTCTAGTTGCTCAAAGCGAGTTGCAAGAATCGGCAAGTAGCATGCGAAGAATAACCGGCAATTCCATAATCGCAAAAACAGCTAAAGCAACTTACAAATCCGCTCGAATTAAATTATTACGGTGGGGTTTAACCGATACCCAGGTTGATGCTTTAGCAAATTCAAGCGAACCAAGTGACACTATCATTATCACTTCGCCTATAGACGGCGTAGTTATAACTCGAAACATAGTCACAGGCGAATTCGTTAAAACTGGACAAACTCTTTTTCAAATTGCTGACTTAAATACCGTTTGGATTTTGCTAGAAGCACACGAAACTGAAATTCCATTCCTATCTATTGGGCAACAAATTGAGTTAGAAACTGACATTCTTCCGGGCACTAGTATTAAATCAACTATCGATTTTATTGACCCAGTCATTAACCCAAAAACACGAACAGTTACAGTGCGATTAGAAATTGAAAATCCAGATTATTTATTACTTCCTGGATCATTTGTCCGTGGCAATGTTATTGGTGAACTCGGAGATACTCCACCATTAATTATCCCTAGAAGTTCGGTTCTGATGACAGGACACCGAGCTGTAGTATTTGTTCAAATTCCAGCCGAACAACCAACATTTGAATCTAGAGTTATAACTCTTGGAGAAAGAGCAGATGAAATGTACGTTGTTAAAGATGGTCTTGAAGAAGGCGAGCTTGTTGTAGTTCAAGGTACTTTCAAAATAGATTCCGAATTGCAAATCCAGGCGAAGCCGTCAATGATGAGTTTGGAAAATGAAACTAAAAAGGAACGTGTTTCCAATGAATTCATAATGTCCTTGAACCCACTGTATGCAGCTTATTTTTCAGCACAAGAAGCACTTGCTGCAGATAACTTTGATGCATTTTTAATAGCTCAATCAGACATTGAAATAATGATTTCTATTGTTGATGATTCCGCATTAAGCACAGAAACTCTTGCCTCTTGGGATGAGATTGTTGAAATATTATTGACAACTGCTAAACCATCAAAAAACATCGTTGAAGCAAGAATTATCTTTGAAAACATGTCAAAAGCAATTACCGAACTTCAAAAGAAATTTGGTCATGGGATGGGTGTCTACTATGAAATGTATTGTCCAATGGCATTTGATTTCAAGGGTGCCTATTGGTTACAAAGAAAAGACGCACTCGTTAACCCATACTTTGGTGCAGAGATGCTCAAGTGCGGAGAAACAAAAAAAATATTCAAATCAAATGGTGACAATCAATGAATTTTTTAATTACTTCATTAATTAAACACCGCTTAATTGTTGCGATAGTAATTATCATTACAACTTTTTGGGGTGTAATAGTAGCGCCATTTGACTGGGATATTGGCTCAATTCCACGTGATCCGGTCCCTGTTGATGCTATTCCTGACATTGGCGAAAACCAACAAATTGTATTTACGCCTTGGTCAGGCAGAAGTCCACAAGACATTGATGACCAAATTACATATCCACTTGTTAGTTCATTGCTCGGACTTCCAAGAGTAAAAGCGGTACGTAGTTATTCTATTTTTGGCTTCTCGACAATCTATGTAATTTTTGAAGATGGAGTTGATTTTTACTGGGGTCGCTCACGCATTCTTGAGAAATTAAGTTCACTACCAAACAATACGTTGCCCAATGATGTAACGCCGTCACTTGGACCTGATGCGACTGCGCTCGGACAAGTATTCATGTACACCCTCGAAGGTAGAGATCCAGAAGGCAACCCAGCAGGCGGATGGAGTTTAGACGAACTCCGTTCAATTCAAGATTTTAATGTTCGATACGCGCTTACTGCTGCAAAAGGTGTTGCTGAAGTTGCTTCAATTGGTGGCTTCGTCAAAGAATATCAGGTCGATGTCGACCCAGCCCACTTGCGTCATATGGGCGTGACGCTTCAACAAGTTATGTCCGCAGTCAAAGGTAGTAACTTAGATGTTAGTGCTGGGCTTATCGAATTAAACAATGCCGAATACATTGTTCGCGGCCTTGGTTACATTGAAAATATTGAAGACCTTCGAAAAACTGTTGTTACTGCAACCGATGGTGTTCCTATTCTTCTCGAAGATGTTGCAGAAATTAACATAGGCCCAGCAATGCGCCGCGGCGCACTCGATCGAGATGGTGTTGAGGCAGTTGGTGGAATCGTTGCCGCAAGATATGGCGAAAATCCTCTAGCGGTAATTAACTCTGTCAAGGAGCAGATTAAGCAAGTCTCCTCTGGCTTGCCTTCAAAAATTCTTGATGATGGAACAGTAAGTCAAGTTACGATTATTCCATTCTATGACCGAAGTGGATTAATTCACGAAACATTAGACACACTTAACCATGCAATTGTTCAGCAAGTGATGATTACCATCCTTGTTGTACTTTTAATGGTTTTCCATATTCGTGGTTCAATGTTAATTTCATCCATGTTGCCACTCTCTGTTTTACTTGCATTTGTAGGCATGAAAATTGCAAAAGTTGACGCGAATATTGTTGCTTTAAGTGGTATTGCAATTGCAGTTGGAACAGTCGTAGATATGGGAATTGTTATTGTCGAAAACATTCTCAAACGACTTGAAGATTTTCCGGATCAACCACGCAATGAAGTTATTGCTAAAGCATCTTCTGAAGTAGCTGGTGCAGTTCTTACCGCAGGGCTTACAACTATCGTTGGATTCCTACCAGTATTTGCTTTAACAGGTGCTGAAGGAAAACTGTTTAGTCCATTAGCTTGGACAAAAACATTCGCACTAACTGGTGCGATATTCTTGGCGATTGCTGTCATCCCTCCCTTTGCCTCATTACTTCTTCGCAAACCACGCAAGGCAAGAAAGCCGATGCCAACATGGGTGAAATATGCCATAACTGGAACACTCAGTGTACTTGTTGCAGTATTGCTTGCAAATGCGTGGAGTCCTCTAGGGCCACAAGAATACTGGAAAAACATTCTGTTTGTAGTCGTTACAGTCGGTGGTTTTTTGACAATATTTAAACTATTCCGAATGGGGTATAGGTCAATGTTAATCTTCGCACTACGTTTCAAATTTGTAATGTTGATAACGCCTACAACCATAGTTATTTTTGGCTTAACTGCATGGCTTGGTTTTGATTCTGTTTTTTCGTTTCTACCAACTTCTATCCGTTCAACAAAGGTTGTAACAAACATCGCGCACGCTTTCCCTGGCGCAGGCAGAGAATTTATGCCTTCGCTCGACGAAGGGTCATTCCTTTACATGCCAACAACAATGCCACATGCATCTATAGATGAAACACTCGACGTGTTACAGAAATTAGATTTAGCAATTGCGTCCGTTCCAGAGGTTACGGATGTTGTTGGAAAAATTGGCCGTGCTGATACTCCTATGGATCCCGCCCCGCTTTCTATGGTGGAAACCATAATCGAATATTCGCCAGAATACGAATATAAAGAAGATGGTTCGATTGTTCGCTTATGGCGAGACCACATTAAAAGTCCACAAGATATTTGGGATGAAATTGTAGATGCAGCGCAGCTTGTTGGAACAACTTCTGCGCCAAAACTACAACCAATTGAAACCCGAATTGTCATGTTGCAATCTGGGTTCCGCGCACCGATGGGAATTAAAGTGTACGGCCCTACACTTGAATCAATTGAAGATTTCGCAATGGAATTAGAAAAAGCACTTAAAGAAGCTCCTGCGATAAGAAAAGAAACTGTTTTTGCTGACCGTGTTGTTGGCAAACCATATCTAGAAATTGATTTAGATAGAAACCGACTTGCAAGGCATGGCCTTAAAGTGACAGATGTTCAACAAATAATTGAGGCGGCAGTTGGTGGGCAAGCAGTTACAAGAACTGTGGAGGGCCGAGAACGATACGGTGTTCGAATTAGATACCAACGAGAACTTCGAGACTCCGTTGAAGCACTCGATGCGTTGATGGTATTCTCGCCAAATGGGGTGCACATTCCACTTAGTGAACTTGCAGATATTACATACCGACGAGGTCCTCAAGTTATTAAAGGCGAAGATGGCTTTCTTGTTGCATTTGTAATTTTCGACCGCGTACCTTCTTTTAGTGAAGTAGATGCAATTGAATCTGCGCAAGCAACATTGAACGGTGCAATAGAACGAGGAGACTTAATTGTTCCAACCGGGGTGAAATACAATTTTGCTGGCTCGTATGAAAATCAAGTAAGGGCGATGAAAAGATTGTCCATTGTTATTCCTCTTTCTCTTGCAGTGATTTTGATTTTATTACACCTTCAATTTCATAGTTTACTTACATCCGTCATCATTTTTGCTGGCGTGTTCGTTGCTTGGGGTGGTGGCTTCATGCTTATCTGGCTTTATGGTCAACCTTGGTTCTTAGATTTCTCAGTATTTGGCACAAACATTGCCCAGTTATTCCATGTTCAACCAATAAATATGAGTGTAGCTGTTTGGGTGGGGTTCTTAGCTCTGTTTGGCATCGCAACGGACGACGGTGTTGTCATGGCAACTAGATTAAAGCAGTCTATAAAAGAACGCAAACCAAAAACAGTTGCAGAAATCAGAAATGCGATTGTTGAAGGAGGTTGCCTTCGAATTAGAGCTTGCCTAATGACTTCCGCCACCACTATTCTTGCCTTGTTGCCAGTGTTGACTGCAACGGGCCGTGGAGCAGATCTTATGGTTCCTATGGCAATTCCAATTTTCGGCGGTATGCTAATTGCATTAATCACTTTGTTTGTTGTTCCAGTTTTGTATTCATCGGTTGCTGAGTGGCAACTTAAATTTAATGAAAAACTACACGTGTAGTTAAAACCGAAAAGTAAAGGAGAAAATCATGAAACTTTTCATCACATTGTTACTGGTAGTAATTGCACTACCAACCCTCGTGTTTGCTGGGGAACCAGTAAACGAAACCTGTCCAATTAGTGGAGAACCAGTAAACGCAGATTTTTCAGCGCAAGTTGGTGATGACGCTGTAGCATTCTGTTGCGGTGGTTGCCTGAAAGGGTTCAACAAATGGGACGATGCACGCAAAATTGCTTACGTTGCAGAACAAAAAGCAGCAAATGCAAAACCAGAAATAACAGAAGTTGTAATTTCTGTAAAAGCACCCTACTTGTTAGATATCTGCCCAATCACTGGTAAAAAGCTTGACTCCATGGGCGGCGAAGTTGTAGAAGTAATTGACGGTCGAGAAGTACGGTTTTGTTGTGCAGATTGCCCATCAAAGTTCAAAGAAGACAAAGCTTCAAACTTCAAAAAAATCGATGCTTTAATGATTGAACAACAACTTCCCTACTACCCTATTACTACTTGCATTATCACTGGTGACGAATTAGGAATTCATGGTGGTGCAGTAAGTTTCATCTATGGAAATAGATTATTCAGAACTTGTTGTAATGATTGCAAAGGCGAGTTTCTTGCAGATCCTACTGAGTACGTTATAGAACTTGACGAAGAAATTGTAAAAGCACAACTCAAAGCATACCCACTAACCTATTGCATCATTGGTCGTGGACCGCTTGATGGCATGGGTGGACCAGACCACATGATAGTTGGCACTCGTCTTGTTGAACTATGTTGCGGCGGATGCCGAGCAAAAGTATTAAAGGATCCACTTGCTGCGTTTGCAGAAATTGACAAAGCGAGTAAATAATACACACTGACTCAATTAAAAAAAGCCCCAGCCATTTGGCTGGGGCTTTTCTATGTGTAATAAAACTAAAGTGATGTTACGGGCAAGCTCCCCAAGCTCCAACGAGCTCAAGGATGTCGCCGACATCAACAATGCCATCGCCATTAATATCTGCTGGTCCACTACCAGTTCCCCAACTGGCAACTACTTCAAGCAAGTCAGTAACGTCAACAGTATTGTCGCCATTAACATCGCCTGTACAAGATGGTGTATCGCAGAAACTTCTGGAGAGTGAAACACCGTCTACTGCTGCTTCAATAACAGATCCAGCATTTAAGTCACCACAGGTAAATCGAACTTGAACATTACCTGCGCCTGTCAATGAATGTTCTACGTCGTACCAACCACCACTTGATTCAGCGACAGGGCCAACTATTTCAAGGCTAGTCCATGGGCCACCGTCGTAGGAGACGTCAACATAGAAGTAATCATTGTTA